>JAXJWW010000072.1:0-63240 GCA_036307825.1 Treponemataceae bacterium | reverse complement strand
TGTTTTGCAAGTACTTTTGAAACTTCGATCAAACCGTTGTTTCCACCGAATCCGTCATCAATTTTGTCTGGAGATTTGAAGTCATAGATATATGTTCCTTTGTACCAGAACTTATATTTTAGAACTCCGTCCATTGTTGATTTAACGGCTACTTCCCATTTTCCATCAGCATTTTTTGCCATTGGAATTCCTGGTTCTACCCAACCACAGAAATCACCAATTACAGCCATTTCTGTAGCAGCATCGTCTTTAAATGTAAAGACAACTTCTACATTTGTGCCATCAAGGTCTTTGATGTACACATCTGCGAAGGAAGCACTGAATACTAAAGTAATCAATGCTAATACCATCATGATTTTTTTAATCACTTTTTCTTCCTCCCTTAGAAGATTTAGTTGTTTTTATGTGAAGATAAAACTCACATACTGACAATTTATTATAACACACCTTTTTGTTTTGTCAAATGATTTGTAATTTTTTTTGCACTGCGTTGTTATAGATTTTTGAGTTTTTTGAGTAGATGTTTTAACAAAAAATCAATAATTTTACATTAAACTGCAACAAACAACAACAAATGCAATATAATTTTTTTTAAATTTTTTTTAAAAATTTTTTATTTTTTTTTAAATAATGACAAATTTTTAATTTTTGAGCCTATAAGAATATGTGTAAGGCAATTTTTTACACAAAATTATTTTATAGGAGAACAAAATGGCAAAACCAATTGAGGAACTAACTTTTACAGACGACTTTATGTTTGGGCGTGTAATGCAAAATCCAGAAATTTGCAAAGGATTTCTTGAACGTTTACTTGAAATCAAAATTGATAAAATTGAATACCCAACTTTACAAAAGACGATTTCACCTCATTACAAGTCAAAAGGAATCAGACTCGATGTCTATGTGGAAGATTCAAATCGTGTTTACGACATTGAAATTCAAAATGTTTTAGACAAAAACCTTCCTAAACGAAGTCGTTACTATCAATCTATGATGGATATAGATTCACTTTCAAAAGGAAAAAATTACACAGAACTAAAAGAAAGTTTTGTAATTTTTGTGTGCAAAGAAGATTTTTACGGATTCAATTTGCCTTGTTATAGTTTTAACTACAACTGTAAAGAAGTATCGGAGTTAGAATTTGGCGATATGACTCACAAAATTGTTTTTAATGCCTCTGCTTTTACAAACGAAAAAAATGTAGAAAAAAAATCAATTCTAGAGTATATTATTGATAAGAAGTCCACATCAGATTTTACAAACAAACTTGATGACCTTGTGGAACGAACCAAATTGAACGAAATCTTTAGAGGTGATTATATGGCTTGGGGACTAGCGGAATTTGACGCAGAACAAAGAGGTAAAAAAGAAGGCTACTCTGAAGGTGTATCTGATGGCGAATATCAAGCAAAAATCCAAACTGCCAAGAATTTGTTATCTTTCGGTGATTCTATTGAAAAAATCTCACAGGTTACAGGTTTATCAATAGACACTATTGGTAAATTAAAAGGGTGATTATATGGATTGGGGACTAGCAGAATTTGATGCAGAACAAAGAGGTAAAAAAGAAGGCTACTCTCAAGGTGTATCTGATGGTGAATATCAAAAAGCTATTGAAACTGCTAAGAATATGCTTCAAAAGAACATTTCAGTTGAAGTCATCTCTGAATGCACAGGTCTTTCCTTGGACGAAATAGAAAATTTTTCAAAATAAACACTACCACTTTTCATAAATGAAAGAAATTTACAAAATTCTATAGAATCTATTGACAAACTTCCATAAAATCATGAAAATTTCACTAAATAACAAAAAATTACACCAAACCGCAACATTTTCATATCTTTTACGATTTGGCGATTTTTTCATTTTATAACTTACTTTTGATGGAGTTTTTATGTTTAAGCCAGAATTGTTTAATTCCCTAAAGGGATACAACTCAAAAACATTCTTGAAAGACTTATCAGCGGGTATTATCGTTGGTATCGTTGCCCTTCCACTAGCAATCGCATTTGCAATCGCAAGTGGTGTTGAACCAGAACGAGGAATCTACACAGCAATTGTTGCTGGATTTTTGATTTCAGTTCTTGGTGGTAGCAAAGTTCAAATTGGTGGACCAACTGGAGCTTTTGTTGTTATCGTTTACGGTGTAATTCAAAAATTTGGATTTTCAGGCTTAATGATAGCTACAATTCTTGCAGGTATTCTTCTTATTTTGATGGGAGCTTTCAAACTTGGTGGTCTTGTAAAATTTATTCCTTATACAATTATTACAGGTTTTACAGCGGGAATTGCAGTTACAATTTTTACAACTCAAATTGGTGATTTTTTTGGTCTTACAACTGGTGAAATGCCAGGGGACTTTATCGGAAAAATCAAAGTTTACGCAGGATGTTTTGATACAATTAACTGGTATTCATTTGGAATGGCTTTGATTTGTTTGATAATTATTTTTGCATGGCCTAAAATCAATAAAAAAATTCCAGGTTCTTTAATAGTAATTATTTTAGCAACTCTTGCAAATCTTCTTATCAGTAAAACTTTAGGTTGGCAAACTGATACAATCGGTAGTCGATATGGAGAAATTCCTTCATCACTACCTGCCCCCAGTCTACCAGCTTTTAACTTAAATCAAATTGTAGAACTTTTTCCAACTGCAATTTCTATCGCAGTTTTGGCAGCTATCGAATCACTTTTGAGCGCGGTAGTTGCAGATGGTATGATTGGTTCAAAACATGATTCAAATACAGAATTGATTGCTCAAGGTATTGCAAATATCGCAAGTCCGCTTTTTGGTGGAATTCCAGCAACAGGAGCTATTGCACGAACTGCAACAAATATCAAAAATGGAGGACGAACTCCAGTAGCAGGAATAATTCACGCTATCACATTGCTTCTTATCATGTTAGTTTTGGGAAGATTTGTAGTTTATATTCCGATGGCATCTTTGGCAGCGGTTTTAGTAAGTGTTTCTTGGAACATGGCTGGATTTCCTGCAATTAAGGGAATTTTCAAAGGTCAAAAATCTGATATCACTGTTTTGTTAGTAACTTTTGTTATCACAATCTTTATTGATTTAACTGTTGCTATCGAAGTTGGATTACTTTTTGCCGCTTTCTTCTTTATCAAAAAAATGATAGATGTTTCAGAAGTGCGAGAACAAAGAAGTTCTATCGTAGGTGGTATTTCAAGTTCAAAATCCAATTCTGATATGCCAGAAGAAGTTTTAGAAATTCCACAAGGTGTTTTGGTTTATGAAATCGAAGGGCCTTTATTCTTTGGAACTGTACAAAAATTTGAACAATCACTTTCAAGAGCAAATATCGATTATAAAGTAATAATTTTACGAATGCGTAACACAATTTATCTTGATGCAGGTGGATTAAGAGCTTTAGAGCAATTAAAAGAAGCTTGTGACAAAAAAGATGTTACTATCGTACTTTCAGGTATTCACACACAGCCATACATGTTATTGCAAAAAACTGGAATGGCACAAGTTTTGGGTGAAGAAAATATTTATGATCATATAGATAATGCACTACAACGCGCAGAAAATCTTGTAAAATAGAGATTTATACTAGAAAAAAGGCTTTTGTGGTAGATTTTATTTGTAATTAAATTATCCACAAAAGGCTCTCACGAAAAAATGCTCCAACTCGCTAGTGCTGCGTTTCACTTGCAATGCTTCGTTGTATCATTTTTTCGCTACGCCTTTTGTAAATAGTTTTTTACATTTAGACCTATTACAAAAGCCTTTTTTCTACACCTATTTCTTTTACAAGTTTTTTGCACTTACCATAAAAAAAGGGCTTCGTTGTTTCATTTTTGGCTACGCCTTTTTGCAATAATTTCTTACACCTAAATCCATTACAAAAGCCTTTTTTCTACACTTTTTCTTTTACAAGTTTTCTACCTAACACATAAAAAAAGGTGTTCTAATCTAATTCGAAGGCGCCGGTGTACAACTGGTAGTATTTTCCTTTGAGAGCAAGTAGTTCTTCATGGTTGCCTTCTTCGATAATTTTGCCTTTTTCTAGCACAACGATTTTATCAGAATTGCGTACAGTAGAAAGACGATGAGCAATTACAAAAACGGTTCTTCCTTCCATCAAACTATCCATACCTTTTTGAATTAAAGATTCTGTTCGTGTGTCGATAGAACTTGTGGCTTCGTCTAAAATCAAAACTGGCGGATTTGCGATGGCGGCTCGGGCGATTGCTAGAAGTTGGCATTGTCCTTGGCTCAAATTTCCACCGTCAGCAGAAATTACTGTGTCGTAGCCTTCGGGAAGATGACGGATAAAATAATCTGCATTGGCAAGTTTTGCGGCGTCTTCAATTTCTTTGCGACTTGCATCTAATTTTCCATAGCGAATATTATCAGCAATTGTACCTGTAAAAAGATGAGTATCTTGCAAAACGATAGAAAGGGAACGGCGTAAATCCAATTTATCAATTTTATTGATATCGATTCCGTCGTAAAAAATCTTTCCATCGGGAACATCGTAAAAACGATTTATCAAATTTGTAATAGTTGTTTTTCCAGAACCTGTTGAACCAACAAGAGCAACTTTTTGCCCCGGAAGAGCAGTTAAATTGATGTTATGTAAAACAGTTTTCTTTCCATTGTAACTAAAATCTACATCTTTAAATTCAACTTTTCCTTCCAACTTGATAAATTCATCTCCATTTTTCCAAGCCCATTGTTTTGTTGTTAAAAATGCTGGTGTAATTTTTCCATCAGGAAGAATATTTGCGTTTACAAGAGTGATTTTTCCCTCTGAAATTTCAGTTGGTGTATCAATCATAGCAAAAATTCTTTCAGCACCGGCTAATGCATTCAAAATTCCGTTAAAAAGTTGGGACATTTGAGTAATTGGATGGGAAAAACTCTTTGAGTATTGCAAAAATGCCACAACTGTTCCTAAGTCCAACTTCCTTGCAATAATCAAAAGCACACCAAAAATCGCAGTAATTGCATAATTGATGTGTCCAAGATTATTCATCATTGGCATAAGGATATTTGCTAAAATATTTGCTCTGGTTCCTGCTTCACAAAGTTTATCATTTAGTTTTTCAAAATCTTCTTTTACTTGATTTTCTCGAGTAAACACTTTTACAACTTTTTGACCTTCCATCATTTCTTCGATAAAGCCGTTTACTGCGCCTAAACTCTGTTGTTGCGCCTTAAAAGCCATTCCACTAAATTTTCCGATTTTACCAATGAGAAAAATCATCAAAATCAACATGAGAATTACGACAACTGTTAGAATTGGTGAAAGAAAAATCATTAAAACGAAAGAAGATACAACTGTTAACAAAGATGACATCATTTGTGGTAGCGCTTGACTTAACATTTCACGCAAAGTGTCTGTATCATTTGTGTACAAACTCATAATTTCACCATGGGAATGAGTGTCAAAATATTTTATTGGAAGTTTTTCCATGTGAGTAAATAAATCAGTACGGATTCGATACAAAGTTTTTGTTGAAACATGTACCATAATTCGATTGTTGATAAATCCTGCAATTACTCCAGCAAGATAAATCAATGCCATAACAGAAAGAATAGTGATAAATTCTGTTAGGTTGGGATTTTGCTGTCCAATCAAGGGAAGAATATAATTATTTAATACTGGTTTTAAAAGATAATTTCCTGCAATACTTGCCCCGGAACTAATTAAAATACAAAAGAAAACTGCAATAAAAAAAATCTTGCTTTCTCCGATGTATTTAAAAAGTCGCTTTATCGTTGCTGATGTATTTTTAGGCTTTGCCATTGGATTTGTTTTTGGTCCCATCTTTGCCATATTTTACTTTCCACCTTATTCCATTTTGCTATTTTGCTGAGATTCGTAAACTTCACGATAAATTTCTGAAGTTTCTAACAACTGATTATGATTTCCACTGGCAAGGATTTTTCCTTCATCCATAACATAAATGATATCAGCATCTTTTACAGAAGAAATTCTTTGAGCAATAATGATTTTTGTTGTATCTTTCAAGGTATTTGCTAAAGCTTGTCTAATCGAAAAATCTGTAGCGGTATCAACTGCACTTGTACTATCGTCTAAAATCAAAATTTTTGGCTTTTTCAATAGAGCACGAGCAATACAAATTCGTTGTTTTTGACCACCAGAAAGATTTACACCACCTTGCCCAAGTTGAGTTTCGTAGCCGTCTGGAAAACTAGAAATAAAATCGTGAGCACAAGAGGATTTACAAGCGTCTATAATTTCTTCATCTGTTGCATCAGGATTTCCCCAACGGAGATTTTCTTTGATTGTGCCAGAGAATAAAACATTTTTTTGCAAAACCATGGCAACAGAATCACGCAGAGTTTTTAGATTGTAAGATTTTACATTTTCGCCACCAACATAAACTTCGCCCCGTAAAGTATCGTAAAGACGAGGAATTAATTGAACTAAGGTTGATTTTGAAGAACCAGTTCCACCGATAATTCCCACAGTTGAACCAGAAGCGATTTCTAAGTTTGCATCAAACAAAACTATATCTTTTTCAGTTTTATCGTAACTAAAACTTACGTTTTCAAACCTTATTGAACCGTCTTTTACAAAAGTTAATCCACCTTCACTTGCTTGAGAAGAAATTTCTTCTGGATTTTTTATGTCAATTTCTTCATCCAGAACTTCCATAATACGAGCGATACTTGCCCTAGACATAACAAGCATAATGAAAATCATAGAAATCATCATTAAAGACATCAAAATTTGAGATAGATAAGTGATAAAACTAACAAGTTCTCCAGTTTCCATAGTTTTGGAGATAATCATATTTCCACCGAACCACAACATTGCAATAGTAGAAAGATACATTACAAGTTGCATAATTGGCATATTCAAAATTACAAGTTTTTCGGCTCTAACTTGAGTTTTGCGTAAATCGTCTGCAATATTGTGAAAATCTTTTGTTTCGTAATCTTCTCGAACAAAGGCTTTTACAACTCTGATTCCGTTTAGATTTTCTTGAACATCGGAATTAAGTCCGTCGTATTTTTTCATCATTATTTTGAATCGAGGGAATGCATTTATCGCAATCAAAGCTACGGGAATTGCAATAAATGGAATTGCAACTAGGAACACCAACGCTAATCTTGGATTTATTGAAAAACTCATAATGATTGCACTTATAAACATAATTGGAGAACGAATACAGGTGCGAATTATCATCATGTAAGTATTTTGTGTGCTTGTTACATCAGTTGTTAGTCGAGTTACTAAAGAAGCAGTTGAAAATTTATCACAATTTGAAAATGAAAAATCTTGCACTTTATTAAAAAGTTTTCGTCTTAGATTTTTTGCAAAACCTAAAGCGCCTGTTGCGGCAAATTTTCCAGAAAGAACTCCAAAGGTTAAAGAAAAAACAGAAACCATAACCATTAGAAGTCCAACTTTTATAACATAATTTGCATCATGATTTGCGATTCCCACATCAATAATTTTTGCCATAATCATAGGAATTAAAACTTCCATGAGAACTTCGCCAATCATCATAATTGGGGATAAAATTGAATTTACTTTGTATTTTTTTTCTAAGCCTGACAGTAATTTTTTTACAGTTTTCATAGATTAAATTTATCATCTTTGCAAAAAAAATCAATAAAATTTTTGTTATTTGACGAAATGTATGTGTAAAAAAATGAAATAATGTAAATTAGCAAATTGAATAAAAAATTCTCTCAGCTAAAAACGCAAATACTCGCGGCTCGTCGCTACGCTCCTCAAGGCTTCGCATTTTCGTTTTTAACTTACGCATTTTTTTACATTTCGTTAATGTACAGAGTTTTTTTTTACACTGCAGGTTCGTCAGTAGCAAGATTTTGCTGGGACTTTTTTTTGCAAAGTGGTAAAAGTATACGGAGAGGGAAAAGGCGATTTGTGAAAAAGCTATGTTGAGGTTCGGCATGTCAATATTTGGCTACGCTTTTTTTTTAGATTTGTCTTTTTTCATAAAACAAAACACCTTCCCGAAAAGGAAGGTGTAAATTCAATTGTTTACAAATTATTCAGAATAAGTAAAGGTAATTTCTGAATCAACAACATTAAATAGCATACTAAAGAAAGTTACACCATCAGAAGTCCAAGTTGAAGTATTTCCTGAAGTTGTTACTGTAATAGTTTCTGAAACATCATAACCATAAGAAGTCCAGTTAAAAGTAATTTTATTACCATTTACAGAATAAGTTCCAGAAGTAGCAGCAGGATTACCAGACCCTGACCAAGACCAGTTACCGTCTTCTAGTAACAAAGTTCCATTTCTTTGAGAACCACTTGCTGTTTCAAAAGCGTATGTTCCTTCAAGAGAAGAAGTTTCTCCAGAACCACTACCAGCAGAAGATTCTTTTTTAAAGTAATCATGAGGAGAATAAGAAAGAGCATCATCTACAGGAGAAATATAATAGAAACAAAAACAAACAGAACCATCTAAATTATCATATACTCGATAATAATTATTATTAACATTTAAATAAAATGTTGTTGTTCCTGGTTGCAAAACATATTCAGAAGGCATATCCTCATCAAATAAAACATCAGTTTTAGGATTAAAATCAAACTTTTGACCATCCAAGGCAACACTATCTTCAGCTAAAATAATAGTATAATAACATTCTATTCCGATATTAATTTCCCCAGTAACATATCCATAATCTTCTGCATCCCAAGTACCTAGATACTTTTTGTACAAAGTAACTTTTTTACACTCTGTACAAAGTTCTCCTTGAGTTGAAACCTCTACACCACAAGAAGAACAAGTAGGTGTTTCAGGTACAAATTCTTCATTAGGTTTATCACCACAACCTACAAAAAACAACATTAACAGACAAAAAAGACTGAATAAAATTTTCTTCATAAAAAACTCCAATTAAAAAAAATTAATCATAGACAAAATGTCAATTAAATTCTACCACAATTACCCCCCCCGTCAAGTATGAAAAGAAATTTATTTTTTTTCTTCGAAATTTATTCAAATTGCATTTTTCTCTTGATAATAAAGGTATGTGTAAGGAAATGATTTTCTTACGCGAAAATTTGTTAAATTGGAGTAAAAAAATGGATAACGAACAAATTGAAACTCAAATAAATCGTAATTATAAGGACTCAGTTTTTGTAGACTTATTCGCCCACGATAAAACAGCAAAGGAAAATTTTATTTCATTGTACAACGCCTTGCATGGAACAAATCTTGATGCAAAAACTACGGAAATAGAACCTGTTATGATTGAACAAGTTTTGTATATGAAATTCTACAATGATATTGCAATGTTGGTTGACGGGAAAATCGTGGTGCTTGTGGAACACCAATCAACAATAAACGAAAATATGCCTTTCCGTATGCTTGAATATATCGCAAGAATCTACGAAAAAATCACAGACCCAAAGAAAAAATTTGGCAAAACGCTTGTCAAACTTCCCATGCCGGAATTTTATGTTTTCTATAATGGGAAAGAAGATTTTCCGTCTGAAAGTGAAATGAAATTGTCAGATGCGTTTATGAACTTTGATGATAAGTTGCTTGGAAGTTCAATTCTAAAAAACAAAATCGAAAATCCAAACTTTCCACTTGAAATTTCGGTAAAAGTGATTAATATTAATGTAGATAAGAAAAATCCGATTTTACAGCATTGCAAAGTTCTAAATGAATATTCTGAATTTATCGAACAAGTTAAATTCAATATCGATCACAAAATTCCAGACCCTTTTACAAAGGCAATAAAACAATCTAGCAAAAACGGATTTTTAAGTGATTACCTACAACGAAAATCAACGGAGGTTCAAAACATGCTTTTAATGGAATACGATTACGCTACAGACATAGAAGTTCAACGAGAAGAAGCCTTCGAAAAAGGTGTTTCACAAGGTGAACATCAAGCAAAAATCCAAACTGCGAAAAAGTTTCTAACTATGGGATTATCTTTAGAGCAAATATCTCAAGGAACTGGACTCTCCATAGATGAAATAAAAAATCTTCAATAAACAAGGAAGTTTTAAAAACGGATTTTTAGCCGATTGCCTACAACGAAAATCAACGGAGGTTCAAAACATGCTTTTAATGGAATACGATTACGCCACAGACATAGAAGTTCAACGAGAAGAAGCCTTCGAAAAAGGTGTTTCACAAGGTGAATATCAAGGAAAAATCCAAACTGCCAAGAATTTGATTGCTAAAAAAATTTCTATTGATATAATCGCTGACTGTACAGGGCTTTCTGTTGATGTTATAAAAACTCTCATGTAATTTTTTATTTTCTAATATTTTTAAGATAAAGGCTATCTGTTTTGAAGTGTACTTCTGAAGTGTACTTCACTTAACTTCATTTATAGATAGCCTTTTTTTCCACTTGAGTTTTTTGTCAATGATTTGTAAACTTTACTATAAAGAAGTGGAGGAAATCAGAAAATGATTTTGGAATGTAAAAATTTGAGTTGTTTTTATGGAACATACCAAGCAGTAGAAAATGTAAGTTTTTCCATAAATGCAGGTGAATATTTGTGCATTGTTGGAGCTAATGGCTCTGGAAAATCAACTTTAGTAAAAACGATTTTAGGTTTAAATAAAAATTTTACAGGCTCAATTATTAAAGAAAAAAAGATTTCTGTGGGATATTTGCCTCAACAAACCTTAGTTCAAAAAGATTTTCCAGCTTCTGTTTTGGAGGTTGTACTTTCTGGAACCTTATCTCAAAAAAAGTTTTTTTCATTTTACACAAAGGAAGACAAAAAAATCGCTTTGGAAAATATGGAAAAACTCGGAATTTCAAATTTAGCAAAATCATCTTTTAAAGAGCTTTCAGGAGGACAACAACAACGAGTTCTTTTGGCACGAGCTTTATGTTCTGCAAAAGATTTGCTTATTTTGGACGAGCCTGTTACAGGTTTAGATCCAGCTGTAACTGATGAACTTTACGAATTGATAAAATCCTTAAACTCAACTGAAAAACTTGCAATTTTAATGATTAGCCACGATATTCACAGGGCGGTAAATCAGGCAAGTCATATTCTTCACATGGATAAAAAAGCATTGTTTTTTGGAACTTCAAAAGACTATGCCAAAACTGAATTTTACGAAAATCTTTCAAATATGGAAGTTTGTTCAACTCATTGTGCTTGTGGAAGTTCAACTGATTGTAATTCTTCTGATTGCAAAGCAAGTCATGTTATTTTGAGCAATCATCATCACGATTGTAATCACACTCATCATCATTAAAAAAAGGAAGATAAAATGAATTTATTTTTAGATATGTTTTCTTACACATTTATAAATTACGCACTTATTGCTGGTTCTTTAATTGCCGTTTGTTCCGCTTTACTTGGTGTTCCTTTAGTTTTAAAGCGATACTCAATGATTGGGGATGGACTTTCTCATGTAGCTTTTGGTTCAATGGCAATTGCCATGGCATTGAATGCATCTCCTTTGATGATTTCAATTCCAATTACAGTTTTATCAGCATTTTTGCTTTTACGAGTAAGTTCAAATTCAAATATCAAGGGTGATTCTTCAGTTGCTTTGATTTCAACAAGTTCAATGGCACTTGGAATTTTAATTACTTCCATGACTTCGGGATTGAATACAGATGTTACATCATTTTTATTTGGAAGCATTTTATCTATCGCAAAAACTGATGTAATTATCAGCATAATTTTAGCAGTTGTAGTTGTGGGCTTTTTTGTCTTTTTTTACAATAGGATTTTTGGTATCACCTTTGACGAAAATTTTTCAAATGCAACTGGAACAAAGGTTTCACTTTACAATTCTTTGATTGCAGTCTTAACCGCTTTAACAGTTGTAATTGGAATGAGATTAATGGGAGCAATGATGATTTCTAGTCTTATCATTTTTCCTTCCCTTTCTGCAATGCGAATTTTCAAAAGTTACAAAGGCGTAACACTTTGCGCTGTTTTTGTTTCAATTATTTGCTTTTTTATCGGAATTGTTTTAAGTTTTATAGTATCAAGCCCTGCCGGAGCAACAATAGTTATAATCAATCTTGTAATTTTTATCATTTTTTCACTTTTTGAAAAATTAAAGTGTATCTTTTAATGATAAAAATTGTTATATTGATAAAGACTTAAAAATTTTTAATCAAAAGGATGTATTTATGAAAAAACTATCTAGCATTTTTCTTGTTTTTGCGTTACTTTTTTTATCAATTATGGGATGTAACGAAGAATACACAAAAACAACAACAGATTGGGATTTAATCAAAATCGAAAAAGATGGAAAAATCTTATCAACAGAAAATGGTGATTTTCCTGAAAAAATCACAGCAAATTTATCTGTAAACAAAAATTCTGAAGATAAAGATTTTAATTATCAAATTTCTGGATTTTCTGGCGTGAATAATTATAGTGCACAAGCTTTTTTAGAAAAAGGTAAAATCACAGTAGAAAATATCATTACAACAATGATGGCAGGAGATGAAAAAGCATCTTCAATCGAAAGTGAATATTTGCAAATTCTATCTAAAGGTGGAAAATTCTCTTTTGAAACAACAGATGGAACAACAAATTTGATTATTCGCAACAAGGATGAAAACACAGTTTTAGTTTTCAAAGAAATCAATCTTGAAAATACAAGCTGGAATTTAACTTTCTACAATGACGGAAATGCAGTTGTTTCTGTAGATGAACCTTTGCAAGAAAAAATCACTCTTGGATTTGGTGGTGGCGGACAACTTTTTGGAAACGCAGCTGTAAATAGTTTTGCTTCTGATTATGAAACTTCTGATGATGGTGAATTATCTTTTGGACAAATCATCACAACTAGAATGGCAGGACCAGCAGAAATGATGGAACTTGAAGCAAAAATTATCGAATTGCTTTCTAAAGTAGAAGCATACGAAGTTTCTGGAAAAAATCTTACATTAAAAGATTCAGAAGGAACAACACTTCTAGTTTACAAAGAAAACTAAAACAACTAAAATAAATTCTGTTATGGAAGCTGTAGAAACAGAAAATAAGTTAAAAGAACAATTGATTTTTCTTATAGATAAACTTTCTACAACTTCCCTATCAGAAAATGAATTTACAAAACTTTTACAGAACAAAAACTTAGTCTTACAATACGCACAAAACAAAGCAAACAAAATCCGACAAGAAAACTTTTCAAATAAAATTTATATCAGAGCTCTAATCGAAATTTCAAATTATTGCAAAAATGCTTGTTTTTATTGCGGAATAAATTGTAAAAATCAAAATATAAAACGATACAGACTTTCAGAAGAAGAAATTTTAGATTGCTGTAAAATCGCCTACGAATTAGGTTTTAGAACTTTTGTTTTACAAGGCGGAGAAGATGCCTTTTTTACAGACGAAAAAATTTGTAATATTCTAAAATCCATAAAATCAACTTATCCAGATTGTGCTATCACACTTTCACTTGGAGAAAAATCAAAAGAAAGTTACGAGCTTTTGAAAAATTCTGGTGCCGATAGATATTTACTTCGGGAAGAAACTGCAAATCCAGTTCATTACAAAAAACTTCATCCAGAAAATATGAATCACAAAAATCGACTTGATTGTTTGAAAAACTTAAAAGAACTTGGTTTTCAAACTGGAGCAGGTTTTATGGTAGGTTCCCCTTTTCAAACTTTAGAAGATATTGCAAAAGATTTATTTTTTATTCAAGAACTAAAGCCTCAAATGGTTGGAATTGGGCCATTTATTCCTCATTCACAAACTGAATTTGCAAATTTTCCTCAAGGGGATTTAGATTTAACGCTTTTCATTTTATCTTTACTAAGAATTATGAATCCCAAGGTTTTACTTCCAGCCACAACAGCTCTTTCAACAATAAATCCAGAAGGAAGAATTTTAGGAATTTTGTCGGGAGCAAATGTTGTGATGCCAAATGTTTCGCCAATGGAACAACGCAAAAATTATTCACTTTACAACAATAAAGCATCGGTAAATGAAGAAAGTGCAGAAGGCTTAACTCTTTTGCAAAAACAACTTGATAAAATAAATTGTAAAATTGATTTTTCTCGTGGAGATTATCAAAATTAGGGAAAATTTATGACAGAAACACCAAATTCACAAAGATTACACATCGGAATTTTTGGAAACACAAACAGCGGAAAATCCTCTTTTTTGAATGCAATAACTGGACAAAATCATGCACTTGTTTCTGAAATTGCTGGAACAACCACAGATTTAGTTTTCAAAGCAATGGAACTTAATGGAATTGGACCTGTTGTTTTTATAGACACAGCTGGTTTTGAAGATACAAGTGAATTGGGACAGGAACGAATAAAAAAAACTTTTTTAGCCATCGAAAAAACTGATATCGCTTTAATTTTATTTGATATTGAAGATTTGTTTAAAACAAAAAATCCAAAATTCATAACAAATACTTCTGAACTTTTCAAGTTGATAGAAAGATTAAAACTTGAAAAAAAGAATTTTATCACCATTATCAATAAAACTGATTTAGTTGATACAGAAGAAAAACAAATTCTTTTGCAAGAATTTTGTAATGAAATAAAAAATTTATCAAATGAAAATCCTATTCAAATTTCTGCACAAAAAAAAGAAGGTCTTGATAACATAAAAAAAGAAATTATTAGAAAAATTCCAGAAGATTTTTTAAAGCAATCCTTTACAAAAAATCTCTGTAAAGAAGATGATCTTGTTCTTTTAGTTATGCCACAGGATATTCAAGCGCCAAAAGGCAGACTTATTTTGCCACAAGTTCAAATTATCAGAGAACTTTTGGATAAAAAATGTAGTGTGATAAGTTGTACGACTGACAAATTTATTCACACTTTGGACACATTAAAAAATCCTCCAAAATTGATAATTACAGATTCCCAAGTTTTCAAATTTGTTTACGAAAATAAGCCAAGTGAATCAGGTTTAACTTCTTTTTCAATTTTGTTAGCAGCCAACAAAGGAGATTTGCAAAAATTTGTAGAAGGCGCAAAACAAATTTCAAAATTAACACCAGATTCTAAAATTTTAATTGCAGAAGCCTGTACTCACGCACCTTTACAAGAAGACATCGGAACTGTAAAAATTCCTGCTATGCTAAAAAAATTTCTTGGCTTTGAAGTTTCCATCACTCATGTAAACGGAAATGACTTTCCAGAGGATTTGTTGCAGTTTGATTTGATAATTCATTGTGGAGCTTGTATGTTTAATTCAACTTATGTGGTTTCAAGACAAAATCAAGCACAAAAATCTAATGTTCCAATGACAAACTACGGAATTGCTATTGCTTATATGAGTGGAATTGTGGACAAAATTCTATTGCCTTGATAAGATACATAATATGAAAACTAAACTTTTATCAATTATTTTAATTTTTGCAATAACTGGATTTTCTTTTGCCCAAGAATCAACTGAAAATCAAAAATCAAATATAAAAACTCCAGAAGAACTTCAAAGAGAAGTTTTAGAAAACAAAATTCCACATGGTGAAGAAGATTTTGAGGAATTTGAATATCCAGAAGAAAATGAACCTATAAAATTCGTAATAAAGGCGGATATTCTTTCCCCGATTTTTGGTTTTTCAGTTTCAGCATTAACAGGTTTTAACTCACAAGACTCATTTACAGAAATTACAAGAACTCCGATTTACTGGGAATTTTTTCTAGAAAAAAGATTAGGTATCATTTTAAGTGTTGAAAGCTTAAACGCAATTTACTTTCCTACAGCAGTTGGAATTTTAGGTGGCGTTTCTTACTATCCTTTAGGAACATCACCAAACGGTTTGTTTATAAAAGCCCTTGCAGGCGGAACTTTAGGAATGATTTATAATTTGAACTTACAAACTGGCGTTGGTTACCAAATTGTAACAAAAGATAAATTTGTTATGTCCTTTGGTGCAGATTTTGCATTTTATCCTTCAAAGTCTGATTTTTTCTGGATTCCTTCAGTTTCGGCAGCATTTGGTTGGGCTTTCTAACTATTTAGCAAAAAAATCAGTTTGAAGGTCTCTTTTCGTGCTTAAAAGTATATCGAGCAAACCAAATTTTGCTAATAAATCTACTCATAAATGCCTTGAATTTCCATTTTAAAGCCATAATAGAAATATATCGCTTTTGAGAAACACATTTTAAACAATGAGTAACTACTTTTTCTGGGGATTTTCCGTCTTTTACAACTTTTCTAGCACCTAAAGAAGCAACATTTGCAAATTCTGTATCAACAGGTCCAGGGCACAAGGTTTCTACAAAAATTCCTTTAGGTTCAAGTTCAGCGGCTAAGGCAAGACTAAAACTGTAAACGAAAGCTTTTGTTGCACCGTAAACTGCAAAATTTCCTAAAGGCGCAAAAGAAGCAAGAGAAGCCACATTTATCACAAGAGAACCTTTTTGTAGAAAGGGTAAAGAAGCGTAACAAATTCCTGTGAGAGAATAAACATTCAAATCAATCATTCCAAGTTGGCGTTCAAGATCTGTATCTTCAAAAGTTCCGTAGGTTCCGTACCCTGCGTTATTTACCAAAGTATCGATGATAAAATCTTGTTGTTTTTGTTCTTCTTGCAATAAATTTTTAACAAACTCAACTCCAGAATTTCCAGCTAAATCACCTTGAATACAACGAATTGAAGTATCTTTAGAAATTGAATTAAGTTGAATTGCAAGTTCCTCTAATCGTTCTTTTCTTCGGGCAATAAGCCACATTTCATCAAAATTACGAAAACTTAAAAGCTGTTTTGCAAAGCAAATTCCCATCCCAGAACTTGCTCCAGAAATTATACAAATTTTTTTCATATCAATGGCAATTATATCATAAATTTTATAAAAAAGAAAACTAAGAAAATTCTATTTCAAAATGAAGTATAATTTATTCTTCCCTTGCTTTTTATACATAAAATTGTTATACTTATCTTATAGGTGAATTATTATTATTTTTATAGGAAAATTATATGTTAAAACTTGAAAATATTGAATGGATAACACCAACAGGTGATAAAATCCTAAACGGAATAGATGCAACATTTCCAGATAACAAACTTGTGGTAATCACAGGTCCAAACGGTGGAGGAAAAACAACAACTGCAAAAATTATTGCAGGAATTGAAAAACCTCACTCTGGAAAAATCTATCTTGATGATGAAGATATTACAAATCTTGATATAACAGAAAGAGCAAAAAAAGGAATCAGTTTTGCTTTTCAACAACCTGTAAGATTTAAGGGAATTACTGTACGAGATTTAATCGCACTTGCTTCCCCAGAGCCACTTGCAGAAAAAGACATATCTGAACTTTTACATAAAGTTGGACTTTGTGCTAGAGATTATCTTGACCGCGAAATCAACTCAGCCCTTTCTGGTGGAGAAATTAAACGAATTGAAATTGCAACTGTTTTAGCTCGTAAAACAAGAATTTCAGTTTTTGACGAACCTGAAGCAGGAATTGACTTGTGGAGTTTTAATAATCTTATTGATGTTTTTAAAAATCTCCGTTCAGAAAGAAATGGTTCAATCATCGTAATTTCACATCAAGAAAGAATTTTATCAATCGCAGATGTAATCGTAGTTATTGGCGACGGAAAAGTAACAAAGCAAGGCCCAGGAATTATGCTTTTACCAGAAATCTTACAAAATTCATCCGTAGGAAAATTTGGATGCCCAAAAGGCAGAGAAGTTCGATAATTCGAAAAGAAGGTTGAAATATGGAAAACAACAAACCACAAATAGATGAACAAACAAACGCACTCTTAAAAGAAATTTCAGATTGGGATGGCGAAGAATTCAAAGGTGCTTACAACATTAGAGTAAACTGTTCTAGTGCTGCAAGAAAATCTACAGAAAATATCAAAATTGAATCTAAAACTGATAATCCGGGATTGGAAGTTCACATCAAGCCAGGAACAAAAGGCGAACAAGTTTTTATTCCCGCTTGTGTAACTCACGCAAAAGTAGATGATTTAGTTTACAATGATTTTTTCATCGGTGAAGATTCAGATGTTACAATTATTGCTGGTTGTGGTATTCACACAGAAAATGGTGAACCAGCACGACATAATGGTATTCATCGATTCTTTGTTGGAAAAAATGCAAAAGCACTTTATCTTGAAAAACATATCGGAACAGGAGCTAAAAACAGTCAACGTTCTATCGACCCTGTAACAGAAGCAGTTTTGGAAGAAGGTTCTTATCTTGAAATGGATACAAGTCAACTTGGTGGCGTTGATTCAACAAAACGAAAAACAAAAGTTGAAGTTGGTAAGGAAGCAACTTTGATTATCAAAGAACATCTTCTTACTGACGGAAACGATATTGTAGAAACAGATTTCTATGTGGAAATGAATGGAGATGATTCTTCAGTAAATTTGATTTCTCGTTCAGTTGCAAAAGGGAACTCAAAACAAACTTATCGTTCTAACATTGTTGGAAATGCTCGTTGTACAGGTCATTCTGAATGTGATGCAATTTTAGCAGACCACGGAATTGTAAGTGCTTCCCCAGAATTAACTGCTGCAAACGAAAATGCTTCTTTAATTCACGAAGCTGCTATCGGAAAAATTGCAGGAGAACAAATCTTAAAACTCAGAACTTTAGGTTTAACTGAAGAAGAAGCAGAACAAAAAATTATAGAAGGGTTCTTAAAATAAAATGATAAAAGAGTCATACAATATCGAGGGAATGGTTTGTGCTGCATGTTCAAGTGCAGTTGAAAAAGTTACAGGAAAACTTGATGGAGTAAAATCAAGTTCTGTAAATTTAACAACAAAGCAACTCTCGATTGAGTATGATGAAAAAAAATGTTCGCAAGAAAAAATTTGTTCTGTAGTAGAAAAAGCTGGTTTTGGAATTACATTAAAAGATGACACAACAAAAAATTCTAACAAAGAAAATTTATCAGCAAAAAACAATTTTGAAAATTCTTCAAAAAAAATCAAAGAACAAAAAACACAACTAATTTTTATTTGGATAGTTAGTTTATTTTTAATGTATGTTTCAATGGGGCACATGATAAAAATAAATGGAACTTCCCTTACCTTACCTAAAATTTTTAAGCCAGAATTTTATCCAACTAACTTTGCTCTTATTCAACTTATTTTATCTTCTATAACTTTATTTTTAGGAAGAAAAATTTTAATCAACGGAATAAATTCTGCGCTTCATAAAAATCCAAACATGAACACTTTAGTTGCAGTTGGTTCTCTTTCTTCTTTTATTTATTCATTAGTTTTAACTTTTTTTATTCCAATAAATTTAACTGAAGTTCATAATCTTTATTTTGAATCAAGCGCAATGATTTTAACTTTTATCATGACCGGAAAATTTTTAGAAGGAAGAAGTACAGAAAAAACAAAAAGCGCAATTTCAGCTTTACTTTCTTTAACACCAGAAACCGCTTTTGTGCTTCCAGAAGATTGGAAGGATGGAGAAAATTTTCAACAAGCAATTGAAGTTGAAATTGAAAAAATTTTTGTTGGAGATTTAATTCTTGTAAAACCTGGAAACAGAATTCCTCTTGATGGAAAAATAATTTTTGGTAAAACTACCGTTGATGAATCAATGTTAACTGGAGAAAGTTTACCAATCGAAAAAAATATAGATTCGAATGTTATTGCAGGAAGTCTTAATCAAAATGGAATAATTGTTGTAAAAGTTACAGCTATCGGGAAAGATACAACTTTAGCAAAAATAATTTCTTTTGTAGAAGAAGCTCAAGGTAAAAAAGCGCCCATCAGTAAGGTGGCAGATAAAATTGCAGGAATTTTTGTTCCAACTGTAATTTGCATTGCGTTGTTTGCTTCAATTTGTTGGTTACTTGCAGGAGAAGATTTTAATTTTATTTTAAGAATTTTTACTTCTGTTTTAGTTATTGCTTGTCCTTGTGCATTAGGACTTGCAACTCCAACTGCAATAATGACAGGAACAGGACTTGGCGCAAAAAAAGGAATTCTTGTTCGTTCAGGTGAAGCTTTAGAACAATGTGGAAAAATCAATACAGTTGTATTTGATAAAACGGGAACGATAACAAAAGGTAAACCACAAGTAACATCAGTTTTTGAATGCAACAAAAAAGATAGTTCATCTTTAGAAAAATATTTTTCAATTTTAGCAGCTGTAGAACAAGCCTCAGACCATCCACTTGCAAAAGCAATTCTTGAAAAAGCTGATAATATGAAAATTAATTATTCAGAAATTTTTGTAACTGAGTTTGAAAATATTTCTGGGAAAGGAATCAAATCAGAATTGATAATTCCAAACGAAGATGAAGCATTAAATGTTTTTGTAGGAAGCAAAAATTTTATAGAAGAAATTGGATTATCGCAAACAACAAGTTATTTTATCTCAAATGAAATTTCAGAAAAAATAAATGAATTTGAAAATGATGGTGACACAGTAATTTGTCTTGCAATTAAACAAAATGAAAAATTTGAAATTGAATTAATTGTTGGAATTTGCGATGAAATTCGAGAAGAAAGTTTTGATGTAATAAAAAAACTTCATAAAAAAGGAATTGAAGTTGCAATGATTACAGGTGATAGTTTCAAGACAGCACAAATTATTGGACAGAAAGTTGGTATCGATAAAATATTTGCAAGAACAATGCCAGACCAAAAAGCAACTATTATTCAACAATTCCAAAAAGAAAGCAAATCTGTATTAATGGTTGGAGATGGAATAAATGATGCTCCTGCTTTAGTTCAAGCAGAAGTTGGAATCGCTGTAGGAAACGGAACTGATATTGCAATTGAGTCTGCTGATATCGTCTTGATGAAAGATGGAATTGAAGATGTTGATTCAGCAATTAATTTAAGTAAACTAACATTGAGAAATATTAAACAAAATTTATTCTGGGCTTTCTTTTATAATTCTGTTAGCATTCCATTAGCTTCTGGAATTTTATATCCGCATTTTGAAATTTTATTAAATCCAATGATTGCAGGTTGTGCAATGGCATTAAGTTCAATCTGTGTAGTGTTAAATGCATTACGCCTTTCAACAAAAAAGATTTAATTTAATTTTTTATTTGATTTCCGTAAGCATTTTTTATTTTGTTAAAAGTATCGTCGCTAACATTGTGTTCGATTGCACAACCTTCTTCTTCAGCAACTTCTGGTGAAACTCCTAAAGACTCAAGCCACTTTACAAAAAATGAATGGCGTTCAAACATTTTATCTGCAACATCTTTTCCTTTTTGAGTTAACTCGAGAGTTTTATCATCATTCATTATTAAGTAGCCATCTTTTTCTAAAAGCGCAACTGCGTTACTAATACTTGGTTTTGAAAATCCCATTTTTTTTACAAGATCAGATGAACGCACTTTTCCCTTTTCTTTGTGAATCATCATAACAGCTTCTAAATAATCTTCACCTGATTTATGAATTGCCATAATTGTTTTCCTCTTTGCTTTTTATAAAATTTTCATCTGCAAGTTTTCCAAAAATACAACCACAATAATTTTGACGATACAGTTCATATTCTTTTGATAATTGAATTGAACGCTGATATCCATTTTTCTTTTTAAAATCACTTGGCAAATATTTTGAATTATTATATAAATCAGATTTTGATAATTCAAAACCAATTTCATTTATCAACCTTGAATCTTTGTGAGGACTAACAGTTAATGTTGTTGTCCAATAATCAAAATTATTTTTACAAGCATAATTTGCAGTTGCACTTAGTCGTAATAAATAACATTCAGAACATCGACTTCCACATTCTCTTTCATGTTTTCGTTCTGGAAAATTTTGTAAATCAATAAAATTCAAAAATTCATTTGTATTATATTCTGGTACAACTAAATTTACATTTTTCATTTTTTTACAATTCGATAAAAACTTTTTTTGACTTTCTAATCTAAAATCAAATTCTTCTTTTGGTTGAATATTTGGATTATAAAAATAAATTGTAACATCAAAAATTTCTATCAATCGTTCTAAACAAGTTGTACTGCAAGGGCCACAACAAGAATGAAGAAGTAAAGTTGGCTTTTTTTCATTTGAGAAATTTGCAATCTCATCTTCCATCATTCTGTTGTAATCTATTTTTTGTTCTGTCATAAATAATTAAAAATTTTAATCAAGACAAGCATCTAGGTCTTTGCAAATTTTTTCTTTATCCATATGTTGACCGATAAAAACTAATTTAATTTCTCTGTCACCAACTTTATCGTCCCAAATATTTGCAATTCGCTCATCATCTGCTTTTGCCTGAGCAATTTGTTCTTCATCAGCAGTAGCAAGCCACATTCCAGCAAAGGATGCAGAAATTTGTTTTCCAGCTTGTTCAAAAAGATAAGCAGCATCATCTTCATCAGAAAACCACATCATACCCTTTGCTCTGATTACTGACTCTGGCCAATTTTCTGCAAACAATTCTAACTTCATTCTGTTGAATGGTCGACGGCGATAATATACAAAAGTTGAAATTCCGTATTCATCTCCGTGCTGATGATTTTCATCGTGATGATGTCCGCAACAACATTTGCCATGTTCATGATCACAATGTGAATGATCATCATCTTCATCGTGGTCGTGATGATGTTCATGGTCGTGATGATGATGTTCTTCACTATCATCGTGTTCATTTTCAGAACTTTCAAGTTCAGTTACCCAACGAGCAGTTCCATAAACTTTTTCAAAATCAAAAAGTTTTGTATCTAAAACTTCAGAAAGTTCAACTTGACTTTTTGTTGTTTCAATAATTTTTGCATGAGGCTGTAAAGTTTTAATAACTGCTTTTACTTTTTTTAATTCCTCTGGTGAAACTAAATCAGTTTTGTTAATTAAAATTGTGTTACAAAATTCAATTTGTTGAACTAAAAGATTTGCAATATCTTCTTCACCTTTGTTATCATCTAAAAGTTTATCTCCGCCACCAAATTCACTTACAAGACGAAGTGCGTCAACTACTGCAACAATATTATCAAGACGAACAATAGCAGGAAGACCTTGATCTTCGGCTGAACCATCTAAAGCACAAATTGTTTGCGCAATTGGAACTGGTTCACAAATTCCACTTGCTTCAATTAAAATATAGTCAAACTTTCCAGTTTTTGTGATAGAAACAATTTGTTCCATCAAGTCAGTTTTCAAATTACAACAAATACATCCATTTTCAAGAGGAACAACGCTGTCTTCTTCAACAATACTTCCACCTTTTGCGATAAGGTTTGCATCGATATTTACTTCGCCAATATCATTTACGATAACAGCAACTTTATAACCTTTTTGATTATTCAAAACATAATTAAGTAAAGTAGTTTTTCCTGCGCCAAGGTAACCTGTAAGTAAAGTTACTGGAACAATTTTATTTGCTTTCATATTTCTCCCATAAAAGTTTGGAACTCAAACTAAATTTTGATAAAATATATCTATAATATACTAAAAATTTTAACAATAATCTACATTATTTTGATTTTAATTGACAAAGATATCTGTATTTTGCTACCATAATTATAGTGAAAACCGAAAAACCAATGACAGCTTACATTTTAACAATAGTTTTTTCCGCTTTGCTATGTGCAGGAAGTTTCATTATAATACCACTTCCTATGGGGATACCTATTGCCAT
The DNA here is from genome assembly GCA_036307825.1 of Treponemataceae bacterium. Lineage (GTDB taxonomy): Bacteria > Spirochaetota > Spirochaetia > Treponematales > Treponemataceae > RGIG9060. The sequence goes on along the minus strand of JAXJWW010000072.1, from coordinate 39,737 downwards.
TCAAGATATGATAGCGATTTTGAATGGAATTTTATTAGGTCCTGTTTATGGATTTTTATCAGTTTTGATTTTTCTAATAATTGGAATTTTAGGAATTCCAGTTTTTACAGGAAAAGGAGGAATTCAAGTCATTCTGAACGGCCCAACAGGAGGAATTCTTATCGGTTATTTATTTTCTGCTTTAATTGTTGGTTTATTAACTAAACTACTTTTAGGTTACAAAAATAAAAATTCAGTATATCAATACTTTGTTTTAACAATTATAACTTTAATAGGATTTTTTGTAATTTTTTCTTTAGGAATTTTTGGCTTTATGCACAATACAGGAATTAATTTTATAAAATCAATATATACAATTTTAATTCCATTTTTACCCGGAACAATTATAAAAGTGATACTAATCATTTTACTTTCGAAAAAATTTTATTCAGTTATAAAAAATTATTTATATTGATTTGGAGAAAAGATGAAAACAGAAATTAAAATTCCTTTAATTAAAATTGAAAATATTTCTAAAAAATTTCCTAACGGAAAAGAATCTCTAAGTAATATAAATTTTGAAATTTTCAAAAATGATTTTATTTTAATCGCAGGTTCTAATGGTTCAGGAAAAACTGTTTTAATGAACATAATTGCAAATTTAGAAAAATCAAGTTCTGGAAAAATTATTAACAACTCAAAAGAGTTTAATATAAATGAACATATTGGAATTATTTTTCAAGATGCTGATTCTCAAATCTTAGGTGAAACACCAGAAGAAGATATTTTATTTGGATTAAAAAATTTAAATCTAAGAAAAGATGAAACTGAAAAAAAGTTAAAAGAAGTTTTATCATTTTGTGAATTAGAAAACAAAAAACATAATCCTGCAAGATTAATGTCAGGAGGAGAAAAGCGAAGATTAGCAATTGCTTCAATTCTTGCATTAGATTGTGATATAATTATTTTAGATGAACCTTTTGCAAATCTTGATTGGAAAGGTGTAAAACTTGTTACGAGTTTATTAAAAAAATTAAAAGAAGAAAATAAAACTATAATTATTCTTACTCACGAAATTGAAAAAATTTTAGCATTAACAAATAGAGTTGTTATAATCAACAATGGAAAATTAGTTTTTGATGACACAACAGAAAATGCTACAAAGATGGAAAAATCTCAATGGGAAGAATTTGAATTACATTATCCATTTAGCTCATACAAAAATTTAGAAGATTTAATTTGGTAAAATCATGCAAGAATCATTATTCAGTTACAAATATAACACAACTTTAATTCATAAAACTCCTGCACTCTTAAAAATTATTTTTTTATGTTTTATTTCAATAAGATTATTCTCACAAAACAATAATATTGAAATTAAAAATTATTTTTTTCAATGTGGCTTTTATTTTTTTATTGGATGTATTTTATTTTTTATTGCAAAAATTAATTTTAGAAGTATAAAAAAACTTTTATTCATTCCTATTATTTGTTCAGGAATTATTTTAATTAGCAGTATCGAATTCACAGATTCTATTAAATTTAATTTTGAAAATTCATTAAAGGGTTTATTATACACAGTAAGATTATTTGTTACATCTTTTATTGCTTTAATAATTTTTGAAACAACAAGTATTTATCAACTTGAAAATGAATTAGATAAAATTCCCTTATTCAAAAAATTTAAAATTTCAAAAACAATTAGCTTAACCATTTTATTTATTCCATTGATTTTTGTAAATTGGAATAAAATACAAAATGCAATAAAAGCAAGAAGTGTAAAAAAAACAAAAAATATTTTCATTAAAATAAATAATCTATTTCAAAGTTTTTCTACACTTCTATCTTACTTGTTAAATACAGCAGAAAATACAAGAAAAGCAATTCTTAATCGAGAAAAATATTTAGTTAAGTAATTTATTTTTCAAATCAAGTCTTCCGATTTTTGTTAAAGCTTCTATAACTAATTTTTTATTTTCTGGTTTATTAAACTGTAATAACGCTCTTTGTAATTTTCTTTCATTAGCACCTTTTGCTACATGAATTTTTTCAATTGTGCGAGGATCTAATTCAGTATAATACATACAAGTAGATAAACTTCCTGGAGTTGGATAAAAATCTTGAACTTGATCAGGAACAAATTTTGTTTTCTTTAAATACAATGCAACTGATAAAGCATCTTCTAAAGTTGCTCCAGGATGACCTGAAATATAATATGGAACTAAAAATTGTTTTTTATTTAATTCAGAATTTATTTTTTTATATTCTTCAGAAAATTCTTCATAAACTTTATGTGTGCTTTTTCGCATTAAAGATAAAACTTTATCGCTGGTATGTTCAGGAGCAACTTTTAATTGTCCTGAAATATGATACTTACATAAATCTTTGAAAAAAGTTTTATCTTTATCTAACATTAAATAATCAAATCTAATTCCACTACGGATAAAAACTTTTTTTACATCTTTTAATTCCCTAAGTTTTCTTAGAAGTTCAACATAATCGCTATGATCAACATTTAAATTTTTACAAGGATTAGTTCCAAGACAATCTTTATTTTTACAAGCCCCATATTTTTTTTGTTTTTCACAAGCATCTTGTCTAAAGTTTGCAGTTGGTCCACCCACATCGTGAATATATCCTTTGAAGTTTTCCATTTGAGTTAATTGTTTTGCTTCTTTAATTAAAGATTCATGACTACGAGTTTGTATTCTTCTTCCTTGATGAAATGTTATGGCACAAAATGAACAGGCACCAAAACATCCTCGATTACTAACTAAAGAAAATTCAACTTCGCTTAATGCAGGAATACCAGATTTACCTTGAGAATTTTTTTTATCATACATAGGATGCCACTTTCTTGTAAACGGTAGTTCCATAACTTCATCAAAATCTTTTGTTGATAAAGGAAGTGATGGTGGTTCTTGCACAACAAAACGAGATTCACTTTGTTCAATTAAAATTGTAGCAGAAATTGCATCTGTATTTTCTTCTTGCAATTTATATGATTTTGCAAATTCAATTTTTGATTCTTCATTATTTTTACTTACCTGTTCAAAACTTGGAAGATAAATTACAGATTGCTCTTTTCCATTTATATCGATATAATTTTTTGGTAACTCACTTTCTTTTCCTGTTCGCCAACAAGTTCCACGCACACCACGAATTTCATTTGCATTCATTCCTGATTTTAATTTTTCAGCAACTTCTAAAATTGAATACTCACCCATTCCATAAAGCAACAAATCTGCTTTTGAATCTAGCAAAATAGAATGCTTAACTGTGTTTGACCAATAATCATAATGAGTCATTCGTCGTAAACTTGCTTCAATTCCACCAATGATAACATTAACACCTTTATACGCTTCACGAATTTTTGAAACATAAGTGATAATCGCTCGGTCTGAACGATGACCTTTTTCACCACCATGTGAATAAGCATCTTCTGAACGAGGTTTGTTATTAGCAGTGTAATTTGCAACCATCGAATCCATTGCACCTGCACTTACTAAAAAAGCTAATTTTGGTTTTCCTAAAATCTTGAAAGCTTCGATATCTTTCCAATCAGGCTGCACAATTACACCAACTGTATATCCATTTTTTTCAAGAAGGCGACCGAGTAATGCAACTGCAAAAGAAGGATGATCAACATAAGCATCACCAGAAACAAAAATAAAATCAAGTTGTTCAATATTTCTTTCTTGTAATTCTTCTTTTGAAATTGGCATAAATGTATTTTTAATTTTTTTATCACTCATAAATCAATATCCTTTTACATAGATTTGTGTTTTATTATATTCAGGGTGAATAAAAGTTCCAAAATTTGTTTTAAACGCAAAAGATAATTCATTTGAATTTAAAATTTCATTAGGATTTCCAATTACTAATTGATTTTCATTTTCAGAAATTGAATTAATTTTTTTTAATAAAAAAATTCTATCAGCAAAAATTGATGCAATATTTATATCATGAATTGAAATTATTGCACAAATATTTTTTTCTTTCACAACATTTTTTATTTTACTCAATAAATTAAATTGATAATTTATATCTAATGCAGATGTTGGTTCATCTAAAAGCATAACTTTTGCATCTTGAAAAATCGAACGAGCAATTCTTACCTTTTGAAATTCTCCACCAGAAATGCAATTTATATTTTTATCAAGAAGATTTTTAATATCAAGCAAATCTGAAACATATTCAACTTCTTTATCAAAATTTTCTTTATAAAAATATTTTCCAAGTGTAATAAAATCTATTACTGAAAAATTCCAAATACAACTTTCATTTTGAATCATCAAAGAAATATTTTTTGAAATTTCTCTTCTATTCATATTATCAATTAAATAATTATTTACAAAAACTGAATTACTTGAATATTCAAAATTTGGAATTTCTAATTTCACAAGAGATGAAAGCAAAGTTGATTTTCCAGAACCGTTTGCACCAATTAAACAAACAACTTCTCCTTCTGAAACATTGAACGAAATATTTTTTAAAATCATTGAATTATATTTTGCAAAAAGATTTTCAACTCTTAAAATATTTTTCATTATAACTCCTACATAAATCAAAAATCTTTTTTTGAAAAAATCAAAGAAATAAAAAATGGAGCACCTAATAATGATGTTATTACTCCAACCGGTAATTCAATCGGAGAAATTAAAACTCTTGCTAAGATATCTGATAACAAAAGTAAAATTCCACCAAATAAAATTGATAAAGGAATTAAATATTTATGCTTTGAAGAAAATAAACTTCTAATAATATGAGGACAAATCAATCCAACAAAACCAATTGTTCCACCTGCACAAACAGAAGAAGAAACCCCAATCGCACCAGTTATCAAAACTAATAACCTTGTTTTTTTTATATCTAGACCTAAAGTTTGTGCCGAAATTTCTCCAACTGATAACAAATCTAAAAATTTTCCAGAAACAAATATTAAAATAATTGAAATACAAAAAGGTAAAATTAAAAAATAAAATTCATTCCAACCTTTACCCGAAAAACTTCCTAACAGCCAAACATAAATAGAATGTAATTGATTTTGTTTTGAAAGTAATATAATTGAAGTAATTGAAGAAAAAAAAGTTCCTAAGGCAGTTCCTGTTAATATTATAGAAGATGTACTTGTAAAACTATTTGATTTTAATGATAACAAGAAAATTATTATTCCAGAAATAATTGCACCTAAAAAAGCAAACAATGCAATAGGTTGAATAAACTTAAAACTAAAAAAACTTGGAAGTAATAATGAAAAAACAGCTCCTAATGTTGAACCAGATGAAATTCCAAGAATTCCTGGTTCAGCTAAAGGATTTCTAAAAAAACCTTGAAATATACAACCACAACCAGCAAGAGTAAATCCTGAAAACATTATAAGTAAAGAACGAGGTATACGAATTTTGAAAATAATATTTTTTAACATCAAAATTTTATTATCAACATTATCTTGCTTTTGAAAATTAAAAATTTGTAATAAATCATTTAAGGAAATTTTTTGAGAGCCGACACAAATAGAAACAACAAACGAAATAAATAATATAATTAAAAATAAAATTAAAATAATAGAAAAATCTTTTTTATTTTTAATATTAGTTTTCATTTAGAATTTCCTTTAATAATTTTACCGCTTCAACAACTCGTGGTCCAGGTCTTGTAAAAACATCACCATTTACTGAAAATACTTTTTTATTTTTTATCGCATCAATACTTTGCCAAGCATTACGATAATATATTTTTTCTAAATCATACTCTGAATAATCTGGAGCAATAATAATTTGTGGATTTGACATAATAATAATTTCTTCACTAACTTGTGGATAAGAAGATTCTAAAAAATCAAAAATATTTTTGGCACCAGCATATTCAATAATATCATTTATAAAAGAATTTTTTCCGCAAGTTAAAAATGGTGAATTAAAAATTTCGCAATAAATTGTTTTTTGAATATTATCTTTTTTTATATCACCTAATTCTAAAGACATTTTTTCAATATATTGTTTTCCAATCTTTTCAATTTCAAAAAGTTTTGCAACATCTATAATTTCATTAAAAATATCTTCAATTGAATTTACATCAGATAAATAAACTTTTATACCCAAACCTTCAAGAATATTTATAAGATGATTATGCATTCCATTAGTTAAATAAACAAAATCAGGATTAAACGATAAAATAGTTTCTATGTTAAAACTTTTTCCATCAAAGCCACCAACAGAATCAATTGATTTTGCTTCTTCTGGAAATGTACAAAAGTCAGTTCGTGCAACAAGTTTATCATTTAAACCTAATGCAAAAATAATTTCAGTTCCTGAAGGAGAAAGAGAAACAATTCTATCATAAGCAAATGAAAAATTTACTAAAGAGAAAAAAATCAAAATTGATAATAAAAATCGCCTTAAAACAGAAATTTTAATCAAATTACTCATACTTTAATAAAATAAAACAAAATCTAATACTATTCAAGATGTAAAAATAAATGTATACTTACTTTATATTTTTTTAAGGAAACAAAAATTAAAAATTTAAACATTTTATATCAAGACGAATATCTCATTATTATTTCAAAACCTGCAGGAATGCTTTCAGTTCCATACGAAGGATTTCATGGAAAAACTGCAATTCAATTAATAGAAAATATTATGCAAAAAAAAGGAAGTTGGTCAAAAACTCATCGTCCATTTTCAGTACACAGACTTGATAAAGAAACTTCTGGCGTAATGATGTTTGCACTTTCTCAAGAAATGCAACAGCAAATTATGAATACTTGGCATAAAATGATTTTGGAAAGAACTTATGTAGCTGTTGCAGAAAATCCAAAATACAAATCAGATTATTTTAAGCAGAAATCTGGAATTATTAATGATAAAATTGCGTACAACAAACAACATATTGGTTATATTCCCAAAGAAGATGATAAAAATGAGACTGTTGTTGCTCGAACAAATTATAAAATTTTAAAAGAAGGAAAAGTTTATTCATTCTTTGAATTGAATCTTGATACAGGAAGAAAAAATCAAATCCGAGTTCACTTGTCTGGGAATAAATATCCAATTGCTGGTGATGAAAATTATAAAGCAAAAACAAATCCATTTGGAAGGCTTGCTCTTCATGCAAAAACATTAGTTTTTATTCATCCTGTAACGAAACAAAAAATGACTTTCGAAGTTCCAGAAGATGAATCATGGCTAAAAACTGTAGAAACTTGTAAACAAAATTTTTACAATAACAAACTTCATAATAAAACAAATTCTGAAGAAATTATTGATGTAAAATTTTCAACAAAGAAACAACTTAGCAAAATGGATTTTATTCAAAGAGGAAAATTTCAAAACAAAAAATAATTTTACAATAAAATTGTATAGTATTTGTCAATTTATTTTTTTTAGGTTACATTTAATCTATGAATATTTTTATTGATAAAACCAAACTTGAAGAATACGCAAATCTAGTAATTAAAGTTGGAGTAAATCTTCAACCTGAACAAGAACTTGTAATCAACGCTGATGTTTCAGATTGTGAGTTTGCAAGAATCATCGCAAAAGTTGCTTATCAAAATCAAGCAAAGAAAGTTACAATCATGTGGCGGGATGAACTTTTTACAAAACTTCGCTATGAAAATGAAAATCTTGAAATGCTGGTAAACATTCCTCAATATCAAATTGAAGAAAGAAATTATTCTGTAGATAAAAAAGCAGCATATCTTTGTATTTTATCTGAAGATCCAAATTTAATGAAAGATATAGATCCAAAAATTTTGGCAGAAACAAGTAAAGCAAAAAATATTGCCTTTCAAAAATTTTATGATGCAAGTATGAAAAATGAAATTCGATGGAATTTAATTGCAGTCCCAAGCGTTAGTTGGGCAAAAACAATTTTTCCAGAATTAAATGATGTAGATGCTGTGAAAAATTTATGGGATTTAATTTTCAAAACAATGCGACTTGATAAAGAAAATCCAGTTGAAGAATGGCAAAAACATATTTCACAATTAAGAAATCGAAGTGAATTTTTGAACAATGCAAATTTAAAAGAACTTCATTATAAAAATTCTCTTGGAACAGATTTAATTATCGGATTACCTGAAAATTATTTATTTGAAGGATGCGGAGAAAAAGCAATGGACGGAGTTCCATTCGTAGCAAATATGCCAACAGAAGAAATTTTTTCTGCACCACATAGATTAAAAGTTGATGGAAAAGTTGTTGCTTCAATGCCATTAATTTATAATGGAACAAAAATTGAAAACTTTGGTTTTACTTTTAAAAAAGGTAGAATCATAGATTTCTTTGCTGAAACTGGATATGATGTTTTAAAAAATTTAATTGAAACAGATAAAGGTTCGCATTATCTTGGAGAAGTTGCTTTAGTACAACACAATTCTCCAATTAGAAATATGAATACACTTTTTTACAATACTCTTTTTGATGAAAATGCAAGTTGTCACTTAGCAATCGGAGAAGCATATCCTTCTTGCTTAAAAGATGGAAGCAAACTTTCTAAAAAAGAACTTTTTGAAATTGGACTAAACGATTCACTTGAACATGTAGATTTTATGATTGGAACAGAAGATTTACAAATTGAAGGAATCACTGCTGATGGAAAAAAAATTGCCATCTTTAAAGACGGCAATTTTGTAATTTAATATTTTTAGAACAAGAAAATTATTTTTTTAATTCATCAATAATTGATTGTTCAATATCTTTTGGTTGACAAGCTGGAGCAAATTGTTTTACAGGATTTCCGTTTTTATCAATTAAGAATTTTGTAAAATTCCATTTGATAACATCGCCAGGAATTGTTCCAGTTTGATGACGAAGACAAGCAAATAAAGGATCTGTATTTGGTCCGTTAACTTCAATCTTAGCAAACTGATCAAAAGTAATTCCATAATTTTTTACACAAAACTCATAAATTTCTTGATTAGAACCTGGAGCTTCGTTTCCAAATTGATTACAAGGGAAATCTAAAATTTCAAATCCTTCTTCTTTATATTTTGAATATAATTCTTGTAAACCTGAATATTGAATTGTAAATCCACAATTAGTTGCTGAATTTAAAATTAATAAAACTTTCCCTTTGTATTTTTCTAAAGAAACTAAATTTCCATCTCTGTCTTTTACAGAAAAATCATAAATAGACATAAATCACCTCAACTAAAATTATTAAAATAAATATACATATAAAATGAAATTTATTCTACATATTTTTTTATAATTGCTTTTGCAGCACCTAAATAACTATGACCAAAAAGATTTACATGATTTAAAACATGATACAAATTATATAAATCTCGTCTGGAAACATAATCATCTTGAAGTAAACCTTCTTCCTTATAAACTGAATAAAAAACTGGATTAAACCCACCGAAAAGTTCAGTCATTGCAATATCAGCTTCAGGATGACCAACATAACAAGCAGGATCAATTAAATAAGGAGTTTGATTTTTTCCACATAAAATATTTCCTGACCACAAATCACCATGAAGCAAAGAAGGTTTTTCTGGCTCAATTAAATAATCAGAAATATTATCAAGTAACTTTTCAAAATTTTTAATTTCATCACTATCAAAATATTTTTGTGCAAGTTTAAATTGTGGCACTAATCGATTATCTCTAAAAAATTCAACCCAAGATTTTTTTGGAGAATTTATTTGCTTAGTTCTTCCGATATAATTATCTTGCATAAATCCAAACTTAAAACCATCAGAAAAATTTTCTTTTGGTAAAAATTCTTCAGTATTTGCTTTGTGCATATTCGCTAAACATCGAGCAAGATTTTCCCAGAAGATATTTGTTTTATCATCTTCTGGAACATATTTTAAAAGCAAAAATGAATATCCAACTTCTTCGCCATCATCAGTTCCTAATGCAACAACTTCTGGTGTTCCAATTGAATTTGTTTTTGAAATTGCTTCAAGATTATTTGCTTCTTGTACAAAAAAATCAACATTTGCTTTTTCATTTGCTTTCATAAAAATATCAATTCCATTGGAAAGTTCAATTCCGTAGGCTTTATTAACATCACCACCAGCAAGTTTAAAAGTACGAGTAAGTTTTATATCAACTCCATAATTTGTTGCTAATGCTCGAGCAAATGAATTAAATTTATTTACACTCATAAAGTTATTATATAAATTTTGAAAAAGTTGAACAAGATATTTTTATTCTAAATTCAAAATTAGTCTAACTTAAAAATTTCTTCTGTTGCAATTCTTGTTTTTGCAACAACATCATTATCAGTTTTTGGAAAACAATAATACAAGGTTTTCATATCACCAATACAAATCACATCTCCAATTTCATACCAATAATAATCAGAATACAAACTGTAAGATGATTTTGGTTTTTGTTCATAATGAAGTTTTCCATCACATCCATCTAACACAAATCCATTTTTTGAATGTTGTAAAATACCATCTCCTACTTTATAAATCGCTTTGGTATTTACCATCATAAAAATATCAACTGGTACATTAAGAGAATAAGTATCTTCTAAAATTTCTTTTTTAACTTCTTCTCTTTGCCAATTAAACCAATCTGGAATGTGAGTAAATTCTGTATCACCATTTTTTGCTTTCATAAAACCATATTCCGTAAGTTCATATTCTTTGTTACAATGAGTACAAGTTAAAGTTGTTCCTTTACCAACAGTTTTACCTTCAGTTTTACATACAGGACATTTGAACAAAACACGGTTCAAATTATCAGCTCTAAAATCATCATCGATTTTTATTTTATTTTCTTGTTGCCATTTGAAATTATCAAAACTAAATTCATTTTTTATGGCACTTGCAATTTCTGGAACACTCATTCTTTCAATATCATCTTTTGAAAGTAAATAATTTACATCAGCTGAAATCTGAACTTTTTTTCTTACTTGCAAATTATTGTACAAAGGATTTCTTGAAAATGCTCCGTAAGTTTTTATCATTACAACAGGAACTCCTAATAATTTAATACACTTAAATAGTGATTCAGGAAGTACAGTCGCAGTTCCATCAAAACTATAACTAGCTTCAGGATACATTAAAATATTTGATTTTAATTTTGTTAGAGTATATTTCATTTTTCTGATAAGAGAAACATCATTTACAAATTTATTTGTAGGTATACATCCGATAAGTCGCATTAAAAGATTTTTTCCAACAAATCCATCTGATGTACACACAATATTCAAGGGACGTGGAAACATAACTGATTCTGCAATTTGTAAATCTAAAAAACATGAATGATTCATCAAAATTAAACAAGGTTCTTTTTTATTAAACTTTTCCATATTGATTTTTTTGTAAGTAAATTTTGCTGCCATCAATCCGGGAATAGAAATAAGACGAATCAAACAACGCCAAAACATTGAAGGTTTTATAGGATTATAACTTTTTTGTTTTTTCATTTTTAACACTTTTTCATAAGTTGAATTTCGAATAATTGTTTTCATAGTAACTCTCTTAAAAAATCAATGAGTAAAACATCAGTTTTAGGAATTGATTTTTTTTGTTATTTCGTAATGAAATGAGAAACAACAGTAAATACTAAAGTTTGCAACGCAAACTTTAGATAAAAACTTCGACGCAATTTTAGGAGAAGTTTTTATCTAAACTCTCAATAAAAAAAGATTTATTACATTATACAATAGATTTTTTATTTTTGTAAAAGATTTTTTTTATAAAATATGCTAAAATATTTTTATTACTTCAATTGATAAAGGTCTTATATGAAAAAAACAAATGCAATGAGAATTTTAGATAACTTACAAATATCTTACGAAGTTAGAGAATATGAAGATAATACTGACCATGAACTTGCAAAAGGTGCAGCTACAAGAACTGCAGAAAAACTTGGACTTTCATTGGAACAAGTTTATAAAACAATTGTTATGCGAAATGATAGAAAAGAAATTTTTGTTTTCTGTCAAAGTGCAGATAGCGAAATCAATTTAAAGAAAGCAAGAACTGTTACTAACTCAAAAGAAATTTCTCCAATAAAACCTGAAGAACTTTTAAATCTAACTGGATATATTCGAGGAGGATGCTCTCCCCTTGGTATGAAACGGCAATATCAAACTTTTATTGATGAACTTGCAACTTTACAAGAAAAAATTTGTATAAGTGCGGGAATTAGAGGAATGCAAATAATCATAAATCCTGAAGACTTAGCAAAAGCGTGTAATGCTGAATTTGTAGATTTGTGTTTATAAATGTGTGACAAGGAACGTTTCAGCTAAATCCTTGACACACATCAACACAACATTATTTTGCAATAATTCTATTTTGGCTTTTAGAATATTCAGTTCCAATTTTACCATGCAAAAATTCTGTAATGTAAATTTCTACCATTTCAATATCAAGCATACCATCATTTACAAGAATTTTTCCATCATTAAACATTGTTGCACCACTTCCATTATCTAAAATTAAATAATTGTGTGAAGAAATTGTATAATTTTTTTCTGGATCTAATTTTTCATAAATTCCTTCATCATTTAAAACTTCTACATCAAAAACTCTACGACTTCCATCAATTGAAACAAAATTTTCGTGTTCATCAAGTTTTACAGAAGATAGAATTGAAGAATCTATATAAAATCTTATTCCAGAAACATGATAAAAACTTCCATATTCTTTTGGATAATACATTATAGAAAGTTCTAAGAAATCTAAAATATCTTGACCTGAAACTTCCGAAACGCAAACTGTATTATTAAATGGAAAAATTTTTAGAATTGAATTTAAAGTAATTTCACCTTGTGGATGTTCAGACCTAATTCCTCCACCATTTATAAAACCGATATCAGCACCTGTTACAAAACGAAAAGCATCTGCACAAAAATCTCCGATATTGGTTTCTGTATTTCTAATTAAACGCTTTCCATTTTCATCATGAGTTATAAGTTTTACTTCACAAGTACCGATACTAACTTCACCTAATATATCATTCTCTTGACGAATTTTAGAAATGTATTCCAAAACTTTTTCATCAATTAAAGTTATATCTTTTGTTGGAATAAGTTCAGTTTTAATTTTGCCATCAGAACTTAAAGTTAACTTTCCGATATTTTCAAACTTTGTTCCTGTAGATGACAAAACAACATCATTTCCATTTTTATCTTTTACAATTTCATTTTCAAGTACACTGTGTGAATGACCATCAAGAACTACATCAATTCCAGAAGTATTTTTTATAAGTTCCCATGAAGACCAATTTTCTAAAACATGTTCGGAACCAAGATGAGAAAGCACAATTACATAATCAACACCTTTTCGTTTTACAATATCAATGTTTTTTTGTACTACTTCAAAAAAATCTTCATTAGAAAAACTGTATAGCAAATTATTATTTTCATCAAAAAATTGTTTTGGTGATGATATTGCAATTGTGCTTGGAGTTGTAATTCCAATGTAACCAATTTTTTTATTTCCATATTTTACGATTTTATATGAATCAAAAAGATTTTTATTATTTTTAACATTTTTTAAGTTTGCACAAATAGGTTTTGTTTTCATCATTTTTGTTAATTCAAATAATCTTGGAATTTTATAATCGAACTCATGATTACCTAATGCAACTGCATCGTATCCCACAAGATTCATAATATTAATAATATATTCACCTTTTGAAATTGTACACAAAGAATCCCCTTGAATAAAATCTCCAACAGAAACAATTCCAACATTTACATTTTCATTTAATGACAATTCATTTTTCAATCCAGAAATTTTTGGATAACCATCAACTTGGCTATGAACATCATTTTCATAAAGAATAATAATTTCATTTGAATTTACTTTTCTTTCGCAACTGTAAAAAGCAAAACATAAAAAAATAATTGAAGCAAAAAATAAAATTTTCTTTTTCATAAAAACCTCAAAAATAAATAGATTGATAAATCATTATATCATAAAACAAAAAAGGATGCTATGTAAAATTTTACACAACATCCTTCGTATTCAAATTATATCTTGAATTTTATTTTTCGATAATACCAATTACATTGAAAATTGTTTTATCAGAATTATATTTTCCTACTAAAGTTACCTTCTTTCCTTTTAGCTTTATTAAACTTTCTGTGTAAGAAAATTTATGTGGCATTTCAAAATTTCCTTTTTCAAAATCTTTCTTGAATTTTTCAAATCTTTCTTTATCAAATCCTTGTGGAAAATTTGGATATTTGTCTTTGTCAAATTCTTTTGAAAAATCTGAACGCTTATCTTTGTAAAAATCTTTTGAAAATTCTGAATGACCGTCTTTATCAAATCTACCTGAAGATTCTTTATGATTACCTTTGTCAAACCCTTTTGAATTTTCACCTTTCTTGTTTTTATCAAAATCTTTTGAATCAGTTTTCTTTCCTTTTTCAAAATCTTTCTTTTCTATAAAAGGTTTTTGTTCAAAATTAAATCTTGGTCCACCTGTTACTTCAATAAGAATTTTTTCTTTTTTGTCAGTAACAACATAAATCTTTTTGTTTTCATCTTTGCCTTCAACTTTTACTGTGCCTGTTACTTCATTGAATTTAGGCAATTCATTTGGAATAAATTTTTCATAAGATGTTTTTTTGTCTTTCATATCTTCTTTTTTTGAAGGTTGTGCAAAAGATGTTGAAACAAAAACTAATCCAACAATAGCTAAAATTGTGATTTTAAATAAATTCTTTTTCATACATTCTCCTATAAAAAATCAATGAGGAAATTTCGATTTCCGATTTGATTTTTTATGCTGTTTCGTAACACTGTGAGAAACAGCAATTAAATTTTTGGAAGTTTGCAACGCAAACTTTAGATAAAAACTTCGACGCAATATTAGGAGAAGTTTTTATCAATTCTCCTGTAAAAACAAATTTTAATGAAAAGCAAAATTTTTTATCACGCTTTTCATTTTTATTCTTGATATAACTATATATTTAACTATCGCAAAAATAATTTGTTACAATAACATTTTGTTATATTTAAAAATATATTTTTATGTAAACTAATATTACTCACATCTTTTCAAATTTCTTCTAATAATATATTCTATTTGTTATGGAAGAAATTTTTGACTTTGCAATAATTGGTGGCGGTGCATCTGGGCTTTTTGCTTTACGAGGATTAAAAGACAAAAAAGTTTGTATCCTTGAGGGAAATAAAAAATTAGGTTTAAAACTTTTAGCAACTGGTGGCGGAAAATGTAATTTTACAAATCTTTATCTTGCGCCAGAAAATTTTATTTGTTCAAATCCTCATTTTATAAAATCGTTTTTGGCAAAATTCGGAACATACGATTTTTTAGATATAATTGAAAAATATAACATTCCATACGAAGAACGAGATAACGGAAAACTTTTTACACTAAGCGGGGCAAAATCAATTTTAGAATCTTTATTAGAAGATGGAAAAAGTGAAAATCATATTTTTAAAACAGAATGTCTTGTTCAAAATCTTTTAAAACAAAATGATTTATTTGTAATCGAAACAAACAAAGAATCAATTTATGCAAAAAAAGTTATTGTTGCAAGTGGAGGAATTTCTTATCCACAAATGGGCGCAACAAATATCGCTTGTAAAATTGCAAAAAATTTTGGAATAAAAACTTTTCCATTGGTTCCAGCCTTAGCAGGAATTCGTTATCCAGAAAATGTTGAATTTGATTTTTCATCCTTAAGTGGAATTGCTATTACAGCAAAAGCACAAATTGAAAAACGACAATTTACAGACCAACTACTTTTTACTCATCGTGGATTTAGCGGACCTCTTGCTTTGAATCTATCACTTTTTGTAAATGGTAAAACTCAAATCATTTTTAATTTTCTTCCAGAAGTTGATGTTGAAAATTTAATTCAAAAAGAAAAAACAAGTAAAAAATCTTTAGCAAATATTTTAAGTGAATTTCTACCAAAATCTTTTGTAAAAGTTTTGTTAAAAGAAAAAGATTATAATTTATCGCAAATAAAAAAATCTGAAATTGAAGAAATTGCAAAAACTTTTAATCATTTTGAAATTGAAGTTGAAAAACTTGATGGCTTTGACAAAGCCGAAGTTACTCGAGGTGGAATTTCTGTAGATGAAATTTTTCCTAAAACAATGGAAGCAAGAAAAGTTGCCGGACTTTATTTTATCGGAGAAGCTCTTGATGTAACTGGAATGCTTGGAGGATATAATTTACATTGGGCATGGGCAAGTGTAAAAATGTTTATTGATGGATTGAAATAAATTTTTTAAGGAACATTAAAATGAAAATAGAAACAGAACGATTAATTATTACAGAGTTTAATTTGTCAATGGCAGAAAGTGTTCATAAAAATTCTTTAGATGATGACAATAGAAAATTTTTACCTGATGAAGTTTTTGAAACAGTAGAAGATGCAAAAGAAACTATAGAATTTCTTATAAGTGCTTATGAGTCAACAGAAGGACCATTTGTTTATCCAATATTGTTAAAGGGAGAAAATCAAAATGTAAATATAGGACATGTTCAGCTGGTTTCTATAGAAAATGGTTTTGAAGTTGGATATCATATCGGAAAAGAGTATACAAACAAAGGATATGCCTCAGAAGCATTAAATGCATTTTTATGCGAGATAATGAAAAAAAAGAATCTTGATTTTGTCTATGAAATTTGTATTTCAGAAAATATTGCCTCTAGAAAAGTTTTAGAAAAGTGTGGTTTTAAAATGGAATATGAAGGTGATGGTGAATATCACGATGAAATCAGACAAATTGAAAAATATGTTTTAAAAAGAAAATAAAGCTAAAAGTTTCTTATTGCAATATATCTAATAATTAGATAAACTTTTTATTTGTAGGAGAACTGATGTCGAAGCATATTGCAAATATACTTACTGGATCTCGCATTCTCGGAAGTTTTTTATTGCCTTTCTTCCCTACATTTTCCATGGAATTTTATATCATATATGTCTTTTGTGGTTTTACAGATATGATAGATGGTCTTGTTGCAAGAAAAACAAATACCACAACCAAATTTGGAAGTCAACTAGATACTATTGCTGACTTTGTATTTGTAGTTGTATCTCTAATTAAATTATTACCTGTAATTCAATTCCCTAAGTGGTTGTTGATATGGGTAGGTATAATTGCAATCATAAAAATCAATAATATCATTTTGGGCTATGTTTATAAAAAACAATTTATAGCTATACATACAATTATGAACAAGATTACAGGATTGTTATTGTTTCTTTTACCTTTAACCTTGTTTTTTATGGAAGTGAAATACAGTTCAATCGTAGTATGTTCTATTGCAACTTTTTCTGCAATCCAAGAAGGTGTTTTTGTTGTAGTGGATAGTAAATGTAATCAAAATAATTCTAATATGACGAACAATTAGATAAACTTAAATAAAAATTTTATTAGGATAATATTTTATGGAATTAATAATTATAAAAGAAGAAAGACTTTCAAGCTCTGAATATATCGATTTTTTGAAGAGAACTGATTTAGGCTCTCAATATCCAAAAGAAAGATTTTACGAACGAATTGAAAAACTTGTAAAAAATGTTTCTATCAGTTTAGTTGCTCGAAATGAAAATGGCTTAGTTGTGGGTGTGCTTTTGGGCTTAACAGATTTTTGTTATTGGCTTTATATCACAGATTTAGGCGTTGATAGAAATTATGAAAGACAAGGAATCGGCTCAAAGTTGATAAAAAAAGCACACGAAATTGCAGGTGGCGAAAAAGATATTGCTGTTTACTTAATAGCAAACGAAAACGCAATTCCATTTTACGAAAAGCTGGGAATGAAAAAAGCAGATGAAGTTATGAAATACAATCATATCGAATGGACAGAATTTACAGTGGAGTAGAAGGCAAAAATGAAAACGAAAGATATTTGTTTTACAAAAGAAAATTCTTGGTTTAGATATCGCACAGGAGCGTTCATTTTAAAAGATGACAAAATGCTTTTTGTAAAATCTAAATTCGGCGGATATTTTTATATGATTGGAGGAGGTGTTGGTCTTGGCGAAACTTCCGTTGATTGTATAGAACGAGAAATTTTGGAGGAAACAGGAATCCATGCAAAAGTTGAAAGACTTGCAGTTGTTGCCGAAAATTTTTTCAAAGGTGAAAATGGAATTCTTGAAGGTTTAGATTGCCACACAATTGAGTTTTATTATTTAGTCAAAGTAATTGATGCAAGTAATGTTTTTTCAAAAACCGATGACGGCGAAGAATTAGTTTGGATTCCTATTGAAGAAATAAAAAATTCTTTTTTCAAGCCATCTTTCATTCCAGAAAAAATTGATGAAATCATCAATGGTAAAAATATTCTTCACATAATAGAAGAAAGAGACAGATAATTTTTAGGAGATTATAAAATGAAAGATGTTTACGAGTTTTGCCCACAATTTGAAAATGAAAAATACTTGCTTCGTTTGATTGAAGAAAAAGATTTAGAAGATTTGCACAAAGTTTATTCTGACAAAAAGGCAGTTCCGTTTTTTAACGGGGATAATTGCAATGGAGATGATTTTTATTACAAAACAATTGAACGCATGAAACAAGCTGTTGATTTTTGGATTTTTTCTTACAAAGAAAGATATTTTGTTCGCTGGACGATTTTTGATAAATCTACAAATCAAGCCATCGGAACAATCGAGCTTTTTCATCGTGATTCAGAAAACGATGCATTTGATAATTGTGCTTTACTTCGATTGGACTTACGAAGTGATTACGAAAAATCAACAGAAATTGAAAATATTTTGTCATTGATAATCAATCCCACTTACGATTTATTTTATTGCGACAAAATCGCTACAAAATGTTGGCAAAATGCAACCGAACGAAAATCAACTTTAGAAAAATTAGGCTTTGTTTTTTATGAACACAAACTTGTAGGAAACGACGGCACAGAATACGGCGACTATTGGGTAAAAGGAAAATAAATTCTTTGGAGGAACTTATGTATCATTCTTATGTTATGGGAATTGATAATAGTATTTTAGATTTAGAACAAGAAGGTTTTATTATTCAAAAAGATGGAGAAAATTTTGCAGTTTCTTTTCCTGAATCTAAAGCTGATATGTGGGAAAATTTTATAAAAAATCATTTAGCATTTGAATATTGGAATGAATATTTAACAAAAGATAAAGTTGTATTTTTATTTCATTTAACTGACGGAATTAAAAGATTTGAAGTTGAAAATTTTTATAACGAAGAAGTTTTGCAACTTTGCGAAAAACTGTGTCAATGTAAATTTGAATCAATAAAGAAAATGCTTTCGGATAATTGGTTTTATAAAAATATTATTGGATAAAAATAAAATGGATAATCTAAAAAAAATTTTAGCCTACGCAAAAGAAAACATTTCTTCATTTGAAAAAATTTCAGTTTCATCAAATGAAATTTATCTTTTTGATTTTCAAGATAAAAAATATATTTTGAAAATTCCCTTGATGATAAAAAATAATTTATCACCTTTTTGGCTAATGATGAAAAATATTTTTTCATTCACTTTTGAAAAACAAAGTTTGCATTTAAAAAATTTATATGATGTACTAAAAAATAATCCTCACATAAAAATTGTTCCATTTGTTGCTTCTGATGAATACGCTATGATTTATGAATTTGTTGAAGGCACTTCTTGGTCTGAAGATGAATTTCCTTGTGAAAAAAATAATGCATATATGCTTGGACAATATGTTGGATACAATCATCAGGTTGCTCATAAAAATTGTGGAATAATCGGAATTGAAGATGTTGAAGATTTTTATTCAAGAGTTATCTTTCATGCTGAAGAATGTATAAATCAATTTTGGAATACAGATTCTTCTCTTGATAAAAAAGTTAGAAATTATTTTAAAAGCCTAACAGAAAATTATTTTACAAGTAGTAAAAATTCATTTATTATGGTAGATATATGTGCAGACCAATTTTTATTTGAAAACGAAAATGTTACAACCTGTATTGATTTAGACGGATATGTAATCGGACCTGTAGAATGGGAATTAAGTTTTTTGGAAACACAAATTAAAGATTGGGATAGTTTTAAATCTGGATATGAAACTTATCAGCCAATGCCTGAATTTGAAAAATATTCACAGATGTTTTTCTTTTTGATGGCATTAAATTCATATAACAATAAACAAGAAATGGAAGGAGTTTTTTATGGCAATGGGAATGAGAGGAATGAATAGAGGATTTCTCACTGAAGAAGAAAAAGCAAATCGTCCCAAGGTAACTTTTGCTTTATTAAAAAGAATTTTTTCGTATTTAATTCCTTATTGGAAACAGATGATATTGATTTTCGTATTTATCATTCTTTCTTCAATTATGGGATTGTTACCTTCAGTTTTGACTGGACGAATTATTGATGAAGGTTTAATCAATCGTGATATGAAAATGTTGATAACATTAATTTTAGTTTCGCTTGGTGTAACTCTTGGTGCAAATTTAATTCGTGTTGGCGAAAGTTTTTTGAATAACTGGATTGCACAACATATCACTTTTGATATGCGAAACAAAATGTATTCACATTTACAGCGAATGTCACAGAAATTTTTTACTTCAAATAATCAAGGTGATATCATTACTAGAATGACAAGTGATATTTCTGGGGTTGAGAGAGTTGTTACAAGTACATTCACTTCTATTTTATCAAACACAATTACATTGATTATTGCTATTGTTATCATGTTCAAAGAAAACTGGATTTTAGCAGGTGTTGGTGTTTTGGTTATTCCGCTTTTTACAATTCCAACAAGATGGGCTGGAAAAACTCGTTGGGAACTTACTCAAGATGCGCAAGAATGTAATGATGAAATTAACGGAATCTTAAATGAAACTTTATCAGTTAGTGGTCAACTTCTTGTAAAATTATTTGGAAAAGAAGAATACGAATATAATCGTTACAAAAATGTAAATCACAAAATGATAAAGCTCAACATCAAAGAAAGTATGGCAGGACGCTGGTTTATGGTTATCATAAATACATTTTCTAGCGTTGGTCCGATGTTGCTTTATTTAGTTGGTGGAATTTTGATGATGAAATATAATTCATCTCTTACTGTTGGTGATATTACAGTTCTTGTTGCTCTTCTTGGAAAAATGTATGGACCTGTAAATTCACTTTTGAATATTCAAGTTGAATGGATTCGTGCAATGGCATTGTTCACAAGAATTTTTGAATATTTTGACATGCCAATCGAAATTAAAAATAAAGAAAATCCAATCATTCCAAAAAAAGTTGAAGGAAATATCAAATTCAAAAATGTTGAATTTTCTTACAACGAAGAAAGAAAAATTTTAAAAGACATCAATTTTGAATTGAAAAGTGGAGATTGTATTGCTTTAGTTGGTCCCTCTGGTTCAGGAAAAAGTACAATCGCAAATTTGATTCCTCGTTTGTATGATGTTTGTAACGGAACAATTACTTTTGATGGAGAAGATGTTCGTGATATTGATTTAACTTGGTTGCGCGAACAAATTGGAATTGTTAGCCAAGAAACATATTTGTTCAATGGAACTATTCGAGAAAATCTTCTCTATGCAAAACCAGATGCAACAGATGAAGAATTGATGGAAGCTTGTGAAAAAGCAAATATTGCAGATTTTATTTTAAATCAAGAAAAAGGTTTAGATGCCGTTGTTGGAAATCGTGGTCTTAAATTATCTGGTGGCGAAAAACAAAGACTTTCTATTGCTCGTGTTTTATTAAAAGATCCAGCTCTTTTAATTTTTGACGAAGCAACTGCTTCTCTCGATTCAATTTCTGAAAAGAAAATTCAAGATGCTATCAATCCGATTATTGATTCAAGAACAAGTATTTTGATTGCACATCGTCTATCAACAATTCTTGCAGCGGATGAAATTTTGGTAATCAAAGATGGAGTTATTGCAGAAAGAGGTGTTCATGCTGACTTAGTAAAAGCAGGCGGAACTTATGCAGAACTTTACGAAACTCAATTTTACAAGCCAGAATAAATTGAAAACAAAAATTTAAAAGAGGGGATTTTTTGAAACTTCAGAATTTAATTATTTTAGCTGATATGTATGGATGCCCAAACCGGTGTAAACATTGTTGGATTGGGCACATGCCAAATAAAAAAATGCGTGATAACAGCGACGAAATTATCGTAAATTATTTTAAGCCTCATTTTGATTCTATCACTTTTTATAGTTGGTTACGAGAACCTGATTTTTGCAACGACTATGAACAAAGATGGAATAAAGATAATCAAATTTCTGTAAATGCAAAACCTCAACGTTTTGAGCTTGCAAGTTTTTGGCGATTAGTTCGTGATAAAAATTATGTTCACTTTCTAAAAAATGTTGGTGTAAAAAAAGTTCAGCTTACATTTTTTGGCATGGAAGAAATGACGGATTGGTATATTGGCAGAAAGGGTGCATTTAATGAATTGCTTCAAGCAACAGAGATTTTATTAAATAACAAAATTGCTCCTCGTTGGCAAGTTTTTATTAATGCAAATAATTCCACTGATATTATCAAATTGTTGGCAAAGAGCAAAGAACTAAAATTATCTGAACGCTGTAAAAGTTTTGGAGAGAAATTTGATTTTTTTATTCACTCAGGTTCTTGTGATGGTGAAAATAGAAAGTTATATTCTATCAGGATAAATAAAGAAGATATCCCTTCTGAGTTGATTCCATATTATAATGATTTTTCTGAAACTAAAACTGAAAGTCAACTTTACGAACTTTTAAAAAATGATGAATCAAATTTTTCTTATAATATCGAAAATGAAATAACGCTAAATGTTTCAAATAATTTTGATGTGTACTTTAATTTTACACACATACATCCAAAATGGAAAATCGGAAACATCTTAACTGACGATAGCAAAACACTTGTTCAAAAAATTGTTGACGAGGATATTCCTGCTCTTAATCTTGCAAAAAAAATTAGCGTAAAAGATTTAACAATACAATTTGGCAATCCTCATTCTCATAAAATTTTTGATTGTATTGATGATTACAAATCGTATTTATTAAATGAAATGATTGAAAGGGAAAAGTAACAATGAACATAACAACATTATGCGATAAAATAGAATTACAATCTTGCGTAAAAGAAAAAGTTTTATCGTTTACAGAAAATTTTGATTTTCAAAAAATTGATGAGTTGCAAAAAAATTATTTTTCATTTGCAAATATGAAAACTGCTTTAAATCAAGTTAGGGAATTACTTGCAGAGGATACAAACGGAATAAAAATTCTTTCTTGTATGTTAAAAGAATCATTGTATACTTACAAAGTTTATCAAGGAAAGAAAATTCCCGATGAAATATTTTTTGCAACAATGAAATGTTTTACTCGATTTATAAATGAAACTTATAAAATGATAGGTGAATTTTGTTTTGATCGTTGGTGGTGGACGACTCGACAAGTTGGCTGTCATTTGTTCAGAATCGGTGAATTGGAATACGAAATTGTTCCAAGTGAAAAAGGCGACTTTATAAGTTTGCACATTCCGTCAGATGCAGATTTTTCACCACATGCTGTTGATAAATCATTGAAAGAAGCACAAAAGTTTTTTGAAAACTATTTTCCTAAATTAGAAAATGCAGAATATCGTTGTCATTCTTGGCTTTTGGATGAACAACTAAAAAATATGCTGAGTGCAAATTCAAACATCGTCAGTTTTCAAAACAGATTTGAAAATTTTGACAAAGGCGAAGTAGACACAGAATTTATCGAATGGCTTTTTAACACAAAGTCAAAAGATTTTGATACTTTACCAGAAAACACATCACTACAAATCAACATGAAAAAACATCTTTTGTCAGGTGGCGTGATTAGAAATTCTTACGGCAGAATGAAGAATCATTAACTTTAGTTTTTTACACTTTCGTGATATTGCTTTTTGTCGATGTACATATTTTCGTCGGCTTGTTTTATTAATTCTTGTAAATCTTTGCCATGACCAAAAGCGTAACCTATAGAAGCAGAAATTTCAAATGAATATTCATCCTTTATTGAATTGATATTCTTTTTCCAGAGGTCGATTGTTTTCAAAGTTTCTGCTTCATCAGCATCTTTTAGAATCATGATAAATTCATCACCACCAATACGGAAGGCTTTTTTGTTTTCATTTGCTAAATTCAGAATATTTGTTGCAACTGTTCTAATTAGCAAATCGCCTTCTTCGTGTCCGTTTGTATCGTTGATTACTTTTAAATTATTGATATCCCAAAAGATAACAGACACTTGCGGAATTTCATCATATTCATTTTTTAGAATGCTTAAATACTTACTTTTGTTATACAATCCAGTCATGCCATCAATTTCAGCTAAAACTTCCATGTGTCTTGCGTATTCTACATTACTACGATTTAATTTACCAACATTGAAGCATACAATAATACACATTGTGTAAATGATACATCGAGGGAAAACAAAAAATAAAATCAAACAGTAATAAATATTGTCGTTAAGTTGTGTGCGAGAAAATTCCCCAGCTTCGTTAATATAAAAAGAAAGAGGCTCTCCAATCAGCAAAGCCATGTTGGCATCACAAATTCCGTAGTGATATCCCACAAGAACAGAAAAGAATGTACTTATAATTGTTAAAAATGCGGTGAAAACCATCAATCTTTTTGAGGAATATAAACTACAAAAAAGAATCGGAAGCACACCTGCCAAAAAAGCATGAAAAGTAAGTCCGGTTGACATAATTGTTGTAATTATCACCGTCCATAAAATAATCAAATATTTTACATACTTTTTATTTAAATCCATAAAGTGCCAACAAATCATTCCTATAACATAAAAAAACAAACTTGACGCCATGCATACAAAAACAATTTCTTTATTGATTGGAAAAATATTCAAAATGTTTAGCGCCCAAATTCCAAGCAAAAGAAGATGCATGATTTTCATACAGTGAATAACATATTTGTTAGAAGTATTTTCTGCAATTTGTTGTTGCAACTTTTTTTTCAATAGCATATTTTATCCTCTTATATTAGTTTTTTTTAGAACTTATCTTCTATTATAAATGGCTTTTACTAATTTTGCAAGAAATGAAAAAAAATGAGTTGTTTCAACTTCACTTCAAGTAACTACAAGTAACAAAAAAACGCCCTTGCCAAAAGCAGTAAGCAAATGTATATTAAAGATAAAAATATTAAAACCACGAACTAAAATACCATGCTATTAAAATTCTGATTAAGAAGATATTGGTATATAGAAACTTTTAAATCAAAGGATAATCATTTATGAAACTTATTCGTGCAAACATAAACGACTGTGAAAAAATATGGAAAATGCAAAAAGAAGCCTTTGCTGATTTGCTAGAAAAATACCAAGATTATGAAACCAGCCCCGCAAATGAACCAGTAGAAAAAATCAAAGCAAAACTTTTAGACAGCTTCACATATTTTTATTTTATCTATGATGATGACGCTTTAGTCGGGGCTGTGCGAGTTGTACACAGAAACGACGGTTCAAGAAAACGAATCGCACCAATTTTTATAATGAAAGAATTTCGCGGTAAAGGTCTTGCTCAAAAAACTTTTGAAGAAATAGAAAAAATCCACGGCAGCGACAATTGGTGTCTTGATACAATTTTGCAAGAAACAGGAAACTGCTATTTGTACGAAAAACTGGGCTACAAAAAAAACGGCGTTACAGAAAAAATCAACGACCGCATGGACATCGTTTATTACGAAAAAAATTAGTGCTTCGACTACGCTTAACAACAAACTTCGGTTTCGCTTGAAGTAATTGTATATCAACTTTGCTTCAAGTAATCACAAATAAGAAAAAGATTTTGAATTTTTAGATTTTGTAAAAAATTATCATTTAAAAAACAGACCACAAGTGATAGAATTATTAGATAGATATTCAGATAAAAAAATTTATGTTTTCAAAAACAGAAGTGAAGCAAATGATTTTTTGAAAATAATATAATTTTTTTCTTGGAGAAAAATTTATGATAACAGATTGCTATGATGATAAAACTGAATCGATTATCACTCCTAGAGATTTTTATGGAGAACCCAAACATATTGTTGATATATGTTTGATTATTTTTTCAAAAGAAATACATTCTCATTTACTTGATAATTACACTTGCGAAAAAATTGGTGAGTTGAATGCTTGTAATGGAATAACGCCAATTTATAAAATGAATTACAAAGGAAAAGATATTGCATTTTATTTAACTGCAGTTGGTTCTGCTGTTGCGTCCACTTTGTGTTATGAAGTAAGTTGGCAAACCGGTGCAAGAAATTTTATCATGTTTGGTTCTTGCGGAAGTCTTAACAGAGAAAAAACTGATGGCAAATTTATTGTTCCAACAGAAACTTATAGAGGAGAAGGTGCTTCATATTATTACGCAAAACCTTCAGATTATATAACTATAAAAAACAGCAAAAAGATTTCTTCTATTTTTGAAAAATTAAATGTTCCTCATGTACTAGGTAAAGTTTGGACAACTGATTCAATGTTAAGAGAAACAGTAGGACTTGTTGAAAAACGAAAAGAAGAAGGTTGTATCGCTGTTGAAATGGAACTTGCCGGTGTTCAAGCACTATGTGATTTTTACGATTTAGAATTGTATAATTTTCTAGAAGCAGGTGATGTGCTTGAATCAAGTGGATACGAAGTTGAAGGTTTACATGGAGCCAATCACAATCTTGGAAAATTGTATATCGCATTAGATATTGCACTGAGTTTGTAGAAAACTAGAAATTGAAAAAGGACTTTATGATAAAAAAACTATATCCAAATGGAAAAGCAAAGGCTTTCAGTGTTTCCTACGATGACGGAGTTTTGCAGGATGTTCGTTTTGTAAACTTGTTGAATCAATACGGTCTAAAAGGAACTTTTAATCTTAATTCTGGACTTATGGAAAATGAGTTTGAATGGATTCATGAAACAGGTTGCATTGTAAAACGCTTGTCAAAAGAAAATGTTTTATCTTTGTATGATGGCCACGAAGTTGCAAGTCACACGCTAACTCATCCTTTTATGCAAGAAAAAACAGAAAATGAAATTATGAAGGAATTGGAAACAGATAAAAAAAATCTTGAAAAACTCTTTGGCAGACAAATAAAAGGATTTGCTGTTCCTTTTGATTATTACAGCGACATAATTGAATCTTGCGTAAAAAAATGTGCCTTTGAATATGCCAGAATTTCCGAAGAAAGTTTATCTTTTGTACCACATAAAAATTCTGAAATAAATTATCACAGATGGAAGTCAACAATTTTTCATCTTGATGCTTCACTTGAAAAATTAACAGAAGATTTTATCCAAACAGATGAAGAACTTGCTTTATTTCAAATTGCAGGTCACACTTACGATTTTGATATAGAAAATATGTGGGATAAAATCGAAACCATATTAAAAAAAATTTCTTTGCAAAAAGATATTCTACCCATGACTACAATTGAAATAATCGATTATCTAAAAGCCATGGAACAAGTTGAAATTACTGAAAGTCATATCATCAACAATAGCGAAAAAACTTTGTGGTTTGGGATAGATGGTATTGTGCATAAAATTGAACCCAAAATGATGATAGCTGTCTAATTTATTTATTAAAAAATTTTTACCTTAAAGTTTGCGTTTAAAACTTTTTTATCAACAGGAGGTTTTTATGAAAATTGGAATTATTTGTGCTGGTGATGAGGAATTAGAGCCTTTTTTACCAATAATAGAAAATTGTAAAATCACAGAAAAAGCAATGCTTAAGTTTTACGAAGGAACAATTAATGGAATTGAAGTTGTTACCCTATTTTCTGGAGTGTGCAAAGTAAATGCAGCCATTGCAACTCAAATTTTAATTGATAATTTTAAGGTAAATATCATTATCAATTCAGGAGTTGCTGGAGGAATAGATTCTAATCTTAATATTTTTGACACTGTAATTTCCACAGAAGTTGCTTATCATGATGTGGAAAAAGGAATATTAACAGAATTTCATCCTTGGATGGAAAGTGTATATTTCAAAGCTGATTCAAACTTGCTAAATCTTTCAAAAAAAGCTGTTGAAAAAATGACTTTAGAAAATAAAGTTGTTTGGGGACGAATGGTAACTGGAGAAGCATTTATTTCAGATGAAGGACGGGAACAAATAAAAAATCAATTTAATCCATTAACAGTTGATATGGAAACAGGAAGTGTTGCCCATGTTTGCTATGTGAATAATATTCCCTTTATCGCAATCAGAAGTATTACAGATACAGAAGACCATAGCGGTGTAGAAAATTTTGAGCAAAATTGTAAAAAAGCTGCTATAATTGCAAAAGATATAACAGTTGAATTACTATCCGAAATTAATGATAGATAATATTTTTTTCACTTAAACTTATTTGTTGCAAATATTTAGTTTAAAAAAAATAAATTATATAAGGAAAAACACAATGACAGAAAAAATACATAAAACACAACTTGGCGATATTCATTATTGGACAAACATTATCGACGAAAATGCTGTTACTCTTGTTTTTCTTCCGGGGTTAACTGCTGACCACAGATTATTTGAAAAACAAATTGAATATTTTGAAAACAAATTTAATGTGTTTGTGTGGGACGCACCAGCTCATAATTCTTCGTGGCCATTTAAATTCGACTTTGATTTAATGGATAAAGCAAAATGGCTTGATGAGATTTTGGAAAAGGAAGAAATAAAGTTGCCGGTGATAATCGGGCAATCAATGGGCGGATATGTGGCACAAGCCTATGCAGAACTTTTTCCGCAAAAACTAAAAGGATTTATTTCGATAGATTCTGCGCCCTTGCAAAAAAAATTTGTAACGGGAATTGAACGCTGGTTATTGAAACGCATGGAACCGGTTTATTACTATTATCCTTGGAAATGGCTTTTAAAATCTGGCACAAAAGGAGTTGCGGTTACAGAATACGGAAGAAAACTCATGCACAAAATCATGATGACTTACGACGGGGACAAAAAACGATACTCTCAAATTTCAGGGCACGGATTTAAAATACTTGCAGAAGCAATGGAAAAAGATTTGCCCTATAAAATTCCTTGCCCTGCCCTACTGATTTGCGGAGAAAAAGACAAAGCTGGTTCTTGTATCCGATACAACAAAGCTTGGCACAAAGACACAAACATCCCGATTGAATGGATAAAAAACGCCGGCCACAATTCCAATACCGACAAACCGGAAATTGTAAATTCGTTGATAGAAAATTTTGTGGGTGAAATTCGGTAAAGATAATAACACTGAAAATACACACCGGGAGTGTTTAAATAAAATGCTAAAAATTGAAAAAGCAAAAAAAGAAGACAGAAATACAATGATGAATCTTCTTGAAAAATATCTGTATGAATTTTCCCAATGGGATAAAGCAGATGTTAATGAAAATGGATTGTATGGATACGAATATCTGGATTGTTACTTTGAGGAAGAAAATAGATATCCGTATTTTATTAAGGTTGATGATAAAATAGCAGGGTTAGTATTGATTAGCGATCATCAGGAAGTGCCGGAAGAAAGCACGGATTTCTGTCTGTCAGAATTTTTCATTATGCATAAATATCGACGAAAAGGTTATGGAAAAGAAGCGGTGTTTAAAGTGCTTGATTTGCATCACGGAAAGTGGCAATTAAAACGACATCCGCACAACATAGCTTCCGTAAAATTTTGGAACAACGTGATTGACGAATACACCTGCGGAAATTATCGCCTTGTGGAATCTTATCCAAATAAAGAAGTAAATTATGATGACGGCACACCGGCCGACGTATTTTTCTTTGAAAATTAGTATAGTAATAAATGAAAAAAACTTACTTTGATGGAGAAAAAATCTTCAAAATTGCATTGAAAAGAGCGGCCTGTAAAAGTGACAATGCAATTATGATTGGTGACAGAATCGACAATGACATAATTCCTGCAAAGAAACTGGGATTTCATACAATTTGGATAAAACAAGGTTTTGGTCAATATTGGAATATCACAAAGGAAGAAGAAACTCCAGATTACACAGTTTGCAGTCTTTCAGAATTATGTGATATTTTATAAATAAAATTTATTCAGCATTTCTTGCAACTCTAAAACCTGTTCCTTGAAATTTTAAGTAAGGTCTTTGCATATGACGATCTGTTACTGTAACATAATTTCCTGTCATATCCCATGTACCGCCCTTAAGCATTACAAAATCTTTTTCAGGTAAGCCTTCACAATGAGTCGGATTTGTTACACTACCTACCTTATTAATTCCACAATAATAATCAAAACACCATTCATTAACATTTCCACTCATATCATATAAACCTAATCTATTAGGCTTTTTCATTCCAACTTGATGAGTTCCATTGCCTTCAACAGTTTCAATTTGTTCTTCTGCAGTTGTAATTCCTGTTTTATTGTTATGAGCATACCAACCAACTAAATCTATCCCATTATTCGCATCATCATTATATTTACAACCAACACCATTTTTAGAACCACTGAATAAATAATTCCAGTCTTCAGCAGATGGATCTCCCCCACGAGCAGCATATTCCCATTCTGCTTCTGTAGGTAATCTGTAGCCATTTGCTTCTGGATTAAAAACTACATCTGCTTCTATAATTCTGTTTGAAAGATTTTTTCCTTCTATTGTTTTAACTGTAATTTCATAAGCAGGTGTTAACTTTTCTTTGCGACTTAATACATTACAAAAATACACAGCATCAAACCATGTAATATTTTCTACAGGTCGTCTTTCCTGAATCTCATTTTCAAAAAGAATATATTCTTCACTATCTTTTTTGCATAAAGAAGGAGATTTTTCCAAATATCCAATACCTTCTTTAATTTTTACTTGTTCACCAGCCATAACACTTTCATATTCTTCTTGTGTAATTTCATATTTACCAATATAAAAATCACTTAATGTAACAGTTCTTCCAGGAACAAAAACTCCAAAATCATTTGAAAATTCTTGCCCATTAGTTGTTTTTGAACCAACAACAGTTCCTCCCTTTACAAAAACCATTTCTGGAACAATAATTGAATTTGACGATGTATCAACTGTACAACCAAACAAACTAAAAATTAAACAATAAAAAATTAAAACTTTTTTCATAAGGTCCACCTATATTGACTAATTTTACTCTATTATTATTAATAAATTCTACTAAAATTAATTATAAATCGATAATTTCATGTTATTATGTCCTCTAATATGGTAGAACATGAGTAACATTTGAATGACAGAAAAAATTTATAAAACACCGCTTGCGATATTCAGTAAAGGCTAAAGATTTTAGGAGACATTTGTGTTTGAAAAAATTAAAGGAAACAAAACTTTCACTAAATTGATGAAAAGACAAAATATAAATCTGTCTTACGCAATGGTTGAACCATCAGATTCTTGGTATAACATAATTTCAACAATTCACAATTCATTAAATGAAATGAAAAAGTTACCTCACAATGAAGTTGAAATTACAAGCCATGATAATTTGAAACTAAAAGGAATTTATTACCCAAACCCAAAGAAAAGTAGCGTTACAGTAATTTGTCTTCACGGATATGCAAGTCATCCTGAAAAAGAAATGGCATTTCCTGGATTATTTTATTTATCCCAGGGCTATAATGTTTTAATTACATATCAAAGAGCTCACGGACTAAGTCAGGGAAAATTTATGTCCCTAGGAGTTTTGGAACAACAAGACATGATTCGATGGATTGATAAAGTAAATGAAATGAATCCATCTGGTAACATAATTATTCACGGCTTAAGCATGGGAGGCGGGATTGCTTTTCACTTAGTAGATAAAAATATTAAAAATGTAAAATGTTTTATCATTGATGCACCAAATCACAGCTTAAAAAACTTTTTTAAGGAAGCTGCATTTGAGTTTTACAAAAAGAATCAAGACAAAATCACTTTTTATACAATCCAACGATTTGAAAAAGAATTTAACACAGATATAAATAAATCAGAAATTGTAGATATTGCATCAAATTCAAAATATCCCATATTGCTGACAGCAGGAAGTAACGAAGACTTTGAAGAAATTTTTGCAACCGTAAAAAGTCGAAATCCCAAAGATACAGAAATTGTTATTCTTCCTGAATGTGATCATGCCAACGGTATGTACAGACAAACCGCAATGTATCAAAATTCAATTATCGAGTTTGTTAATAAATATTTAGGAAAATAATTATGGAAATTATTGATAAAAATATTGACGGCGGAAAATCTTTTGATTGGGGAAGAGCCTCTTGTGATTATGCAAAATATCGTGACATTTATCCTAAAGAATTTTATGATAAAATAATAAATCGTTCATTATGTATAGAAAATCAAACTGTACTTGATTTAGGAACAAGAACTGGAGTTTTGCCAAGAAATTTATATTCCTACGGTGCAAAATGGATTGGAACCGATATTTCTGAAAATCAAATTGAACAAGCAAAACTTTTGTCAAAAAATATGGATATAGAATATTATCCTTCCTCAGCAGAAAATTTGGATTTTCCCAAAAACTCTTTTGATGTAATCACTGCTTGTCAATGTTTCTTTTACTTTGACCACGAAAAAATAATGCCAACTCTACATCAACTTTTGAAAAAAGATGGCAGACTTTTAGTTTTGTATATGACTTGGCTTCCTTTTGAAGATAAAATTGCAGGTGAAAGTGAAAATCTAGTTTTAAAATATAATCCCACTTGGAGTGGCGCAAAAGAAACAATGCATCCAATCGGTATTCCAGATTGTTATAATGAAAAATTTGAACTTGTTTATCATGAAGAATACAAATTGAATGTTCCTTTTACTCGTGAAACTTGGCACGGAAGAATAAAAGCCTGTCGTGGAATTGGAGCTTCTTTATCCGCTGAAGAAATTGCAAATTGGGAAACTGAACATAAATCCTTGCTAGAAAAAATCGCCCCAGAAGAATTTGAAATTTTGCATTACGGTGCAATTGCAGAATTGGAAAAAAAATAGAAAAACTTGAGGTGTAATATGCAAATACGCACAATGAAAATTACCGATTATGAAAAAGTTTACGCACTTTGGATGAGTTGTAAAAACATGGGATTCAATGATATTGACGATTCAAAAGAAGGAATTGCTCGATTTTTGGAACGCAATCCAAATACTTCCTTTGTTGCAATAGAAAATGATGAATTACTGGGAATTATTCTTGGCGGCCATGACGGAAGACGAGGCTATATTTATCATATGTCAGTTGCAGAAAATCATCGCAAAAAAGGAATTGGCTCTAGCCTTGTAAAAAAATGCCTTGAGTCATTCAAAAACGAAAAAATTTCAAAAGTGCCTCTTCTAGTTTTTAAATATAACGAAAATGGAAACTCTTTTTGGGAAAAACAAGGCTTTATCCTTCGTGAAGATGTGAATTACAGAAATATTGGACTTCGGGAATTAGTCAGAATTGATACATAAAATAGATGAAAAAAATTGCAAACAGAACCTAAATTTTGAAAAAAAAGTATTTTTTTCTTGACAACATACTAATATCATCTTATATTATTAGTATAATACAATATAATATAAGGTGGTATAATATGGCAGCAATTACTGTAAATGTGGAACAAGAAGATAAAGAACTTTTTAATTCAATTTGCAACAAACTTGGCATGAATATTTCCACAGCAATAAATATTTTTATAAAAAAAGTAAACGCAACTCGCAGTATTCCTTTTTCTTTGGAATTAGAACCTGAATGGAATGACGAAACTATCGCAGCTTTTGAAGAAGCAAAAGCAATTTCCGAAGGAAAAATCCCTGCAAAAAGATATGATTCTGTATCTGAAATGATGGATGATATTCTAAATGTAGCGGAAGATGAACCTAAATATGGAGTTTGATATATGACTTATGAATTACTATATACAAACTCTTTTAAAAAAGATTTAAAGCTAGCTCAAAAACGAAATTATGACATGAATAAAATGAAAGATGTTTTAATCTTGTTAAAATCTGGCAAAAAACTTCCTGCAAAATATAAAGACCATGAACTAAAAGGCGATTGGAAATGTTTTAGAGAATTGCACATTAGCCCAGATTGGCTTTTAATTTACACAAAAAACAAAACAGAATTGATTTTAACTTTAACCCGCACAGGTTCCCATTCGGAATTATTCAAAAAATAGAGTTTTATTATAATTTCTATAAAAAAATCTAGGAGGATAGAATTATGAATATTTATGAAAACTGCCCGGTATTAGAAAATGAAGATTTTACAATTAGATTATTTCAAAAGGAAGATTGCGACGATTTATTAAAAGTTTACAGCGATAAAAATGCATTGCCTTTTTTTAACAGTGACAATTGTGACGGAGATAATTTTTATTATTCTACAAAAGAAAGAATGAAAGAAGCCATAGATTTTTGGACTATGTCATATAAAAACGGTTGGTTTACAAGGCTGTCAATCATTGATAAAAAACAAACTGTAATCGGAACTGTAGAATTGTGTTTGCGAGTTTCGGAAGACGAATTTAACAACATGGGAATTTTAAGAGTTGATGTAAGAAGTGATTATGAAAAAGAAAGTTTTTTGCACAGTATATTTTCTCTTGTAACTCCGAATTTGGAAAAAATGCTGGGCTGCAAAGGCATTCTGACAAAAGCACCGATTTATGCAATAGAAAGAATTAATGCCATTCAAAAACTGGGCTTTACAAAATCTGAAAATTTTTTAATCGGAAAAACTGGATATGCCTATGACGGTTACTGGGTGATTAAATAAAAAAAATGATTTTCTACTTGGAGGAATTTTTATGGGAAACACACAAAAATCAATTATCAATAGAAAGTTTTTTCTAATTGCAGCCTTTGGACATTTGTTATGTTGGATAGGAGGTGATTTATTACTTTTTTTCCAACCAAATGGTTTTTTAGATGTACAAGGTCTTTTTGATTATGAAAAAACAGTTTTGATGTTAGAAAATGCAAATCCACTTCAGTTTACTATTTCTGGTATTGCAGGAACGGTGGCAATGATGTTAGTGTTCTTTGGATATTACGAAATTTACAAAATGCTTAAACCTATTTCAAAAAAAAGTGCAAATATCGTTTTAGTTGGAACTTTATTAACTTGTATTCCCGGAGCAATAATGCATTTTACTTGTACTTCTATGTTATGGTATTTTGTAAAACTTGGAGGAACACAACTTGCCCATGAAGTAATGTTATCTTTTTTTACAGAGACAGCAATTACAACTTTAATGTGCAATTTAGGTGTTTTTCTTGTAACAATTCCTTTATTAATTAATGTTGTAAAAGGAAAAACCTTTTTACCAAAATGGGCATGGTTTGTGAATACAATTCCTCTTACAATAGTTGCTGGAATAGTTTTTGCAGGAATGGGCGCAATGAATGTAGCAAGTTCTGGAATGTTTTTTGGATTGTATTTTTTATCAAAAAAATATTTAGCTGAAAAATAATTTTTAAATAACCGAAGTCCAGTGGAAGTAAGTGATGAATAAATTAAACTTTTCTTTTGTGTATAAAAAATTCAAAAAGCGATTACAAGAAACTTACGGAAAAGAAATTGCTTTGTTAATTTGGAAAAAAGCAGACGCAAAACTGAAAAATTTTTCTGCTGAATATAAAAATATCGGTTCAGATGAAAAAATTATGATTCTTCCTTTGGCTGCAATTTATCTTTCTATGAAAGAAGAAAATCTTGAAAATCCCCTTGAGTTATTGAATCAATACGGAAAAGAAACAGGTGAGAGATTTTCAAAATTGATTAGAAAAATCACTTCGTTTCCTGGGTTACCAGAAGTTTTATGGAAAAACATGAGTAGCCTTATGCGAAAAAATAGTAGCCCCAAAAAAGGCTACCAGCGAAAAATAATTTCTGAAACAAAAGAATTAGTTGCTGTGGATATTTTAGTTTGTCCACTTCATGAAATGGCAAAAAAACTTGGAATCTCTGAAATTACTTCTGTAGTTTGCTTAATCGATAAGGGTCAAATGACAGGATTTAAATACATCGAGTATACCAGAACTAAAGCTTTAGGCGACGGTGATAATTTTTGTGATTATCGGTTAAGATATGATAAATAGTAAAGTTTATCAGAAAGCAAGGAACTTATACGCCTATGACAGAAAAAATAACTTTATGCGGAGATAACTGCAATTTTTGCCCAAGATACAACGCAAAAACAGAAGCGGATTTACAAAAAGTTGCTGAACTTTGGTATCGTGTGGGTTGGCGTGACAGAATTGTTTCAACAGAAGAAATAAAATGCACAGGTTGTTCCTCACACAAAAAATGTACTTATGAATTGGTGGAATGTACAAAAAATCACAATGTTGAAAAATGC
Source organism: Treponemataceae bacterium (assembly GCA_036307825.1). Lineage (GTDB taxonomy): Bacteria > Spirochaetota > Spirochaetia > Treponematales > Treponemataceae > RGIG9060. The sequence continues at coordinate 3,533 of JAXJWW010000072.1, read as the reverse complement.
AACCAATGCAAAAATTTCCCTTGTGAAAAAATAAAATCCATGTTGGCCCGTTCCGAAGAATACAAAATCACTTGCCAAAAACTTTGTTCTTCGGAAGAATATCAAATGCTAGAAAAAGCATTTTTTGAAAAAGAAAAGAATCTGGGAAAATAAAGGAAAATTTATGTTGATAAAAATAGGTACTTTTGAATTTACATCAGTTTGGGATGGAGTGTTTTACAAAAAACTTTCTCAGTATCCAAAAATATCAGATTGGGAAATCAGAACCATAATTGAATTTATTGAATACGAAAAAAAATATTCTAGGGAATGCAAAATTGAATGCGAAGATTCTAATCTTTTAAAATTGATAGAAGATGCAATTTTCCATAAAGAAAAATACTTAAACATCCAACGCCCTAAGTTAATAACAGAATGTACTGCTTGTCCTTACAGAAAAGGCTGTGTAACAGATTTTGTTTGCCACACAACTTCTGTTGATAATGCAATAAAAATATTTCAATGTGGAAAATTGTTATCGGCAATAAATGCTAGAAAAGTTCCAGTTGAAGAATTGATGAAGGAAGGCAGAAATGCAGCAAATGACCCAGCAGATTATTTTGAATACATAATGCTTTCTTGGGGAAATTGCCAAGCTGGAGACAGATTAGTTATGGAACGAAATCTAAAACGCTTTCCCACCGAAGAAGACTTGAGCATAAATTTTAATCCGGGCGTAAGATTTTATTTTGAATACGAAAATCTTATAAAACATCCAGACATGATTTTTGACGGTGTATTGCCAATGAAAATTAAAGACGAAATAATTCTAAAAGATTGGGTTTACAAAATCGTTATTCCTACAAAAATAAAAAAAGATTTAGAAGCCTTTATCCCAAACAATCTAAAAGACAAAGTGATTTATGTTGAAAATGATTGCAAAGACATTTGGGATTGGTCAGAAAAAGTCTACAGAATTATCGAAAACTGTATGATAAAAAAGATTGATGAACAAAATATTTCTGAATGCGTTAATGTGATAAGGGAAAGTTTTTCAACAGTAGCAAATGAATTTGGTTTTACTCCAACAAATGCTCCGGGATTTACAGCTTTTTCCATGACCGAAGAAAAGTTAAAGAATCAACTACTCGAAGAACACAGGTTAATGTTTGCATTTTATGAACAAGAAAATATCCTAGGATTTTATTCATTAGCCTTACAAGACAATAATGAATGTGAATTAAATAATCTGTGTGTATTACCTTCTGCTCGGCATAAAAACATTGGAAAAAAACTTTTAGAACATGCTTTTCAAAGTGCAAAAGAATTAAATTGTACAAAAATGAACATCGGAATTGTTGAAGAAAACAAAATTTTACGAAATTGGTACGAATCCTTTGGATTTATCCATAAAGGAACAGAAAAATTTGATTTTTTCCCTTTCACTTGTGGATATATGGAAAAACTTTTCTAAGATGAAAAAAAATTGAAAAACAATGGACTTGGGAAGAAGAAAAATTGATGGAAGCATACGCTTGCAAAAAAAATATGGATATTTTTAGAAAAAAAATGTTTGAAAAAATCTACACCGAAGAAGATTTGTTTCCGCGAGAAATTACTCACTACGAAAAACGATATTACGGTGTTTTATTTTATAACGAAGAAAACAAAGATTCCTACGATTCAAATCACGCAGTTATATATAGAAAGAAAATTGCTGATTTAGATTTTGTCTTAAAAGATATTATTGATTTTTACACCCACAAAAATATTACGCCGATTATTTACCAATCAATTTCTGATGATGGATTTTTTGAAGAAATTAAAACAAAACTTAATTCTTTTGGATTTGAAACTTGGGAAGAAGAACAAAAGTTTATGGTTTTGTCCGACAAAAATATTATCAATGCTAATTCACAAATCACTATTAAAAAACTTGAACAATGGAAAGATGAATACGGAACAGAAATTTTTGAAAAATCCGGCGAACCTTGGGGAATTGATGTTGTAAAAAAATCCTTGCAAAATAAAAATACATTATTTTTTGTAGCTTTTTACAAGGAAAATCCAGTTGGTATGACATACGCCCATGTTACTGATGAAGTTTGTCGCGTTGATTATTTACTTGTTTCTTCTAATTACAGAAAAATGGGAATCGGAAGAACTTTAATAAACGCCTTTGTTGAATATTGCAAGGAAAACAAAATTTCAACTTGCTACTTATGGCCTGATGGCGAAAGTGCAGAAAAAATCTACATTGAAGCAGGATTTCGCCACGCAGAAACAAAACTTGCCGGCCGAGCAAAATATATGCAATAGTGGAATTGTTCTTGCAAAATTCAGTAAGTAGGTGTATATTAAAAGAGAGGAAATGCCAAAATTCATTTGGACGTCTCCACAGTTTTTGGTTAAAAGCCGCCAACAGTGTATCGGACTATGGGCGGCTTTATTTTTACTCTTTATCTTTATTAAGGTAAGAGAGCAATGCTATAACTGTACCAGTAACGGTAGCAATACAAGATATTACTAACAAAACTAGTTCTAAAGTCATAGACAGCCTCCCATATCAACTATTTCAGCATAAGCTGATTGAGTTTGGGAGACGCGAATTTTTTACAAAACTCGATAGCAAGCACTTGCTTGCATACCGCCTGAATTTTAGGCATTTCCAATAAGTAAATTGTAAATAATAACTTGTATTTTGTAAAGTATAAATATTGCTATAAAATCAAATTTATTTTAGCAAGGAGCCCTTTATGTTTTACAACGCAAAAAATCACAGAGTAACAATCGACGGAGATACAACGGATTTTATCAGTTTTGGAAAAGGTAAAAAGAATCTTGTAATAATTCCAGGTGTGGGAGACGGACTAAAAACTGCAAAAGGTTTAGCAATTCCATTTGCCTTTATGTACAGGCTTTTTGCAAAAGATTTTACCGTTTATGTTATGAGCCGCAAAAACAATGTTCCTGAAAATTACAACACACGGCAAATGGCAGCAGATATGCACAAAGTTTTGCGTTCAGTTGGAGTTGAAAAAACTTCTGTGGTGGGAGTTTCTATGGGCGGAATGATTGCTCAATATTTGGCAATTGATTTTCCAGAATTTGTGGAAAGGCTTGTTCTTGCAGTAACTTTAGCCCGTCCAAATGATGTTGTAAAAGAACGTTGCCATGCTTGGGTAAAATCCGCAGAAAAAAAAGATTACGAATCCATTATGAAAGATTCCGCCCTTTATTCTTACAGCGACCAATATTTACGCAAAAACAAATTGATGCTAAACATAATTTCAAAAATCGGTTCCCCAAAAAATTTTGATAGATTTATCACTTTTTCAAAGGCTTGTACAACACACAACGCCTACGAAGAACTAGAAAAAATCACTTGTCCAACTTTGGTAATTGGAGGAAAGCAAGACAAAATTGTAACTTACGGGGCAAGTGAAGAAATTGTTTCAAAAATCCCAAATGCAAAACTAAAAACTTACGAAGAATACGGCCACGCCCTTTACGAAGAAGCCAAAGATTTTAACAATGTGGTGTATGAGTTTTGT
>JAXJWW010000071.1:0-35150 GCA_036307825.1 Treponemataceae bacterium | reverse complement strand
GTCCTGTTCCGATTCTTGTTCCTCTAGAACTTGGATTATGACTGTTCAAACTCCAAGCTTCAATTCCACGAGCAGCCAAAGGAGCTAGAGTTTTTGGATGAAGAACTTTTGAACCAAAGAAAGAAAGTTCCATTGCTTCGGCATAAGTCATGTCGTCAACTAAAATTGCATCATGAATGATACGAGGATCTGCTGTGTAAATTCCGTCAACATCTGTCCAGAACTCAACTCTTGAAGAACGCAAAGATGCACCTACAATTGCTGCAGAAAAGTCTGAACCGTTACGACCTAAAAGCCCCATAATTGGTTCTGTGTCATTATTTGCTTTCCATCCACAGATAAATCCTGGGAAAAGTAAAATTTGAGCATCCCCAGCAATTTCACCTTTGCGATAAGGTTTGAAAGCTTCATCAGTTAAGTGATAATCAGGATCCCCTTCTCCTTGGTTTCCTGTTGTAATAATCATATTTCTTGAATCGATAAGTTCAACTTTGTAGCCTTTTGCAGCCAAAATTGATTCCATAATTGGAGCACTCATCAATTCTCCCATTCCCATAAGTCGACAATAAACTGATGGAGGACATTCACCAAAAGCACTAACTGCTTGTAAAAGGCGTTCGTATTCTTTTAATACAACTTCTACCTTTTCCATTGCTGCTTTTGAGTCAAAATTTTTAACTTCATCTGTTATATCTTTACAAATTTTTGCGTGAGTTTCTCTAACAAAAGAAATAAATTCTTCTGGATTCGTTCCAGTTGAACACTTATCAATACTTTCTTGAAGTTTGTTTGAAATTCCTGCAACAGCAGAAACTACTACGCTGATTTTGTCTTGTTCAGCTCTACCAATCATGATTGCGGCAGAATCCAACATGCGTCTTGCGCTTCCCATAGATGTTCCGCCGAATTTTAGTGTCAACATAAAATAATTCTCCAATATATATAAATTTTATTAAGTTTTACAAAAATATAAAAATCTTCAAGGTATTTTATCAAAAAGTAAAAATATATTCTATAGGAAGACAAAAATTTGTTTGCTTAATCTGAAACACAACAAAAAATCCCTGCAGAAAAATTATTCTCCACAGGGATTTTAGTTTATAGTAAATGATTTTTATTGATTTTTACAATCTAGTTGCGATTTCGTCGATAAATTCCCATGAATTTACAACTTTTTTTGGAGCAGGATTTGCAAGCGGTTTTAAATCTCCTGTCATAATTCCATCTTCAATTGTATCTAAAGTTGCTTTTTCTAGTTTTTTTGCAAAATCAAGCAATTCTGGAGTTTCGTCTAATTCAGCGCGTTTTGCTAAAGCACCTGTCCAAGCGAAAATCAAGGCAACTGGGTTTGTAGAAGTTTTTTCGCCGTTCATGTAGCGATAGTAATGTTTTTGTACAGTTCCGTGAGCAGCTTCGTATTCAAAAGCACCGTTTGGAGAAACCAAAACACTTGTCATCATAGAAAGACTTCCAAAAGCAGACGCAACCATGTCACTCATAACATCACCGTCATAGTTTTTACAGCACCACAAGATGTTACCTTCACATTTCATAACACGAGCAACAGCATCATCAATCAATGTGTAGAAATATTCTAAACCAGCTTTTTCAAATTCTGCTTTAAATTCTTCATCAAAAATTCTTTGGAATATTTCTTTGAATTTTCCATCGTAAGTTTTACTGATTGTATCTTTTGTTGCAAACCAAACAGAAACTTTTTCATCAAGAGCATATCTAAATGAACAACGAGCAAAACTTTCGATTGATTTTTCTGTATTATGAATACCTTGCAAAATTCCAGGACCTTTCATTTGCATAATTGTTTTGCGTTCTTCAGTTCCGTCTTCGTAAGTGAAAACTAATTCAGCTTTTCCAGCTCCTTTCACTTCGATTTCGCAGTTTTTGTAAACATCACCGTAAGCATGACGCCCCATGATAATTGGCTTTTTCCAAGATTTTACAGCAGGTTCAACATTTTTTACGATAATTGGTTTTCTAAAAACTGTTCCGTCAAGTTCTGAACGAATAATACCGTTTGGACTTGGAGTAAGTTGTTTTAAGTTATATTCTTTTACACGAGCAGCGTTAGAAGTGATTGTTGCACATTTTACACCAACTCCCAATCTTTTGATTGCTTCTGCAGCTTCGTAAGTAATTTTATCATTTGAATCATCACGCTGTTTTAATCCTAAGTCGTAATATTCAGTTTTTAAGTCTACAAAAGGATTTAATAATTTGTCTTTAATAACAGCCCAAAGAACTCTAGTCATTTCATCGCCGTCAAGTTCAGCGATTGCATTTTTCATTTGAATTTTTGCCATCTTACTTCATTCCTTAAAAAAAATTTATTTTTAGAAGAATATCAAATTTCTTCTATAAGTTCAATTAACTCATGGTCTTCATCAATTTTTAATGATGATACACCATCATTTTTTAATCTTTCTAATTTTAATTTTTCTTCTTCAAGTTTTTCTTCTTCTCTAAGTTTGTCTTCTTTTGCTTTTTGTTTTCGGTAATCTAAAACATCACTATATTTTTCTGAATTATCACAGATTGCTTTTTCCAAATACTCTAAATATTCATCTTGTGGAATTGGTCTAGAAAAATAATAGCCTTGTAAAAAATCACAACCATGTTCTTCAAGCCATTCTTTTTGTTCTTTTGTTTCAACACCTTCTGCTAAAACAGACATTCCAAGAGATTTTATCATTGTAATTGTTGCTGCCAACACCAAACTAACTTTAGGATTTGCAAAAGCTTCCCACACAATTTGCTTATCAATTTTAATCATTTTAAATGGAAGAAGAAGCATATAATTCATATTTGCATAACCTGAACCATAATCATCAAGAGAAAGTTCAATTCCTGCATCTGCAAATTTATGCATATTCTGTTTTAAAACTTCAGGATAATCTGCAGAAGCAGTTTCTGTAATTTCGAAATTTATGAGATTCAATGGAGTATTATAAATTTCTGAAATTGATAACAATGTTGTTGCCATGCTTGTTTGCATACATTGCATAACAGAAAGATTTACATCTATTTTTTCTATACCATAAAATTCCGCATCGATTTTTTTTAGAAATTTACAAACTGATTCAAAAACAAATTCCCCGATACGATAGATACAACCATTTTTTTCTGCAACTGGAATAAATTCTTCAGGACTTATAAAATTTCCGTTTTCATCTTTCATTCTAATCAAAGCTTCAGAACCTGTAATTCTTTTTTTTGCACAAGAATAAATTGGTTGATAATAAACAGATAATAAATCCTGCTTTAAACTATTTTTTATTACAGAATCAAGTTTAAAAAATCTATTTTTATTTTTATTATCAATTCTTTGAGAACTAACTGGATAATTACTTCTATATTGATTTGAATTTATCAAAGTATCTATTGTATCAATAACATGGTCTGCATTTTTTATTTCATCTGGAATAAAAGTTACAATTCTAGCAAAAAGAGTAAATTCAAAATTTTCTTTTTTCCAAGTTTTCTTAAACAAAGACATGATTTTATCTGTAATTGAATCAATGTATTTTCTAGTGATAATAATTTCTTGTTCAGAATTTTCTGATTCAGGAGCTTTTCCTACAAAACAAAATCTACCTTGATTTAAATAAAACAATTCTAAATTTTTACCACAACGCTTTAATTCTTTTGCAATATCTCTTAACAAAGAATTTATTGTCTTCATTGATAATGAAGTTGATAAAAAAGAAATATCTTCGATTGCAACACCAATACAAAAAACTTTATTTTCTCTTATAGCTTTATCGGCAATAATTACAAAGGCACTTTGATTAAAACATTCTGTAACATTATCAATAAAACTTTCTGGCTTTTGAATATTTACATAAATTAAAACCATTGCAATAGAAGATGCAAAACAAGTCATTAAAACATTTGGATAAAAGCCTTCAATAATATCAGAGAATCCAATCAAAACAAAAAATGAAAACATTGTAAAAAATTTTATCTTTGGCAAAATTTTAAATTCTTTTATCAATGCTATCAAAGAGTAAACCAAAATTGTTGTAGAAATAAAATACGGAATAATTTGTCCAAACTCAATCTTATACATTTTTTCAGGAGAAATTGTATAAATCAATTTTGTTTTAAAAGATGTTATGATTAAAAGCAATTCAATGATAAAAAAGGACAATACTGTTTTTTTATATTTACTTGGAATTTTTTCACTTTCATCTAAGGCAATTGCCTTTGCGTAAAAATAAAAAAGAACAGGTATTGTATAAGCACAAATTAAATATAATACGGAAACAATATGCAATGTATTTACAGAAAAGTAAGATGAATTAAAAACAAAAGATAAAATTAAACTTGTAATAGAAATTGCCCAAGAACAAATTAACAAAGCAATATAAGCATAATTTCTTCTTGTTGGTGGATTCTTTCTTGTAACATATAAAGATGTAAGAAAGAAAAGAATAATTATAGAACATATTGCATAATGTGGATTAAACATCATCCTACCTCTAATAAAAAATTGATTACGAATTTCTATTATAAAATTCTATTTAATTTGTTTTGTGTTTTTATCTAAATCAATTTGCGTTGTGTAACCATCATCTTTGTAAAGTGAATAGAATGCCTTACTTGAAACGTCCCCAATAAGTTCAAGATTTTCGTAATCAAGTTTATCGGAGTTTTGTGCAGGTTTTGCAACAGGAACAACACAACCAGTTTTTACAAACATCACAACTTGATTTACTGGAATTTCAATGTAATGATCCCCAGCAGAAATTTCACTTTGTTGAATATTTCCATCTGGCATAAATCTTACCAAAATCATATCTTCTGGAAGATAAACCATTCTTCCTTTTGCGTTTTGTGTGTAAACTGGCGCAACCATAATTTCACTACCCAACATCAATTGGTCGTTGATTTCCAAACAGCGAGAATCATTTGGATAATCAAAAGAAAGTGGTCTAAAGAAAGACTCATTTTTTACACAAGATTTTACATATTCACTATAAAGATAAGGCAACAATCGATAACGAACATTTACGATTGATTTAAAATCTTCAGAATTTTCAAATTGATAACATTCTTGGTCGCGAGTTCCGATGGCAGAGTGATTTCTCATCAATGGAGTGAACACACCAAAGGCAAGCCAACGCAAAAGAAGTTCTCTTGTTGCGTTACAACCAAAGCCACCAATATCGGCACCTGTGTAAAGGAAACCGCACATATTCAAACTTGGCATCATTCTGATTTCTAAAGCAAGATGTTCCCACCAAGAACAGTTATCTCCTGTCCAAATTCCACCGTAACGATGCATTCCGATATAACTTGAACGAGAGAAAAGCAAAGTTCGTTTTCCGTCACGAATTTTTGCAAGTTCTTCCCCTGCACTACGAGTCATATTGTATCCATACAAATTGTGAATATCATTGTGTTTTACCATAAAAGTTTTTCCGTATTGAGTTACTTCATGATAAAACCGATTGTAATCATCTTGGCTATTAGAAACTGAAAGTACAATATCTTTAAAACCAAAAAAAGAATTTATATCAAGATTGCTTGTGTCTACAGATTTTATTTTTGCAATTACTTCTTCCAATCCTTCGTCAGAATAAAAAATTGCAGGTTCGTTCATGTCGTTCCAAAAACCTTCAATTCCCATGTCTGTAAGAATTTTATATTTTTGACCAAACCATTCTCGAGCTTCTTGTTTCATAAAATCTGGAAAATGAGTTCTTCCTGGCCAAACTCCAGCTACAAAATTTTTTCCATCTTGTTTTTTACAAAAATAATTTTTCTTCACGCCTTCTTCGTAAACATCATATCCATCTTCGATTTTTACACCAGCGTCAATAATTGGAACAAGGCGAACTCCATCAGCTTTTAATTCGTCAGAGAATTTTTTCAAATCTGCAAATCTTTCTGAATCAACTGTAAAATCTTTGTAATCTTTCATATAGTCGATATCAAGACAGATTGAATCAAGTGGAATTCCTGCTTTTTTGTAGTTTTCATAAACTGCTCGAATATCTTGCTCTGTTTTATAACCCCAACGACTTTGCATAAATCCCAAAGCCCAACGAGGAGGAATATAACTTTGTCCGATAAGTTGTCTAAATTGACGAACAATATTTTTTAATGGATTTTCATTTTTGTCAGAATTTAATTCTGGTAAAATTTCAAAAATTGCAATATCTGAAGTTTTGCAAGAAATTTTTATTTGGTCAATTTTTGAAAAACCGATATCAAAAGTAATTCGAGTTGGATAGTCAAAGAAAAATCCTTTTGAAGAATTTATATCAGATGGATTATAAATAATGATAAAATTGTGAGCACCGTAAAGGGACTCTTTATTTTCAGTGTGAGATGGATCGTCGGAACAATAACTTGTGTAAGTTCGTCCGCGCTTGTTGATATTTCCCATTGCCTGACCAAGTCCGTAAACAACAGTTTCTTCACTCATTTTGCATTCAAAAGAAAAACCGTCTTCTGAACAAAGAACATGGCAATCTTGAGATTTTAATTTTTCACTTGCAAGGTTATCAACAAATTGATTTTCTTTTGCAATTTGCAAAACAGTTGCATCAGTTTCAAAAGGTTTACCAAAAATAAATTTTCTAATCATATTTACACTCCATCCTTTTTTTAAGAACAAAATTATTTTTTCTTTTCTATCTTAACAGATTCTCGTGGATTATCACTTTCTGGCAAAGTTCCTTGCTTTGGAGTTTTTACCACAGTCTTTTTTACAGTTGTAGTTGCTTTTGTTGTAGCATCAGTTTTAGTGCTTGTCTTTGTTGCACCTGTTTTTGCTTCAGGATTTTTTGTAGCAGTTTTCTTTGCAACAGGTTTTACTTCAGCATTTGATGCAACAGTTTTCTTTGCAACAGTTTTTACTTCAGAAGTTGTTTTTGCTGATTCAGTTTTAGCAACTGAAGATTTTTCTTCTGACTTTGCAGAAGGTTCTGTACTAGAAGATTTTGATTCCACAACAGTAATACTTTCAACTTCTCTAGCTACAAGACGAACACCTAAAGTTTTCAAACCTTTTTCTTCGTAATCTTGTGCTTTAAAACTTTGTTCAGTTATTTTAAGTCTTGGTTTTTGAACAAAATTCAAAGTAAAACTAAATTTATTTCTTGTATCAACATGTAAAACTTCCATTCCTTCTGGAACGATAAGGTAATCACGATTCATGATGTAACCTTCAACTCGACAACGCTTGATAAAAGCATACTGAGTTTTTGGGTCACGATAAATTATTGTAAACAAAACCTTACTCAAAGATTCTTTTTCTGAATATCCACAGTACCACATTCCTGTATCAACAAAAAGTTTTTCTGGAACATCGCAAACCATAAAAATACCAGATTTTCGCATAAAGAAAATTCGGTCGTATGGAGTTACGCGCAAAACTTCTGTTCCTGTAGAAACTGCTGTTCCCAAATATCCAGATTTGCTATCGTATCGTAAAGGTGTATCTCGTTTTGAAACAGCTTTAACATCAACTGCAGAGAATTTTGCAATCTTTGTATGACGACTAAAACTTTTGTCTGTAAACTTAGCCAACATTCCTTCAAGATATTCAACTGCACATCCTTTAAGATTTTTTAGTCGTCGTGCAATTTCTTTTAATCTTGCCTGAATTGCTTTTACTTCTTCACGATTTTTATTTATGTCGTAAAGTGAAATTCTACGAATTGGAATTGATAACAAGTGACTTACATCATCATCATTTAACGGACGAATCAATTCATCTTTGAAAGGTTTAAATCCATCGTAAACTGCCTTTACAACAGTTTCTTGAGTTTTTTTAGATTCGATAAGTTTGTAAATTCTTTCTTCAACAAAAATTCTTTCGATAGTTCTTAAATGAAGTTTGTCTGTAAGTTGAGTTTTTTCAAATTCAAGTTCATCCTTGATAATCTTTACTAATTTTTCTGCATAGTATTTGATAACCTCTGTAGCAGTCATTGCGACAGGCATATTGTCTTTGATAACCAACATCTGACAAGAAATTGATTTTTCACAATCGGTGTGAGCATAAAGAGCATCGATTACATCTTTTGAATAAACACCACGAGGAAGTTTAATTTCGATACAACATTTATCAGTTGTAAAGTTATCAACAGAACTGATTTTGATTTTTCCCGCTTTGTAAGCAGCATCAATTGATTCAAGCAAAGATTTTGCATTAGAATCTACAGGAAGTTCTGTAATAACGATTTTCTTTTCATCACTTGTATCAAATTTTGCCCGAGTGATAATTTTTCCGTTTCCGTCGTTATAATTTGAAACATCAATTAAACCACCAGTAGAAACATCTGGATAAAGTTCAAAAGCTTCACCTTTTAAACATTTAATTTCTGCATCTAAAACTTCTCTGATGTTGTAAGGCAAAATTTTTGTACTCATACCAACGGCAATACCTTCGGCACCCATAATTAATACCAAAGGAATTTTTGCTCGATAAACTTCTGGTTCTTTGTCACGACCATCATAGTTTGGAACATAGTTTGTGATATGAGGATTTGTTACAAGGAAGTCTTTTGCCAAAGGATGAACGCGACATTCAATGTATCGTCCAGCAGAAGGACCATCACCTGTAAACTTATTTCCAAAGTTACCTTGTTTTTCAATGAAGATTTCTTTGTTTGCAAGATTTACCAAAGCCCCGTAAATTGAAGAATCACCATGAGGATGATATTTCATTGTTCGACCAACAACAAAAGCAACTTTTTGCAAAGAACCATCATCAACTTCAAAAAGTGTGTGCATAATTCTTCGTTGAACAGGTTTTAATCCATCTTCCAAATCTGGAATTGCACGGTCTCGAATAACATAAGAAGCGTATTCTATAAAGTTTTTATCAAAAAGATTTTTTATAAAAGCCATATTTTAATTCCCACCTAATTTTACGCATCAATCTCAGCATTTGAAAGTAGATTTTCTTCGATAAACTTTCTTCGCTCTGGAGTATTTTTTCCCATGTAAAAAGCCAAAAGTTGAGGGACAATTTTTAGCTGACTAATTTCAACTGGAGTAAGATGCATTGTTTCTGGAGCAATAAATTTCTTGAACTCAGAAGGATTGATTTCTCCAAGTCCTTTGAATCGAGAAGTTTCACAAGATTTACCAAGTTTTTTTTGCGCTTCATCTCGTTCTGCTTCTGTATAACAATAAATATTTTCTTTTTTATTACGAACTCTAAAAAGCGGAGTTTCAAGAATGTAAATTCGTCCACTCGTGATAAGTTCTTCAAAAAAACTAAGAAAGAAAGTTAGCACCAAATTTCTGATGTGAAATCCGTCGTTATCGGCATCGGTAGCAATTACGATTTTTGAATATTTCAAATCGGCAACATCATTTTCGATTCCTAAAGCCATCATCAACTGATAAAGTTCGTCATTTTTGTAAATTTCAGCTTGTTTTTTGCCATACATATTTTCTGGCTTACCACGCAAACTAAAAATTGCTTGTGTGTTTGCATCTCGATTGTGAGTCATAACGCCACTTGCAGATAGTCCCTCAGTGATAAAAATCATTGAGTTTTCGCCTTTTTTTCCATCTTTTAAGTGAAATCGACAATCATCTAATTTTGGAATACGAATACTGATTTTTCGAGCCGCTTCTTTTGCTTCTTTTTTTACAGAATTTAATTCAGTTCTAAGTTTTTCGTTGGCGATAATTTTTTGCTCTAAAAGTTTGGCAGCCTCATTGTTTCTATGGAGCCAATCGTCAACTGCACTTTTTGTTTCGTTAACAATCCAACTACGGATTTCTGTGTTTCCAAGTTTATTTTTTGTCTGACTTTCAAAAACAGGATCTTTTACTTTTACCGCAACGGCTGCTGTCATTCCGTCACGAACATCTTCACTTTTGTAATTTTTTCGGAAAAATTCATTTACGCCTTTTAAAAATCCTTCTTTAAAGGCTGACAAGTGAGTTCCACCATCGGAAGTATACTGACCATTTACAAAAGAAAAATAGTTTTCGCCATACGCATTTGAATGAGAAAACGAAAATTCAAGTTGCTTTCCCTTGTAATAACCAAGTGAATAAAGACTTTCGCCTTCAATTTCTGAATTTAGCAAATCCAAAAGTCCGTTTTCACTTACATAATCTTTTCCGTTATAATTAATTAAAAGCCCAGAATTAAGATATGCGTAATTCCACATTCTGCGTTCAATAAATTCTTGATTAAAAGCGTAAGGACCAAAAACTTCTGTATCTGGAGTAAATTCAACAAAAGTTCCGTCTTTGATTCCAGGTTTTACAGTTCCGTTTCGTTCAGAAATCAACTTTCCTCGTTCAAAAATTGCTTCTGCTAACTTTCCTTCCCGAACAGAAACAACTCTAAAGTGAGATGAAAGGGCATTTACAGCCTTTGTTCCAACTCCGTTTAATCCAACTGAAAACTGAAAAACATCATCATTATATTTTGCACCTGTATTTATAACAGAAACACATTCTACGAGTTTTCCAAGAGGAATTCCTCGTCCATAATCTCTAACTTTTACAGTATTTTCTTTAACTTCAACTTCAATTTGTTTTCCGTTACCCATGATAAATTCATCGATAGCGTTATCTACAACTTCTTTTAAGAGAATATAAATACCATCATTTTGATTTGTTCCATCACCAAGACGACCGATATACATACCAGTTCTAAGTCTGATATGTTCAAGAGAACTCAAAGTTTTGATTTTAGATTCATCATAAACTGAGCTCTTATTTTCATTTTGATTTCCACCCATAGTAGAGAATTATATCATAAATATAGAAAAAAATAAACAGATAAATTGCTTAAGAAGGATTTTGCCTATCTTTTTGACTCCAGTTCAATTTTTACTTTAGTCCAACTTCAATGCCTTGCAAAACTTTTCGTAAGGATTTATCACCTGTGATAGCAACTAAAGTTTCAAGTAAATCTTCGTTTGTTGACCAATAATCTGGCGTAAAACCGAGTCCTTCAATATTGTAATATTCTGAATTTGCATAGTTCATAAAAATTGAACTTGGTACATACAAGCACAAACTTTTATTTGGTAATTGATAAGGCAAAATATTTCCGTAAGAAAAGCATCCTCTAGAATTTTCACCAACCAAATAACAATTTTTTCCAAATAATCTTTTTGCAAGTTGAATTGTATCTTCAGAAGTTGAAGCAGAATTTCTGTCTACAATAATAATAACTTTTCCTGTAAAATTACACTCACCAATGTTTTCTGTTGAAGTGTCTATCCATTTTCTGATAATCTTTTTAGGTTCAGTTTTAAAATTTTCTATATCAGATTGTATGTAAGAAAAAATAAAATCCATCATTCCCATTTGACTAAAATAATTATTCATTGTATTCGCTATCCAAGGTGAAGAATAATTATATGCCTCTGTATAATTCACATCGTTATCTAATGTTTTTACGTTCTGAAGTTCGGAATCTGAAAGAATTTTGTTTTTATACAACGATGATAAAAATTTATTTGAGTAATAATTATTTCCACCAGAATTACCTCGCAAATCGATAATTACATTTTTTTTATTATTAAACTCAACACTACTATTAATATATTTTTCAAAAGACCGTTCTGCATATTTTCTAAAATTACTTTTCATATCTGGTAAGTCAAAAGTTGATAATGATAAATATCCTGTATCTTTTGTTTCTTGTTTACCAAAAAATATTTTTGTATTTTTGATACTATCATAATTTTTCATCAAAACTTTTTTGTTTTCATTGTTAAATGATAATTCAATTTCATTTTCTATATAATCATTTTCTGCACTAGATTCTATAGTTTTAATAAAACCAATTCTATAAATATTTTTTCCTTTTGCAGGATATAAAAACAAATTTTCCTTACTTCCTGTAAATTCAGTTTTCTTTTTGATTTCTGGAATATCAGATTCTACAACAAAATATTTTCCATTTTTTTCTCTTACATAAATATTTGAATACAAAATTCTATTTCGAATACATAGCGAATAATAAGAATTTAAACTACAAAGAGTAAAATGACTATCTATAATAAATTTTTTTAATTCATTATAAACAACATAACAAATTTTATCTGTACTAATTGAATTTTTATCATAAATAGAATTTAAAAATTCAGATAAAATATTTTGTTCAAATTTTTCTAAATCAAAACCACGCTGAACTGCATCTTCATATCCAGAATAAGAAGTTTGTAATAAATATTTTAAACTTGAAACATCATTCTTTAATTGTTCAAAAGAAACAAATCCAACTGCTCTAGGATAAACAATAGGCTCAAAATTTTTATTAACTATTTCAGTTTCTGAAACGATTTTATATTCTGCTTCTTGAGAAAAGCAAACACAACATGTAAATAAAATGAATAATAATACGATTTGTTTTTTCATAAAAATTTTCCTATGTTAAATATAAAGTATATGCAAAACTTAAAACCTAAATCCACAACTTAAAAGTAAAATCGAACCTTCTGTTCCAATTCCAATTTCGGCATTGCAAAATAATTTATCTTTTCCCAAACTAATTCCTAATGGAGAAAGTTGTCCTGCAAAAAACGGGAAAATATCTGATTCACTCAAAAATAAATCACAGCCTAACCCCAATTCGCCATATAAATTGAAATTACTTTTTTGAAAATAAACCAAGCGATATTTTCCTTGCAAAGCCCAATACATAGTTGAAAATTTTGATGGTGATGTAACCACAACTGGACATCCATAAGAAAGCGAAAATCCTAATGCGTTTTTTGTATTAACATATCGTAAATATTCAACAGAAATTGTAGGAAGCGTAAAATACGAAATTTTTTCAGTTGGCTTATTTGTTCCCATTCCTGCAAAACCATATTCAGCAAAAGGAATCATCCCTACTTTTACCAAAATTTCATTTTCAAAACTTTCTTGTGCAACAACAAAACTTGACAACACAAAACAACAAATAAAAATTGCAATTAACTTTTTCATAATTTCTCCCTTTCCCGCAGAACGAAAGAAGTTTGTGCTGTTTGTAATACAAACAGCGCGAGTTTTTAATTCAAAAACTCGCCATATTTTTTTCCCGCAAAACGAAATAAGTTTGCAAAATGTAAAATTAGTACAGAATAAATTGGCGTAGACAAAAAATCACCAAATGAAGCCTTGCAAGCGAAGCGTAGCACTAGCGAGTTTGGGGATTTTTTGTCGAAAGCCAAATTTCTTTTTATACCAATTTCCCATTTTGCAAAATTCTGAAGAGTCTTATTCTCCCATCAATTCTTTCAAGAAATCATCATATTCTTCTTGGTTAACTTCTTCTTGAGCATATTCTTCAAAAGCAGTTTGATCTTGTGTTAAAAGTTGATTTTTATATTTAAATGGTTTTGTTATCCATTCACTTTTATTGTAATAGCTTACAAAAGTTTCATAAACATCAATTGCAGATCCCTTATCTCTCATATAGAAAGGAACATCCTTTTTTTGCAAGGCAGTTAAATCACCGATTATCTTTACTTTTGAAGGTTCTGCAACTGTGAAAAAATTTGCTTTTCCCCAATCCCCTAAATCAGATGTAACAGAAGACCAAGCACCTCGTTGTCCTTCAATTTTTACTTGAACTTTACTTATATAATATCTTCTATTAAATTCAAGATTTCCAAAAATAAACAAACCATCATAACCAACGGTTTTTGTAGTAAAGGTTTTTCCTGTTGTAGCATCAGTTAACGAAATAGTTGCACCGCGTTTATAAACACCGTCAATATTTAACATTCCAACATCATCGTTCCATCCTTCACATTCAACTTCAAGCCGACCAATGATAAGACAATCTCCGTCTTCCTTTGGCTCAAAACGAGTTGTTGCACAAGAAACTAACAACATCAACACACTTAAATAAAATAAAACTTTGATAATTTTATTCACTTTTTCCTCCGTAAAAGTTTGCAAGGCAAACTAAAAATATAATAATTATTTATCACATATTATTATATGCAAAGTCAACGAAAAATCATGCAAAATTATCATATTTTTTAGAAAAAAATAAAAAAAATTCAGAGGATAATTATATTAGAGTAACTTTAGTTTTTAGAGTTTTTAAGACAACTACTCTTTTTTATGCTAATGGTGAAATTTTTTCAAAATGCTCACCGGCTACAGCTTTGTTCCAAGCAGAATAAACTTCTTCTTCATGTAAAGCAAGCCAACCTGTCACCATTTTTAACTGTTTTATGGGTAATTTTCCTGCCAAAAGTTCACCGTCAATACCAACAGATGCTTTATATTCCCCATAATAAACATGAACGTGAGGTTTATTATGCTCTTTATTATCTCTAAAAAGCATATAAATAATCATTCCTTGAAATCGACTTAACTCAGGCATATTTCTCCATTCCTACGCAGAAATATCTTTTGTATATTTAAAACTTTCTAAATACAAAGTAGTAGGGGAAATATCAATTTCACCATCTAACCAAGAAACAAAACCATGTGTTACTTTTGCTGTTTGACGATTAACTTCTTCGCTTAACGGAGAAAAAGCAGGCCCCTTATCAAGTAAAGAAGTTACATCAAAAAGTCTTGTTTCTCCTGTATTAAAATAAATCAGCATCATTCCATCTTCAAGAATTTTTATAGAACAAACTTCTATATCGGGAGTTAATTCTCCTGCATAACATATATCATCTTTTATATACATAAAGTATCCATTTAGAAAGTATCTTTAGAGTTTTTGCTCTAATTCAGATTTTTTACGCAACAAAGAATCTTTTACTTCGCCTTCACTTGTAATTTTTTCGGCAAGTTGAATATTATTTGATTTTAAGTTTTCGATTTTATTTTCGTTGGCAATAATTGTTTGTTGCATATTTGAAATTCTGGCAACACAAGATTCAATATCAGATTCAGTTTGATAAATTTCAAGTTGAATTTCTGCCTTGTTAATTGCATTAAAAGCTTCTGACAAATCAACCAAAGCAGGATAAGAAACTTGCATAGAATCAAATTCCGAAAATTTTTCGCCAGTTTCTGAAATATATTTTTTAGAAAATTCTTCACCAACTTTGAAAGCAATTTTTGTTCTTTCTTGCTGTTGGTCAAAATTTGCTTTTTCAATATGAGAAAGTTTTGATTTTAAGTTTAAACCTTCTGCCATCTTTGCAAATTCATCTTTTAAAGATTTTTCTTTTTCGTTCAAATTATGTTGTTCTTCAAGAACTTGAGCAAGGTCATTTTTTATTCTTTCGATATTTTCAATTACAGACAAAATTGAATACTCGATATTCTCTTGACTTCGAATAAAATCAATTTTTCCAGAAGAAACAACTGCACTTCCTGCTTTTTGAAAAACACCTTCTTTTTTCTTCTTTGCTGAATTAACAGAAGTTGTAGAAGAAGTCAATTTTACTTGATTTACAAGTTTTCCAAAAAAGCCTTGAGTTTCAATTTGAGATTTTAAAACTTCAGATTGACTTTCTAAGGATTCTAGGCGTTTATCAAGTTCAGAAATTTCATCATAAAAAGGCTTAAAAAAATCTGCGTAAGCTTCTCGATAATTTGAATATAAAACTTGTCCTAAATCTAAACAAGCAAGATTTTGCTTAGTCTGCAAATCCTCAACATCTTTTTTTACCAAAGAAATTTTTTCTTGAACATTTTCGATTTCTAAAGATTTTTCTTTTGTTTTTTGTGCAAGTAAATCGTTTTCCTTTGATTTTTCTAAACTTGCATTGTATCGGTTTAAATCATCTACTAAAACAGAAGAATCACTTTGAGATAATAAAGAAAACCCAATTTCAGTTTGAATATTTTGAGCTTTTTTCTTTTGTTCTGTACAAATTTGTTTTAATTCTGAAAGTTGTTTTAAAGTAGCAGACATAATTTCTCCTATAAGAAGTTTGTGAGAAAATATCAATTTTCGAACAAAGTTCTTAGTCGCAATTTCGCAATGAAATGAGAAATTGCAGTAAATTCACAAGTTTGCATCGCAAACTTGATTTGAAAAGCGAAGCACTATTTGTGCGTAGCTTTTCATAATTTCCCCATAGAAAAATCTTTGATTTAAATATATCACATTTTGTAATTTTTTGTACAAAATTTTTTATTTTTTTTCAAAAATTCTGATATAATAGAATAGTTATGAAGATTGTAATTTTAGACGGATACACATTAAATCCCTCAGATAAAAATCCTACGGATTTGGATTTTTCAATTTTAGAAAACATCTGTGGAACACAAAATCAAGTTATTGTTTACGACAGAACAGAAAGTTCCCAAACTGTGCAAAGAATTGACGATGCTCAAATCATTCTTGTAAATAAGGTTTTGATTACAAAAGAAGTGATTGATTCTTGCCCAAATTTAAAATACATCGGGCTTTGTTCAACAGGCACAAATGTTGTAGATTTAGATTATGCTCATCAAAAAGGAATTACAGTTACAAATGTTCCTTCTTATAGTACAGCGGGAGTTTCACAGTTAGTTTTTTCATTCATTTTAGAATTTACAAATCATGTTAAATTGCATAGCGACGATGTTCATTCTGGCGGATGGATAAAATCCCCAGATTTTTGTTATTGGAAAGTCCCTTTAACAGAATTACTTGGAAAAACCTTAGGAATCGTTGGATTTGGTTCAATCGGAAAGCAAAGTGCAAAAATCGCTTCTGCTTTTGGAATGAAAGTTATTTGCTTTACTCGAAGCCCCGAAAAGTTAAAAGATTTTCCAGAAATTCAAGTTGTTTCCTTTGATGAACTTTGTAAAAATTCTGATTTTATCACTTTGCACTGCCCTCTTACCGATGACACAAAAAATCTTATCAATAAAGATAGCATCTCAAAAATGAAAAAATCTTGTATCGTGATAAATACCGCCAGAGGTCCAATTGTAAACGAAGAAGATATGGCATTTGCTCTAAAAAATAATCAACTTGCAGGTTTTGCTTGTGATGTTGTTAGCGTTGAACCAATGAAAGAAGATAATCCTTTGTTGAATTGTCCAAATTGCTTAATTACACCTCATATTGCTTGGGCAAGTTTAGAAACAAGAAAGCGACTTTTTGACGAAATCGTAAAAAACCTAGAAAATTTTATTCAAGGGAAAAGTAGAAATCTTGTTTAATTTTTTACTAGACTGTCTTTAAATGATAGGATTTCTATACTATAATATCTTTTATGGCTGATATAACAACTCAAGAAACTACTGAAGAAGTAAAAACTTCAGACTTTGTACATCTTCATGTTCACTCTGATTATTCTCTTTTGGACGGTGCTTCTAAATTAGGCACTTTGGTTTCTCGCGCAAAGGAACTAGGTTTTACTGCACTTGCATTAACCGACCACGGTAATATGTTTGGAATTTTGAACTTCTATAACATTTGCCGCAACAATGGAATTAAGCCAATTATCGGTTGCGAAATTTACATGGCTGCAGGAAAACGAGAAAACAAGGAAGGAACTCCAGAAGGTTCAAAGTATTATCACTTGATTTTATTAGCTAAAAATGATGTTGGTTATCAAAATCTTTCTTGGATTATTTCAAAAGCAAATACAGAAGGATATTATTATAAACCTCGTGCAGACAGAGAACTTTTGGAACAACATTCTGAAGGATTGATTTGTCTTTCCGCTTGCTTGGCAGGAGAACTTCCACAAAAACTTTTAGCAGGGAAAGATAAAGAAGCCGAAGAAGTTATCCTTTGGTATCAAAAAACTTTTGGAAAAGAAAATTACTTTATCGAATTTCAAGACCACGACTTAGATGATGATAAACGACTTATCCCAAAACTTCTTGATATTGCAAAACGAATGGATGTTCCAATGGTTGTTACAAACGACGTTCACTATGCATATCAAGATGATGCAAAAGCACAAGATGTTTTGATTTGTATCGGTACAAAAAAACTTTTATCTGATACAGACAGAATGAAGTTTAAAAACGACCAATTCTATCTAAAATCTGAAGAAGAAATGGCTAGTCTTTTTCCTGACTATCCAGAAATGATAAGCAACACAAAAAAAATTGCTGATATGTGTAATTGCGAAATCACACAATATAAAACTCAGGAATTAAAGGACTGTTTGCCAATTTATCAAATTCCACCTGAATTTAACAGCCAAGATGATTATGTTCGTCATATTGTTTACACAGGTTTGGAAAAACGCTACAAAGAGATTACCCCAGAAATCAAAGAACGCGCTGAATACGAACTTGGTATCATTTTTAGTATGGGATTTTCTGGTTACTTCCTTATCGTTTGGGATTTTATCAACTGGGCAAAAAATAATGATGTTCCAATTGGGCCAGGTCGTGGTTCTGGTGCAGGTTCTTTGGTTGCCTACGCAATGACAATTACAGACATTGACCCTTTCAGATACAAATTGATTTTTGAACGATTCTTAAATCCAGAACGAATTTCTATGCCCGACTTTGATGTTGATATGTGCTTCGAAGGTCGGCAACGAGTTATTCAATACACAAGGGAAAAATACGGCGACCCTCAAGTTGGTCACATCGTAACTTTTGGAACTTTGAAAGCAAAAGCGGTTATTGCCGATGTTGGACGAGTTTTAGGAATTCCTCTAGCAGATGTAAATATGCTAAAAAAATGTATTCCTGATAATCCAAAAGCAAAACTAAAAGATGCCTTTACTCCACCAGATGAAAAACATCCTGATAACGGGCAACTTATTCCATTTAGAGATGACCCTCGTTATAAAGAACTTTTCGACCTTTGTATCAAATTGGAAAATGTAAACCGACAAACTGGACTTCATGCTTCTGGTATCGTAATTGGACGAAGTGAACTTCCAGCTTGGGCTCCAATTCATAAAGACGGTAAAACAGGAAAAGTTGCAGTTCAATACACAATGGATATTATCGAACCTTGTGGACTTGTAAAAATGGACTATCTTGGTCTAAAAACTCTTACTTTGATAAAATACGCAGAACGAATTATCAGAAAACGACCAGGATTAGAAAATTTTACAACAGATAATGTTCCTGATGATGATGAAAAAACTTTCGATATGCTTTGTAAAGGTGAATCTGTAGCTATCTTCCAGTTTGAAAGCCCTGGAATGCAAAAAATCATGAAGCAACTTCAACCTCGTTGTATCGAAGAGTTGGTTGCTTTGAACGCCCTTTATCGTCCAGGTCCTATGGATTATATTCCTCAGTACATCGAAGGAAAGTGGCATCCAGAAACAGTTCGTTATCCAGACCCTTGCCTTGAAGATATTCTCAAAGAAACCTACGGAGTTATGGTTTACCAAGAACAAGTTATGCAAGTTGCTCAACGAATTGCAGGATATTCCCTTGGTGGTGCTGATATGCTCCGTCGTGCTATGGGAAAAAAGAAAAAAGAAGTAATGGATGCTGAAAAAGTAAACTTCGTTAATGGTGCTGTTAAAAACGGATTTGACGCAAAACATGCAGAAAATATTTTTGACATTATGGTTCCATTTGCAGGTTACGGATTTAATAAAAGTCACGCTGCGGCTTACTCAGTTGTTGCATACAAAACAGCTTATCTAAAAGCAAACTTTCCAGCAGAATTTATTGCAGCCAACCTTACAAACGAAATTACCAGCGTTGACAAACTTCCTGTATACATTGCAGAAGGTCGTAGAATGGGACTTGAAATCGACCCACCAGATATCAACCGTTCTGACAAAGTATTTGATGTTGTTGATGGTCGTATCGTTTACGGATTGCTTGGAATTAAAAACCTCGGTGAAAGTGCCGCAGACGAAATCATTCGAGAACGACAAAAAAATGGTCCATTCAAAAGTTATATGGAATTTTTAGACCGTGTTGATTTACATTCTGTAAACCGAAAAGCAATGGAAGTTCTCATTAAAACTGGATGTTTTGACAAAATTGAACCAAACAGAAACAGACTTTTAATCAATTTTGAAGATGCAATTGAATACGCTGAAAGCAAAAAAGAATCAACTCGCTACGGACAAATAAGCCTTTTTGAAGATACAGACATCCAAGAATTTGTAGAATTCAAATATAAAGAAGTTGAAGATTGGCCTCAAATCGAAAAACTCCGAATTGAAAAAGAACTTATCGGATTTTACATTTCAGGACATCCTTTAGATTCTTACAAAAAAGTAATTGAACGCTGTACATCAATGAATTCTGCAAAAATGGCAAATGCTCTCCCTGATTCAGAATATACGATTGCGGTTTTAATTACAGAAGTTAGAAAAATCATTACCAAAAAAGGAACTGCAATGGGAATTGTAGTGGGAAAAGATTACGAAGGTGAAGTAAAACTAACTATCTTCTCTAAAACTTGGGAGCGATTAGAAAATTTTATTCAAGAAGATAAAGTTTTAGCCTTCAAAGGAAGAGTTGACCACTCCGAACAATATGGAGATTCTTTCCAAGTTGATGAACTTTTGGATATAAACAACTTACAAGAGCAATCTGTAAAATCTATCCATATAAAACTTTTTCCAACACAAAATAAACGATCTTCTATTGAATTACGCGATTTTCTTGTTGCACATTCGGGAAATTGTTCAGTATATTTACATATAGAAAGAGATGGAAAAAATTATACAATCCAGACAAATAATTCTTTGAAAGTTTCTTCTAGTGATGATTTTATTACTGAACTTTCAAATATTCCGTCTGTAGATGAAGTCTGGAAAGATTAATTGTTTCAATTTAGGAGGAAATTTTGAATTCTGTTTTTTCACTTATAGGTTTTATTGCTCAGTTAATTTCTATTTACTCAATGTTGTGTTTCATAAGAATTATTTTATCTTGGATTCCACAGTTTAGTTACAGTAAATTTGCTGAAATTTTAGGAAAAATTTGTGATCCATATTTGAATATTTTTAGAAGATTACCATTACATATTGCAAACTTAGATTTTTCACCGATTATTGCATTCATAATTCTTTCTGGAATTTCTACTATTTTACAATATATAGCAACCTTACAAAAAATTTCACTAGGAATAATTTTAGCAATTACATTTCAAATGATTTGGTCAGCGATATCTTCAATACTTTTATTGTTCATCATAATTCTAGTTGTACGACTTATAGTTCTTTTGATGAATAAGGACAGTATCGGTTTTTGGTCAAGTCTAGATACAATGATTTATAAACTTGCAAGACCAGTAACAAAATTATTTTTCAAAAACAAATTTGTAAATTTACAAACTGCGGTAATTATCGCCCTTGTCTCAATGATAATCTTACGATTTTTAGGTGGTTTTATATTTACAATCCTAGTTAATATTTTTCAAGGATTTCCAGTTTGAAATTAAAGGATATTGAAACTCCGATTTCTACAATCTCAGGGATAGGGCCAAGTTTACAAAGTGCTTTTTCAAAACTAAATATTTTTAACATCTCAGATTTACTTTCAACTTATCCCCGAGATTACGAAGACAGAACTCAAACAATTCCAATAAAAGATTTTGCAAAAGTAAGTAAAGTTCATTGTTTTGCTAAAGTTTTAGACCATCAATGGTTTGGCTTTGGAAAAATGAAAACATTAAAAATTATCATTTTTGATGGAGAAACTCGAGGAACTTTGGTTTGTTACAATCGTCCTTTTATGGAAAAATCTTTGTCCATAGGTTCAATTATTTCTGTAACAGCACCTTTTTCTTACAAATATGGCGAAATTCAAACTTCAATTTTTGATGCTCAAATTATTTCAAAATCCGGAGAATTACAAGATTTTGTAGGAAAATTAGATCCAACTTCAAAAATTTTAAGTTTGTACCGCCTTACAAGCGGCTTATCACAAAATCAATATCGAAAAACAATTTCACAAGCATTAAAAATGTACGGAAATGGAATTTCTAACGAATTACCTGAAAATGTAATTCAACGACAGGATTTGCTTTCAAAACAAAAAGCAATTCATGTAATTCATTGCCCAGAAAATTTAGATGAATTAGACAAAGCAATCAAAACAATAAAATTTGAAGAATTATTTTTCTTTCAATCTGCTATTTTAAATCGAGTTGCAGAACGAAAAAAAATTTCAAAAGCATCAACTGATTTTACAGATTTATCCCCAAGACAAATAAAGTTAGCATCTTCTTTACCTTTCGAATTAACCGATGACCAGAAAAAAATAATCGCTACCATAAATGCTGAAATTGATTCATCTTGCAAAGACGCAATAAAATTTCATGAAAATCAAGATGAATTTTCTGAAAACGCAAAACCTTTTACTTTATCACGACTAATCCAAGGTGATGTAGGTTCAGGAAAAACTTTGGTAGCTTTTTTTGCAGCATTACGAATTATCGACTGGGGCGGACAATGTGTAATTTTAAGTCCAACTGAACTTTTAGCAAGACAACATGCCGAAAATGCTAGTAAACTTTTATCCCCTTTAGGAATAAATCCAAGTTTTTTAACTGGAAACATAAAAGCAAAGGGAAGAAATCAATTACTCAATTCAATAAAAAATGGCGAAACACAATTGATAATTGGAACACACGCTTTATTTTCAAAAAATGTACAGTACAAAAATTTGCAACTTGCAATAGTTGATGAACAACATCGTTTTGGTGTTATTCAGCGAAATTTTATCAAAGAAAAATGCGCGATTCCAAATATTTTGATGATGAGCGCAACACCAATTCCTCAAACTTTAGCACTTACAGTTTTTGGCGACCTAGATATTTCAACAATTAAAACTATGCCGAAAGGTCGACTTCCTATAAAAACTCACCTTACAAAACCTGGAAATGAAAGTCATGTTTACGAAAGCGTTCGAAAAGAACTTCAAAATGGAAATCAAGCTTACTTTGTTTATCCAATGATTGAAAATCTTTCAGATGATGAAGAAAATCCAAATTATTCAAATCCATCGAAGAAAATTAAAAATGCAGTTGAAATGTTTGAACATCTATCTAAAAATGTTTATCCAGAATTTAAATGCGGTTTGATTCATTCAAAAGTTGATGAAGATGAGCAAAATCAAATTCTACAAGATTTTAAAGACGGAAAAATAAATATCATTGTTGCAACAACTGTTGTGGAAGTTGGAGTTGATGTTCCAAACGCAACTTGTATGGTTATCGAACAAGCAGAACGTTTTGGTCTTGCAGCCCTTCACCAATTAAGAGGACGAGTTGGTCGTGGTGCAAAGCAATCCTATTGTTTTTTGATTTATGGAGCAAACCTAACTGAAATTGGAAAACAACGATTAAAGGCGATGTACGAAAATACTGATGGGTTTGAACTTGCTGAACTAGATCTAAAGTTACGAGGACCAGGAGAAGTTGCTGGAATCCAACAATCAGGATATCTTTCTCTTGGACTTTCAGATCCAGTTCAAGACAAGGAACTTTTAGAAATTGCAAGAAGTGAAGTTCTTGCAACATTAAATTAAATTAAATTAAAACTAAGCAATAAATGCTTTAAGTTTTGAACTTCTTGATGGATGTTGCAATCTTTTAATTGCTTTTTTTTCAATCTGACGAATTCTCTCCTTTGAAAGATTGAATACTTCACCAACTTCTTTCAAAGACATAGATTTTTTTCCATTCAAACCAAATCTGTAACGAAGGATTTCAGCTTCTTTTTCTGTTAAAGTTGAAAGCGCATTATCAATTTGTTCTTTCATATCAATTTCAATAACATTATCTTCTGGAGAAATAGAAGTTATATCTTCTAGCATTTCTCCTAAAGAATTTGAATCAGCTTCATCGCCACCAACTTTTGAATCAAGAGAAAAAACATCTTTTGAAATCATCATCATTTCTTGAACGTGTAATGGTGTCATATTCAACATAATAGCAACTTGTTCCAATTCTTCTTCTTCACTAAGTTTTGCTTTTAGGGATTTTCTTGCTTTTTCAATTTTGATAATATCATTTGTTTTATTTGAAGGAAGACGAATCATCTTTCCTTTTTCGTAGATTGCTTTTAAAATTGTTTGTCTAATCCACCATACAGCATAAGAAATAAAATGATAGCCTTTTTCTGGGTCAAACTTATCGATAGCAATCATCAAACCAATATTGCCTTCATTTATTAAATCATTCAATTCAAAGGCACTACATTGATATTTTTTTGCAACACTTACTACAAAACGCAAATTTGCCTTCAAAATTTTATCTCGAGCAATAATATCACCTTGTTTTGCTTTTAATGCAAGTTCATATTCTTCTTCTCTTGCCATCAGAGGAATTGAATCTATTTCCTTAAAATAAATTGCCAAGCTATTATCAAGTTTTGTTTGTAATTTTGCTGAATTTACCATTTTTTATCCCCAAAAAAATTTATTTACATTAAATTATATGCAATATTCGTGCCAACTTTAAAATTTTAATAAATTTTTTTATTTACTTATATTACAAGGAATTATTTATTAACAATTGGTTTTATTTTAAATTCATTTTTAGGTAGATTTTACATATGTGTCATTTTGATACATATATATTTTTATCAATTTAAACTGAGTCATTTTGATACAATGATAAAAATTATACTAAAAAATGGTTCTTTTTTACTCTTTTTTCTGTTTTATTATTGCCTTTGTAAAAAAGTTTTCGTATATTATATATAAAGTATTTTAAAATTACTTTGGAGGATTTTATATGACAGTAAAACCATTAGCAGATCGCGTATTGGTAAAAACAGAAAAAACAGAAGCAAAAACAGCTAGCGGAATCATCATTCCAGATACAGCACAAGAAAAAACACAGGTTGCAACAGTTATTGCAATCGGAGATGATAAAGAAAAAATCAAAGTTGTTCCTGGCCAAAAAGTAATGTACGACAAATATTCTGGAACACCTGTAAAAATCGACGGTGAAGATCATCTTATCTTAAAAGCAGCCGATGTAATTGCTGTTATTGAATAAAATTTTTAGTTGATTTTTTTGTAAAATCCGTAAGAGGCTTATGCTAATTACGGATTTGTTTTTTTAAAAGATTAGCTTTTACATGCCCTGGATTTAGGCTTATTGCATAATCCAAATACAATCGAGCATTTTTCAAATCATTTTTAGAAACACTAATATTTGCAATTCGATAGTACAAATCAGATTTCAAAAAGTTATCAGTTGTGGAATTTGCAGCTTTACTATAATAATCTAATGCAGAAGATGACATTCCTTGAGATTCATCAAAATTCCCTAAATTAAGATAAACATCAGTTGTAACCGAATTTTTGTATTCTAAAGATTTTTTTAGCAATTTTTCAGCACAAGTATAAAAACCTTTTTCAGCACACAAAGCAGAAGCATTTTGCAATTCTGCAAAAGACATTTGATTTACCAAAAGTGAATCATTAAAATAATCATCAGAACCATACTTTTCTTTTAACACCGAAGTTAAAATCTGATTTGCCTGTTCAAAGCGATTTTGCTTTATAAAAAAAGTAACTATAAAATCTGTAATGATATTATTATTTGTTCCTGCCATTATTGAATTTTTTTCAATCATTTCCCAAATATCAATTACCATTTGCTCTGAAGAAGTTGTTTTATCAGAAAGCCACTTTAATTTAAGATATTCAATTTGAAGAGTTGCCTTTTGTGCATCAAGATTTGTTCGTCGCTTCAAACTTTCTTCCATTCTGAAAAGACAATCAGAAACTGGAATACGAGGCTTTGAATCTTGAATTTCCATATCGATTGATTTTAAGCCTTTTTTTCGAAGAGCCTTAGTCAATTCACTTTCTTCACCTAAAGAAGAATAATGCAACAAAAATTTTCCGTACAAAACCAAACCGTCAATGTAATCAGGGAAAGCAACAACAAGAGTTTTTACATACTCAAATGCATCATCTATCTTGCCACTTTCCAAGCAAGAAAAAGCACAGTTCATCAAAACGCTTGCATCCGCTTTTGGATTTATAGAAATAATTCTATCCCACATTTGTTTTGCAAGTTTTGTTTCTCGCATTTTCAAATATGAATCAGCAATAATAATCGAAGTTTCAACGGCCTTTTTGTCACTCATCATTTTTGCATCATTTATTGCCTGAAGATAATTTCCAGAATCGTAAGAAACATAAGCCCAAAATTCCGGATTTGAATATTTTGTCATTTTTATAGGATGATAAGAAAAAGCCTTTTCGTAATTTCCATTAAAACATTCGTAAATCGAAGCATTTTGCAAAAATTTTACAGAATCAGTTGCGTTATAAGCATACAAATATTCAATTTGAAAATTCTCTTGCAAAAAATCTTGTTCTAAAAGTGAATATTGTTTAAATCTACTTTCTGCATAAAGCCCAGAATAAGCAGTATCTTTTAATTTTTCTGAAACTTCACAAGCCTTATCATATTTTTGTTCTTGCAATAAAACCCAAGTAAAAACGGATCGAACTTCATTATTTTGAGGATGCTTTTTATTTGCTTTAGTTAGGATTTTTTCAGCACTTTCAAAATTTTTCATATTGATATATCGCTTTGCAATTGCAATAAATTGAAATGCGGAATAAGACTTATTTTCAATGGATTTTAAGATTTTTTGAGCATCATTAAACTGTGATTGAAAAATCAATTGATCAACAGTATCAAGTTTTGCCGTAAAAGAAGATTCTTCTACAGTCATCCCACAAGAAAAAATAAAAAAGGGAAGAAGTAGTAGCAAAATCTTTTTTACGGCAGAAATCATAAAGTTTCTCCCACTATTTAACTTGAGACTTTCTAATACTATCTAAAACAGCATTGATAAATTTGAATGAATCATCTGAGCCAAATTCTTTAGAAATATCAATAGCCTCATCAATAATAATCGAAGAATGAATATCTTTTTGGAATAAAAGTGGATAAACACTGATTCTAAGAATTGCTAAATCCACTTTGTTTAATCTGTCAAAATCCCAATTTGTTAAATGCGATTTAATTACAGAGTCAATTTCTTCAATATGTTCTATTGTTCCAGAAACAAGAAGTCTTGTAAAAGATAAACTTTCATCCCCCATTCGTTCTAAGGTTTCTTTTTCAACCCAAGCGAAATCTAGGACATTGTCTACATCGACATTTCCTAGATCCCATGAGTACAAGGCTTGGAACGCTAGAATTCTACCTTTTCGTCTAGCCACAAAGTCCTACCAATTCAAAAGCTTATCAAGAGCTTCACCAGATTTGTTAATCTGAAGAGTTCCACCTTCTCTAAGTTCTGTTGTAATATCTTTTGTAACTTGCAAAAGTGCTTCGTTTTGTTTTTGTAAAGCAAGTTGATTTTCGATATATTTGTAAACAGTAATTGTTGTGTTAGGTTGAACAATATCGTTCAAAGTTAAAATCTTTGGACTATCTTTTTTAGCTACAGCATAGAATCTGAAATATTCAGGTGTTTCTGATACTGCTGATAAAGCATCAATTTTTGCATCAAAAATAGCATCAAATTCTTTTTGTGTCATTTGAAGTTGTTGAGCAATACCTTCATTTCTTGCAGCATAAACATAACCTGCTTGATATTTTGTTTCACCTTTCTTTGTGTTTTCAATCATAGCTTCTTTTTTTAGTTTTCCGCTTTTTACAGAAGCAAGTAAATCATCAGCAGATTTTTTTGCAGCAGCTTCATCACTTCCTTTTGGAACTAAAACCATAAAAAGAGTTGCAATTTCTGGCTGAACAAATTTTGTCTGATTGTTATTATAAAATCTTGTAATTTCATCATGAGAAACTTGTGACAAAGCCTGTAATTCGTTTCGTTTTTGAGTAACGATATAGTTTTGTGCAATAAGTTGTTGTTTTACCTGCTTTTTGTATTCAGCAAGACTCATTCCAGATTGAGTTGAAACATAAGACTCCAAAGTCATATTGTATTGTTTTTGTAACATTTCATCAAACTGAGCTTCTGTAATTGGAGCACCAGCCATGTTTGACAAATAATTTTGGAAAGCCTGATCAACTTGTGAATCAGTAACAGTAAGACCTGCTTTTTCTGCAGCTTGAAGAACTAATTTTTCATCAATGATGCTATCTAAAACTTCTTTCTTTTCAGCAACACTTAATTTTGCGCCACCTCTTTGTTTTTCATACATAGCAACACGAGATTTTAAAGTTCCAAGAGTAATTGGTTCAGAACCTTTTAATTTTACAACTGCCAAAACCTGTAAATCTGCTTGAGCAAAAACTCCAGCACAGAAAAAGAATACAAGTAAAGTAGCAACAATAATACGTTTCATTTGTTTTCACACTCCAACAATAAATTCATTTATTAAAAAAACACTGAAAAATCAGTTTAGTTACATAATTTTAACTAATCACAGCTCTAATTCTTCTAACACCAGCAGAAGATGACTGTTCTTTTGCAATTTTGAACGTACCAATCAAACCAGTATGTTCAACATGTGGTCCACCACAAACTTCTTTTGAGAAATCTCCGATTGAGTAAACCTTTACTTTTGATTCGTATTTTTCTCCAAATAATGCTCTTGCACCACTATTTTTTGCTTCTTCCAAGTCCATGATTTCCATTGTAACAGGCAAATCCTTTTTAATTTGCTCATTTACAATATCTTCAACTTGTTGAATTTCTTCTTTTGTCATTGGCTGAGGATGAGTAAAGTCAAAACGCATTCTCTCAGCTGTGATATTTGAACCTTTTTGTGCAACATGTTCACCCAAAACATTAACTAACGCTTGTTGTAAAAGGTGAGTTGCTGTGTGATACTTTGTAGTGATTTCAGATTGTTCTGCCAAACCACCTTTGAAAGTACCAGCACTTTGTGAACGAGAAAGTTCTTGATGTTTTTTCTCAGCTTCCTTGAAACCTTCAACATCAACTGTAAATCCATTTTCGTCTGCCAACTCTTGTGTAAGTTCAATAGGGAACCCAAAAGTATCATACAAACGGAAAGCAACACGACCTGGAATTACTTTCTGTGGATTTTTCATTAAGTTAGGAAGAAGTTTTTGAAATTCAACTTCACCTTTTCTCAATGTTTCGCGGAATTTATTTTCTTCTGCTGTCAATTCATTGTAGATTTTTTCTTTGTTTTGTTCTAGTTCAGAATAAGCGCATTTGAAATTGTCTACAACAGATTCTGCAATTTTTGCTAAGAATGCTTCCTCAATTCCTAATTTTCTTCCGTGACGAACAGCACGGCGAATAAGACGACGCAAAACATAGCCTGCTCCAACATTTGATGGAGTTACACCTTTTTGGTCACCTAAAATAAAAACTGAAGCACGAGAGTGGTCAGCAATAATTCTTACACTCTTATCTTTTTCTTCATTATCACCATATTTATAGTTAGAAAGTTCTTCAATCTTGTTAATAATTGGCTGGAAAACTTCTGTTAAGTAAACGCTAGTTTTTCCTTGAAGAATACAGTTAGTTCTTTCAAGACCCATACCTGTATCAACATTTTGTTTTTCTAACTTTACAAGTGTTTTTTCATCAATTCTGTTGAACTGCATAAAAACATTGTTCCAAATTTCCATCCAGTTATCAGAATCAGTTGCTTTGTTAGAACCTGCAGGCGGAAGACCTTCCCCTACCCAATAGAAGATTTCTGTATCAGGACCACAAGGACCTGTAGGACCTGCTGCCCACCAGTTATCACTTGCAGGAAGATATGCAATTTTATCTTCACTCATTCCAACATCTTTCCAGTACTGAGCAGCTTCTTCATCACGAGGAGCATTCTCATCACCTTCAAAAACAGTTACAGAAATAAAACGAGGATCTAAACCAAGCCACTTAGGACTTGTTAAAAATTCGTAACTAAAAGCGATAGATTCTTTTTTGAAATAATCGCCTAAAGACCAGTTTCCAAGCATCTCAAAACATGTAAGATGACTTGGATCACCTACAGCATCAATATCACCTGTTCGTACACATTTTTGGTAATCTGTTAGGCGAGTTCCAGCAGGATGCTTTTCACCTAAAAGATAGGGTACTAAAGGATGCATACCAGCAGTTGTAAATAGAACTGATGGGTCATTATCAGGAATTAAAGACTGTCCAGAAATTTCTGTATGTCCTTTACTTTTAAAAAACTCAATATATTTTGAGCGTAATTCATTAGCAGTCATAATGCTCCTATACTAAAATCAGTTAGTATGAGTGTCAATAGTTTTTATCCGAAAAAAGAAGTTTTATTTTTCGGCAATTTTTATCTGTGCAATTGCAAGTAAAGCTATTGGAACAGAATATGCTGAACAAGAAACATAGTTAATTCCTGCATTCATACAGAACTTAATATTTTCTGGTCTAGCGCCATGTTCACCACATAGTCCCGCAGTTAAATCAGGACGAACTGATTTTCCGCGTTCAGTTGCAATTGAAATTAATTCTTTTACGCGAGGATCCAATGTTGCAAAAGGATTTCCTTCAAGCAAATCATACATTGTATAATCTGGCATAAATGAATTAAAGTCATCTCTTGAAAGACCAAGTGTAGTTTGTGTTAAGTCGTTTGTTCCAAAAGAGAAGAACTGTGCATAACGAGCAATTTCTCCTGCAGTTAATGCTGCACAAGGAAGCTCAATCATAGTTCCCACTTTGTAAGACATATCCTTTACATTTGCCTTTTCACAAACTTCTTCAGCAACTTCTTTAAGTCCCTTATAAGTATAACCCTCAATCTTCTTTCCATGCAAAATTAATTTTAATTCTGTTGAATTCATTACAAGAGGAATCATAACTTCTGGTTCAACCTTGTATTTTTCCTTTCGTAATTTACAAGCAGCTTCAAAAATTGCTGAAACTTGCATTTCGTAAATTTCTGGGTAAGAAACAGCAATTCTACAACCACGATGACCTAACATCGGATTGTTTTCTGAAAGTGAATCAATTCTTGCTTGAAGTTCAGATTTTGAAATTTTAACGCCATTCCCTTTCATAAAATCAAGGAAAGCGTCCATTTCTTGAGAATTATGTGGCAAAAATTCATGTAAAGGTGCATCTAAAAGACGAATAGTAACTTGTTTACCAGCCATCACTTTCAAAATTCCGTAGAAATCTTTTACTTGGAATTTTTTAAGTTTTTCAAGATATGAAGAACGTTCTTCTGCACTTTCTGATAAAATCATGCTTCTAAAAAGATTTATTCTATCTTCATTAAAGAACATGTGTTCTGTTCGACAAAGACCAATTCCTTCCGCACCAAATTTTAATGCAAGTTCTGCATCTTTTGGGCTATCAGCGTTTGCACGAACATAAAAACCTTCACAATGTTTTTTACAAACATTTACAATATCGAACAAACCTAATTTATCTGGATTTGGCTGAACTAAAGTTGCTTCACCTTTGTAAACAACAGGAGCACCATAGTATGGAACATTCAAAGTGATATAATCTCCAGAATTGATTACCATATCGCCGATTTTTGCTTTTTTTCCAGTAATAACCATATTAGGAGCAACAAGAGAAATTTTTCCATACTGACGAGCAACAACAGAAGCGTGAGCAGAATATCCACCTTCATTTGAAAGAACACCAGTTGCTTCTTCGATAGCTTTTACATCACCAGCATAAGTTGCACACATAAGAAGGATACAGCGAGTATCTTCGTTCTTTTGTTTAGCAAGTTTTTTTGCTTCTAACAAGTCATCAGTTGAAAAATAAACGCGACCAACAGCAGCTCCTGGAGCCCCGGAAATTCCACCAACAACTTTTTCTAAATTCTTAACTGAAGATTCATCAATTACAGGATGTAAAAGTTCACTAAGTTGTTCAGGTTTAAAAGCATTTATTAATTCTTCTTCTGTAACAAGTTTGCGCTTTAACAAGTCGAAGTACAATTTAATTTGAGAAGCAGTACTTTTTTGGTCAATATCTCGTTGTTCGATAATCCACAATTTTCCATTTTCGATAGTAAAACGGATTTCACGAACGTCTTTGAAAGTATCTTCAAGTTTAGACGCAATTTTTACAAGTTGTTTGTAATATTTATCATCCAACTTTGAAATATCTTTTCCTGGTGTAAAAATGATATTAAAAGTTCTTTCCCAAAATTCACCTTTAAGTTTTTTATCGCCAGAAACAACATCACGAGTTGAACATCTTCCTGCTGAAGAATTTTTTGTGTAGTTTCCGTAAACCATCGGTTGAATAAGAATTGAAGTATCGTTTTCAATTTGTTCATCAATTTGAATAAGATGACTTACTCTAGCAATAATAACTTCTAACTGCCGAATTGCAGATTCAAAGAAACCGTCTGGCAAGAAATTTTCGTATTGGCGAATAATCTCAATAGGAGTAAATTTGCAAGGATCATTTTGAAAAATTTCTTCAAGTTTTTGAACATTTTCGCTAATTGTATTGTATCTGTCGATTTTGCCTTCTTTTTCGGCAATCATCTTTTCGATTTTTAAAGCTCCAAGCATAAGGAACAAAACTTCGCGAGAAGTAAATTCTGCTCCAACCTTATTTGCAAAACCATCAACTGTATCTCGAGCCAATCCGATATTGTGTAACAAAGGATATTGAGCAATCGCCATATTTGAAGAAACAACAATTTTAAGCAAAAGTGGATGTTCTGGATTTGCAAAAGATTTTCCTACTTCAGCCTTAAATTTGTTCATGTATTCTTCAAGATTTTCTGAAAAACTAATTTCTTTTAGATTTCCAGCAATATTTCCATCAAAAAGCAATCCTGGTAAAACAGGCAAATCCATTTCTGCAAGTTCCAGAGCAAGACGAGCTCTAATTCCAAAACAGTCGCGGTTAATTCCCTTTGCTAATTGAGTATTTCGTGAAATGTAATGTACATTCTTTTTTTCAAGAATCATAATAAGTCCATCCTATATAAAAGATTAAAACAGATTGAGAACTGTTCCTGGTGCGCCTTGTAAAAAGGCTTCAAACATTGGACTTGCACCTTGAGTAAAATATCGTTTTAATTTAGGTACATCTTTGATTTCTTCACCAACAACAACAAACTGAATACAACTACCGTGTTTTACCTTTCCCCATTTAAAAAGAGCATTGATGTCGGTAATTTTTTCACCTTCGTAATAAATCCAAATTTGTAAATCAGGATATTTAGTTGTATAGCTATTCATGATGCGTTTCCAAGCTTCAACATTTCCGTTATGGAAAAGTTCGTTTGTAACAACAACAGAAAGCATTGGAGACATCTTCTTAATTGAATTAGGACTTTGAACAGGAGTTTGTTCTTCATTTTGTGGCTGAGAAGTAACTTCAGATTGAACAGAAGTTGTTTCAGAAACAGCAGAAGTTTCTGGAGTTGGCAAAGCTTTTTGTACAGCCTGATTCTGTTTTGCAAAAGAGAAAGTTCCTGATGATTGTGGAACTGTAGCAACTGTAGAGTTAGAATCCTTTGGCTGATTTTTCATATCAGATGCATATTTTGCATAAGTCCATTTTGGATTATCAGGATTTGTCTTTCCACCGATGAAAAATGCATTTTTTTGTTCGTAACTTCTTTCTACAAGTTTTCCAGGTTTTACAACTACATTATTTTGAACTCCATTTTTGGAAGCAACTCTAACAGCCTTTGGATTTCCTGGAACTGATTCAGTAACAACAGAATCATCAAATTTTGCATCTTTTTTGAAAGAATATGAACCCTTTAACAATTTTTCAGTTCCAGAACATTTTCTTCCGTAAACAAGGTCAATAGATTTTTTATTTGCTAAAGCACAAAGTTCATCAGCACTTTTTTTACCTGTATAACCTGTAAAAACAACCAACATTTCATTTTTTCTAAAATCTGAAATATATTCTTTATGAGCTGGATTTTTTGGATTGATAACAATTGCACCTAAATCAGGATGATGGTACATGAAAACTATATCTATAGCCTTCCATTTTGCAAAATCTGAAATAATCTGATCTGCATTAAAGGCATTGGATTCTAAGTTATATGAAACAGCAGAATAATTCCAATTTTCAACAAGTGTTTTGAACATTATAGATGGAATATCTGCCACAGAAATTTCTTTTTTTAAAACAAGTTCGTTTACTGCATCTGCGATATGAACTTTTTGAGCAGGACAAGTCATTAATTTTTCTACAGTAACACTATACGAAGGAGCTGATAGGCTCATAGAAATCCTCCAATAATAAGAGAAAGACTGATTACGTCTTTAAACCTTAGAATTGGGCTGTCTTAAAAGTATAAACTAATTAGACAGCCCTTTTCTATTTTACGCTAAAACAAAATTATTTTCGTCCGCGTCGTGTTTTTCCAGAATCAACTACACCAGCTTTAGCTTTTGTTGATTTTTTTGCTGGAGCTTTTTCAGCTGCTGGTTCAGGTAATGCGTCTGAATTGATTTCTGCAAGAAGTTCTTTTGCAGGAGAATTTCCTTTTCCAGCATCACCTTTTTCATCCAATTCTGGTGGAGCAAAAGACTGAGAAAGGTCAACACGAACAGTTGAACGACGGCGTGAGAATGAAGCGAATGCTGCATCTTGGAATCCTTTAGAAACACTGTGCAAGAATTCGTTCAATACGTTTGCCATACCATCAAGTGTAGCCTTTTTGCGTTTGATAGATGTAATATCAATATCCATCAAAAGACCTGGCTGAATATGGAATGGGTTAATCATATAGTCAAATTTGTTAAATTCTGTTTCAAGGAAGTTTAATCTTTCTTCCATTACACGACGTTCAATTGGGTATTGATAATCGTACATAGAAGCAAGTTTGTCTCTCATGATAATAAGTTTGCTACGAATCTTGTCTTTTTCATACAAGAATGTTTGGTTCATTTTTTCAACATCAGTTTCTTGTGCTTTTACAAAAGAAATTTCGTCCCAAACTTTTGCTGTGTCTTCGTATACAGGATCGCCAGTCTTTGATTTATAGCGGCTAACAATCTTTTTCTTGTAAAGTGCTGCCAAGTCTTCAAAGTCTGCAACTCTCTTGAAGCGTTTTGAATCATCATAATCTGTATGAAGAACATCCCACAAGTGTTCTACTTCTGTAGCAAAACTTGCAAGTTGTACACGATAAGCTTCTCTTTCGTTCAAAAGTTGAGCATTGTCGTAGTATTTTAAGCGAATTTGATAGCGTTCATCTGGAAGATGTGCTGCATCTGTATCTTCATATTCGCGAAGGATAAGTTCACGAGCATTTTTAAGGTTTTCAATATATTGATATCCCATTTTTGAAGTATCAAGAATTGAAGTAAGAGAGTTAATTGCTGTGTTAAATCCACGGTTACGTATGTTTTCGATATCGATGATATTTTTCAAGTTTTCGCGGATATTTAATTGGTCAAAAGTTTCTGGATCGATTTCAGCTCTTAAGTCTTGGAT
>JAXJWW010000070.1:0-9269 GCA_036307825.1 Treponemataceae bacterium | reverse complement strand
CCCGTCAACTAGGCGAATATAAAATATTTTAGGAAAATAAAAAAAATAACACGCAGATTGGAAATGTCTAACGACATTTCTTGAAATTAGTTTGCGTATGAGAAAGTTTTAATTGAAAAACAAGAGAGTGAAAATTAAGTTTGAAAAAAAAGGAGCTAGATTTCTCTAGCCCCGTTATATTTTATTTATCGAAATTTACTTTATTCAACTGTTTTCTTGCGCTATCGTAAGCAAAGAATGTGAAAAGGAATATCATTGTTGCTCTTGAAAGATTGTTAAGAATAGCAAGTAAAGCAGAAATTTTATCAAATACAACTATATCATAAATACCCAAAATAATATTAGCTACGAAAGTTAGTATTACTATAAAGCAAAGAATATTGAAAGCTTTATTATAAATAGTTCCATCATTCATATATTCTACGATTAAACAACCGATTGCAATAATACAAACCATACTTAGAACATGGATAAGAATAGCAAAATCTGTAATCTCTGGAATTTTCATTGCAAAATAAAATGTTGAAAGCATTGAAGGTAAATCAAAAAGTTGCTTAAATACAAAAAAACCTAACCATCCACCACAGATAATGTAAAAAATTCGGTCTTTTCCCATTGTAGCAAAAATAATAAGCACCAAAGATAATAATACAGTTATACAAGGTTCTCCTGCATTACTAAGTTTAAACAAGGCTTCATTTAAAATCACACCACGCAAAATAACTTCTGCTACAGAAATAAGAATAAGTGAAACAAGAATAGCAATTCCTGCTTTTTTGTCGTGAAGTCTATTTTTCATAGATACATCTCCTAAAAAAATAATTTGATAAATTTACTTTATCAAAATTACCCCCCCCCGTCAACCAGGGGAATATAAAATATTTTAGGAAAATAAAAAAAATAACACGCAGATTGGAAATGTCTAACGACATTTCTCTACATAAAATACATCTCGCAAACAGTCCTTTTCTACCCAATCACGAAAAGTTTGCAAAACCACATTGCGTGCAGAAATAACTTTGAAAAATACTTTATATACACAATTAGTGCAAAAATGCGTAGACCGAAATTGACACAACACTGCATTGAGGAGCAAAGCGACGAACTAGCAGTGATTGGGGCAATTTAGGTCGAGAGCATTTTTGGAATAATATTGTAAATAAAATTATTTTTCCAAAGTTATTTCTGGTGTAAATAATTTTGCAAAATTTTTAAGAAATTTTTGTAACTTTTTTTACACAGAGAAGTTTATTTTATAGATAGCAAGAACAAATCACTGCAAATTGTTATGTTTCTGCATCCTTCTCCTCTCCTTTTTTTGCCTTCTTTGTAAAGTTTTTATGAAGAAGGCTTTTTTTTACAAAAGGTCTATAAATTCTAAATTTGATGCAAAATCATTTTCTTCGGAACAGATTGAAATACAATAATCTAAAATTTCATATTCTTTGATAAAGCAGGAACACAAAACTCCATCTCTAAAAACTTTTACAGAATCTTCAATATTAAATTCAAACCGATTTAGAGCAAGTTTCATGCCCTCACCTGTAAACTTCATGTAACTTTCTTTCATTGTCCATAAGCGAAAAAACTGTTTTAATTTTTCTTCCCCAGAAAATTTATCAAGATAAGAAACTTCATTTTGGGTAAAAAATCGTTTTTCAAAACCAGACTTTATACTACGGATTTTTTCAATATCGCAACCAACAGGATTTTCACTTACAGAACAAATTACAAAATTTTCAGCGTGAGAAATGTTAAAATGCAAACCCTCAATTTCTGGTTTTCCGTTTTTTCCGTATTTGATATTTTGAGGATTCAAATTTTTTTGGGACAAAACTTTTTGCAACATCAAGGCTGAACCTAAACTTTCTTTTCTTCCGTTTTCAAACTTATAACTTAAAATTTTTTCTTTTCGTTCTTGCCAAATATTTTCAAGGATTTTGTAATTTTCTTTTGGGTCAGGAAGTTTTTGAATGTTCGCAATATAAGTTTTTACCATAAATTAAATTATAGCCTGATTTTTTTCTTTTTTCCATAGGCAAAATTAACAGAATTTTTAATAGATGACATTATTAACAAAAAAATATATACTTATCAAACTTATGGATACAGAATTATTAGTTCAACGTTCAAAAATCATCAAAAGTTTACGAGAATTTTTTGAGCAAGAAAATTTTTTAGAAGTTGATACTCCTGCTTTAAGTCCAACTTTGATTCCAGAAACTTGTTTGGAAGTTTTCAAAACTTTTTATCACAAACCAGATTATCAAAATCATCCTATAGAAAATGATTTCTCAACTGAAAGTGAAAATATTGAAGAACTTTATCTTGTTCCTTCACCTGAAGTTTACATAAAACCATTGATTGCAAAACATAAAATTTCGGTTTTTCAAATTTCAAAATGTTACCGAAATGTTGAATCCGTAGGTAGAACTCACAGTCCAGAATTTACAATGCTTGAATATTACAAACTTGATGCAAATTACATGGATTCTCTCGATTTAACCGAGAAACTTTTTATTTTTCTCGATAAAAAATTTAATTTGCCACAAGATTTAAAACCACCTTTCAAACGATTAACAATGAATCAAGCTTTTTTTAACTGTGCTCATTTTTATCTTTCAGATTGTCAAAAAGTTGAAGACTTAGCAAAGCAAGCAAGAAAACTTGATTTATACGAACCAGAAGATTCACCTTTTGAAACTTGGACTTGGGAAGAACTTTACAATCTAATTTTTGTACAAATTGTAGAACCAA
Source organism: Treponemataceae bacterium (assembly GCA_036307825.1). Taxonomy (GTDB): domain Bacteria; phylum Spirochaetota; class Spirochaetia; order Treponematales; family Treponemataceae; genus RGIG9060. The sequence continues at coordinate 6,512 of JAXJWW010000070.1, read as the reverse complement.
ATCTTCCAAAAGACAAAGGCGTATTTTTACTAGATTATCCCAAAGAAGTTCCATGTTTGGCTCAAGACGCAAAAAATACAGAATTACCTTGCAAAGAACGATGGGAACTTTATTGCCGCGGAATTGAACTTGCAAATTGTTATAGCGAAGAAACTCAAGCAGAAAATATCAAAGAATATTTTGAAAATGAAGGAAACTTAAAAAACAAAACTGCCCAAATTCCACATAAAATTAATAATGAATATTGGAAGTTTTTTTCAGACATTGAAGGAAATTCCGGTTTTCCAAAATGTTCGGGAACTGCAATGGGCGTAGACAGATTGATAATGATTCTTTGTGGAAAAAATTCAATTGACGCAGTTCTTCCTTTCCCCTTAAAATAATTTTATAGGAATTTATGAAAAGCTTCGCACAAATGGTGCTACGCTTTTCATATCAAGTTTGCATTGCAAACTTGTATATTTACTGCAATTTCTCATTACATTACGAAATTGCAACTAAGAAGTTCTTTCGGAATTTGAAAATTCCTCAATCACTTCTTATAGGAGAATTTATGAAAATTACAGAGGTTTTAGAAAAGATACAAAACTATAAAATTGTGCCAGTTGCATCTCTTAAAAATGTAGATGAAGTTCAGCAAGTTACAAATCATCTTGTAAAAACAAATCTTCCGATTATCGAAATTACTTTTAGAACAGGAAACGCTGGAGAATTTATTCAGTATGCAAAAAAAGAAAATCCACAAATGATAGTTGGAGCAGGTTCTGTTATTTCTGTAAAAATGGCAAAAGTTGCAATTAATTCAGGTGCCGATTTTATCGTGATGCCAGGCTTTAACGAAGATGTTGTAAAATTTTGTAAAAAGAAAAATATTTTATGTGTTCCAGGAGTTTTAACTCCAACTGAAATTACAAAAGCAATAAACTGTGGTTGCCAAATTTTAAAACTTTTTCCAGCAGAAATTTCTGGTGGCGTAAAATATTTAAAAGCAGTTTCTGCTCCATTCCCATCGGTAAAATTTATTCCAACTGGAGGAATAAACCAAAACAACTACAAAGATTATCTTGAACAAAAAAATGTTTTGGCTGTTGGTGGCAGTTGGCCCATCGACGAACTAAAATCAAAATAAAAAAAAGAAGTAATTGTTTAAAAAGATTTTCTTAAAAAACAACTACTTCTTTTTATTCAATTATTTAAAATAATTTACATTAAACAAGATTTGAAAATCTCTAAACCTTTTTCAATTTCAGAATCTGTAATTACAAGTGGTGGTAAAAAGCGCATTGTGTTAGCTCCTGCTGTAGAAACACAAAGTCCGTTTTCTAAACATTTCTTTTGAATAACACCTGCACTTTGTTCAATGTCAATTCCAATCATCAAACCTTTACCACGAACATTTTTTACGCAAGGCAAATTCCACTCAGAAATTGTTTTACGGATTTTATCTCCAGCAGAAACAACTCTTGCTAAAAATTCAGGTTTTGTAAGTTCAGCTAAAACTGTGTTTGCGGCACTTACTGCTAAAGGATTTCCACCAAAAGTTGATTGATGGTCTCCTGCTACAAAAACATCAGCTTTTCCACGATAAAGACAAGCTCCCATAGGAACTCCACCTGCAATTCCTTTTGCACAAGTGATAATTTCTGGTTCAATTTCTAATTCTTCACTTGCAAATAAAACACCAGTTCTTGCAAAACCAGTTTGAACTTCATCAGCAATAACGATAGCACCAGCTTTTCTTGCTAAATCACAAGCAGTTTTTGCCCATTCTTTATCGATTAAGTTTACGCCACCTTCACCTTGCACACATTCAAGCATAAAAGCACAAGTTGTATCATCAAAGGCAGTTTTGATTGCTTCGTAATCGTTTGCTTTGATATATTTAAATCCTGCTGGATAAGGAGCAAAACATTCTGGATGAAATTTATCTTGTCCTGTGGCACAAAGTGTTGCTAAAGTTCTTCCATGAAAAGATTTTTCTAAGGCAACGATAGTTTTTCGTTTTTCGCCACCGTTTAAAAATCCGTATTTTCTTGCAAGTTTAATTGCAGCTTCATTTGCTTCTGCCCCGGAATTTCCAAAATAGATTTTATCCATTTTTGTAACAGACAAAAGTTTTTTTGAATACTCCAAACCAATATCAGAATTGTAATAATTTGAAATGTGAATTTGTTTTGCAACTTGTTCTTGTAAAGTTTTTACCAACTTAGGATGATTATGACCTAAACAGTTAACTCCAATTCCAGAAACAAAATCGATATATTCTTTGCCATTTACATCTTTTAATGTAGAACCATTTCCAGAAGAAAAAACTACATCAAAACTACCAAAATTATTTGCGATATTTCCGTTCATAAAACACCTCTATAAGAATACAAACATCGTCTTCTCAGCTGAAAAATAAAAACAGCTCCGGTCTCAGCAAGCTTCGAATGTCGCAATTTTTCTTTTTCAGCTTACAGCCGATGTAAATTTTCTTCTATATCAAATAAAACAAAAGAAGAAGTTTAACAAAGCATTGTTCCAACACCGCGGTCAGAGAACATTTCTATCAATAATGAATGAGGAACTCTACCGTCAATAATGTGAGTTCTTGGAACTCCCCCTTTTAAAGCTTCTAAACAACATTCAATTTTTGGAATCATTCCGCTAGAAATAACTCCTGTTGCAATCATTGATGGAATTGCTTCTCGTGCAATTCGTTTGATAAGTGAATCCGGATTATTTACATCACGCAAAACACCTGGAACATTTGTTAATTGAACAAATTTTTCGGCCTTTAATGCAACTGCGATTTTTGCGGCGGCTGTATCTGCGTTGATATTATAACTGTGAGTGTCACCTTGTTCACCAAGGGCAACTGTAGAAATTACTGGAATAAAACCTTGTTCCAAAAGTGAAGTAATGATTTCAGGGTGAACTTCTGTAACTTCACCAACAAAACCTAAATCACTTCCGTCTTTATCAATTTTTTTTGCACGCAACAAACCTGAGTCTACACCACAAAGTCCAACTGCTTTTCCACCTTGTTGCAAAAGAATACCAACTATATCCTTGTTGAGTTTTCCAGCAAGAACCATTTGCACGATTTCCATTGTTTCAGAATCTGTGTAACGCAATCCGTTTACAAATTTTGATTCTTTTCCAACTCTTTCAAGCATGTGATTGATTTCTGGTCCACCACCATGAACTAAAACAACATGAATACCGATTGTATTCAAAAGAACGATATCTTCCATTACGGCAGCTTTTAGTTCTTCGTTTAACATGGCGTTTCCACCGTATTTTACAACAACAACTTTTCCAACCCATTGTTTGAAATATGGCAAAGCCTGAACAAGAACTTCTGACCAAGTTGCACTATCTAATTGTTTTTCTAAATTTGTTTCTGACATAAATCTTTTCCTATTCAAATATTTGTAAAAAAATTAAGTTCTGTAATCGCCGTTGATTTTTACATATTCGTAAGTTAAATCACAGCCCCAAGCAGTTCCACTTGCTTCACCTTCTTCCAATAAAATCAAAATTCCAACTTCTTTTTCTGTAAGAAGGATTTTTGCCTTATCTTCATCAAAATCTACTGGAGTTCCATGGTCAAAAACTTTTATACAGCCTTTTGAATTTGTAAAACTTACAGAAACTTTTGATGGCTCAAATAATTCTCCAGAATATCCCATAGCACAGAGGATTCTTCCCCAGTTTGCATCTTTTCCAAAGAAAGCTGCTTTTACAAGACTTGAAGAAATTACAGATTTTGCCAATTTTCTTGCTGATTGTTCGTCTTTTGCACCTTGAACAGTACAAACAAGTAAGTGTTCAGCTCCTTCGCCGTCGGCTGCAATTTTTCGAGCCATTTGTGTATTTACAAAATTTAGTGCTTTCAAAAATTCTTGATAATCAGGACCATCACATGTGATTTCTGGATTTTCAGCCATTCCATTTGCTAAAATCAACAAGGTATCGTTTGTACTTGTATCACCATCTACAGAAACACAGTTGTAAGTTCCTTCAACACTAGAACGAAGAGCTTTTTCCAACATTTCTGCAGAAATTGCACAGTCAGTAGTGATAAAAGAAAGCATTGTTCCCATATTGATATGAATCATTCCAGACCCTTTTGCCATAGTTCCGATTCTTACTTTTTTTCCACTAAGTTCAATTTCAACTGCACATTCTTTGTATTGAGTATCTGTTGTCATAATTGCTTGACGAGCTTTTTCGTGACCTTCTTTTGAAAGACCATCTACAAGTTCATCCATGTGTTCTTCTATCACTTCAACAGGAAGTTGTTGCCCAATAACACCAGTTGAACAAACTAAAATATCATCTTCATCAACTTTTGTTCCGATTTTTTCAGAATTTGAAAGTGAATTTGCAGCGGCACGAGTCATTCTAACGGCAACCCAAGCACCTTGTTCGCCTGTACAAGCATTTGCGTTTCCAGAATTTGCAATTATTCCTTGAGCTTTATGACGGCTTAATCGAAGTTTTGATAATTTTACAGGTTCAGCTTTTACAACATTTTGTGTAAAAACTCCCGCTGCGTTACATACTTTTTCAGAAAAAATTAAAGCAGTATCTTCTTTTGTTCTTCCTGCTTTAATTCCAGACAAAACTCCGTTTGCAATAAAACCTTGTGGAGCTGTAACTCCGCCGTCAATCATCTGCATATATATACATCCTTTATGAATAAATATGCAATATTATATCACTATGTATAGAACTATGCAATATCAATAACAATATATAGAAAAATATTCATACAGAACTTGCTCTCAAGAAAAATCCCCCAGTTCTAGCTAGTTCCTCACTTTGCTCGTCAATGCGATACTGTGTCATTTTTCCTTTACGCAAGTTCTAACTAAATTTTGTTTAATATTTTTTTAGCGTTCTATTTTTAGGAGGAAAGGAGCTGGATTTGAAAAAAAAAATTGTCACAGGTCTTCGAAATGTCTAACGACATTTCTGAGAGATAATGTAAGAGCAAAAATTGTAAGACGAGAGTTTTTTTTTGTTGTTATTTGCTTTTTTTCAAAATTTTTTTTCAAATTTTATCAAATTTTGCAATTTTGCGACTATAAGGATATATGTAAAAAAAATTTATTCTTAGGAGAAAATTTTATGCACTTTAAGAAATTTGAAGATTTAACTTTTGCAGACCACTACATTTTCGAAAAGGTTTTGCAAAATGCAGAAATTTGCCAGGAATTGTTGGAACGATTGCTCAAAATCAAAATTGACCATCTTGAATATCCAGAAATTGAAAAAACAATTTCTCCTTATTATCAATCGAAAGACTGTGGCTCAAGGATGAGCCACCACAATAAATCAGGCGATATTTTGGTGAAACCAAAATTCGCAGAGTTCACGAGGCAAGGATGCCGAGTGAACGGCTTTATTTAAAAGATAGCGACAAAATTTTCGATATTGAACTTCAAAATGCTATTGACGACGACTTACCCTTGCGAACGCGTTTTTATCAATCCATGATAGACACAGACAACTTATTAAAAGGTCAAGATTATTCTGAACTTCCCACAAGTTTTGTAATTTTTATCTGTAAATACGACCCATTCAATTTGAAACTACCGATTTACACTTTTCGAAACAGATGCGACGAAGATTTATCATTAATATTAGATGATAAAAAAATAAAGAAAATTTTTAACGCAACTGCTTACAAAGATGAAAAAGATGTAGCAATTTCAGCATTTTTACAGTATATTTTTAATCAGAAGCCTGTTGACGATTTTACAAAAAGACTTTCTTCCATCGTTGCAAAAATCAAAAGCCAAGAAGTCAACAGAAAGGAGTATCAGAGTATGAATTTACATGACAGAGACAACTTTCGCCGTGGACTTAAAGAAGGTTACGCAGATGGAATTAATGATGGCATTGCTCAAGGTGCAGAACAAGCAAAAATCGAAACTGCAAAAAATTTGTTTTCGATGTCGCTATCGATAGAACAAATTGCAAAAGCAACTGGACTTTCTATCGAAGAAATACAAGCCTTAGCAAAATAACATCATTCTACCTACACACATTTCGACTACACTCAATGACCAATAATTTCCGGTTACTGAGCGCATTTCGGCAACACTAATGTACTCCCGGTTGCTGAGCGTAGTCGAAGCAAAAGGGATACACAAATGTGCATCCCTGGGTTTGTTGATAAAAATAGTTTTCTATTTAGCTTTTTCCATTACAAGACTTACATTGATTGTTTCAACGGCATTTTCAATGCTGTCGTATATAGCGTTTACTGCTGTTGCGTCTGTTAAATCAAGTAAACCATTTTGTGCCATCATTGTTGATTGCATATTTCCGAAGAAATTTATAAATGCGTAAGTTGGCATATACATGTGCATTTGTGTTGCATCTGCATCTTGGAATGTATAAAGGTCAATGTCTTTCAAAAGAGCATTTTTTTGACTCATTTTTACTGTCATTTTGTTTCCGTCTACTACGATAGGAGCTTCAAGAGAATTGTTTTTGCCATTGTAAAAATAGTT
>JAXJWW010000069.1:0-29063 GCA_036307825.1 Treponemataceae bacterium | reverse complement strand
TTTTTACTTGAAGAAGAAAATGCTTTACCAAAAGATTTTGAAATTGTAAAATGCAATCAAGAAAATTTACAAGATTTATTTGAATTACAAAAAAATTATGATATTGTAGAAGTAATTCCACCAGGAAAAGAATTTTGCGAATTAAACTGCAAAACTTTGTTACGCAAAAATTTAGAAACTCAAATTATTTATGCAATAAAAAAAGATTCTAAGTTCGTAGCAAAAGCGGGAAGCAACGCCATCGGAAAAAATTTTATTCAACTTGGCGGAGTTTTTACGGACGAAAATTATCGAGGGCAAGGTTTTGCACAAGTTTTGATAAAAGAACTTTGTAAAACAATTCGTAATATGAACAAAGAACCAGTGCTTTTTGTACAAGTAAAAAATGAAAGTGCAAAACGAGCTTATAGAAAAGTTGGTTTTGTTTATCAAAGCGACTACACAATTTGTTATTATAATTAATTTTTTATTAAGGATTTATATATGAATGAAAAAAAAATTTTAGAGTTTGTTGATGTAAATTTTACATATCCACCAATTGAAGAATATGACGAAAATGGAGAAGTATTTGTTCAAGAATCAAAACCTGTTTTTGAACACTTTACAGCAGAACTTCCTAAAGGTTTTGTAAGTTTAGTTGGACCAAACGCAAGTGGAAAATCAACTTTGATGATGTTGGCTTCTGGTCGACTTTGTCCAACTTCAGGAATGATTAAGCTTTTTGAAACTGACACAAGAGAATTTTTTCCCATAATCAGAATTACAAAAACTGAAGAAGGCGAAACTCAAGAAATTGCCCAACCAAGACGCACAGAAGAAGAAAAAAATATTCTTGCATCCGTTATTTATCAAAACATGGAATTTGAAACTTCAGAAAAAGTTGAAGAACTTTTAAAACAAGTTTTTGAAAATGGAGAATTTCAAGGCAAATCTCCTGCACAATTTGGAAATGAAAATATTTTTGAAAAAGTAATTGAAGTTTTTGAACTTTCTGAAATTTTAGATCGTTCAATTTCTGGAATTTCAAAAGGTGAACTTCAAAGAACACTTTTAGGTTTTTCAGTTTTGTATGGTTCAAAATCAATTTTTATGGACGAACCTCTTTTTGCAATGGAATATTATCAAAAAGAAAAAGCACTTTCTTTCCTTGTTGATTACAGCAAAAAAATGGATGTAAGTATTTATATTTCAATGCACGAAATTGAACTTTCCAAAAAATTTGCTCCACTTGTTTTGCTTTTTTATCCAGACAGAAATATGGATTTAGGAACACCAGAAGAAGTTTTAACAGACGAAGCTCTTGAAAAAGCTTACGGAGTTCCTGCAAGTCAATTACGCAACACAGAACGACTTACTCGCACACAAATGATTGAAGCAAATCGTGTTGAAAAAGAAATGGAAGAAAAATTAAAAGAAGTTTTAGATAAATAATTTATTTTATAGAATTGTCATGCCGAACTTGATTTGGCATCTAGACTAGAGAACTTAGATCCCGAAATAAATTCGGGATGACAAAATTTATTTTGTACAAACTAAATTTCCGTTTGACAAAATTGTTTTTGAACTTCCGTCTTTATAAAATGCCACAATTGTTGGATTTTTAACAAGACAATCCAAATGAATTAAAGCGTTGGCATCTCCATCGTAATTTTGTCCAATGGCAAAATGGCAAGTTCTAAAAGCCTTTTCGTCCTCAAGCATATTCCCTGTAATTTTTGCATTTGGATTTAATCCGATTCCCAATTCACCAATGTTACGAGCATTTCGTTTTAAAACTTCACCTGTACCTGCTGGAATTTTTCCTTCTTTTTCTCGCTGAATTGCGGAAGTTTCGGCTTCTGTGATGCAATCTAGTAATTTTTTTGCTTCAGAATGTTTTTGTGGTGGTAAATCTGGATTTTCTCCAACTGAATAAACCTTTGTAATAAAGCCATTTTCGATTTCTAGACAAACTGGATTTTTTACCAACATATCTTTTGAAGTTAGCGAAATTGAACCATCAAAAACAATTTTGCCTTCAGTTTTTCCAACCACAGGAGAAATGTAAACTTCCCCAGCAGGAATATTTCCGCCAGAACCATTTTGTGTAAAATCTCCGTCATCACAAAAAGCCTTGCGTGTAGAAATATCAACTTTTACATCAGTTCCTCCAGGAGAAGTAACTTGCACATATTCAGCCTGTGTTAAAATTTCAGATAAAACTTTGCATCGTTCTTTCATCAATTTGTAATTTACATTGGCTGTTCTACAAAACATATCAACAGTTAAACCCGGAGTCCAAATTGCACGAAGTTGTTTTGTACCTTCACGCAAATAATTAAAAATGCTAGAAAACTCTCTGCCATCTTCAGTTTTGTAAGGATTTTTACTTGCTTTTTCGTCCTTCCCCAGTTTATTGTGAGAAATTGATAAAACTACATTAGGTACAGATTCCAAAGCAGAAATGACCGCCTTATCAGCATAATCTAAAAGAGTTTTTACAGGTTGAACAACAATCGTAGGAAAAGCCTTTAGTTTTCGTGTTGCCTTGTAAAATGCAAGGCTGATTTTTTCAACCTGTTTTTTATCGTTTGTAATAATGAGAACTCTCTCATCTTTTTTTACACCACAAACCTCTTTGAGAACCTTAAACGCTGTCTTTTCTAACTTTGAAATAATCATAAAATTACTGCACTATAAAATATTCTTTGATATTTGTGTTAGATGGCTCATTATAATAAAATTCAGTTGAGTCATCAAAAACACCTAAATCTTGAAGGGCAAAACCTTTACCACAAATAACATTATTCTGATTATACTGATTATTTCTTGTATACTGATAAGGACCAATTATTGTAAAAATTTGACCACTTGAATCTTGTGCTACAAGTGAATAATCTGAAAAAATAATCGGTTCAAGATAAATATCAAAATCAATATCACTGTCTGGATCCAATTCTTCTATAGAAGTGATGATTCCTTTATCAAAGTGACGAACATCATATAATAAAGCATTAACTTCGTTTTCTTCTAACATTCCTTCTGGATAACAAAGGGCTCTTGTAAAATCTTTGAATAAAGTTTCTTCTGTAAAATCATCATCACCTGTTACAGTTTTTATTGCTTCAACTATGGATTCTATATTGAAATATTCATTTGAAGCCATTTCCTTTACAACTTCAATTCCATCACCATAGTTTCTTGCAACGAAAGCACCTAACAAATATGAATATCCATAAGATAAGTTATCATCATTCCAAGTTGTTAAACTTTTTGAAGCGTATCCTGTCATAAAAGATTTTATATAAACATCTATAATTTCATGTAAATTAATATCTAATTCTTTAGCAAATAAATCTTCTGTAAGCATTGAAAACATTTCATTATACCAAGTTTCTGAACCTACATCTTCTGATGCATATTTTACTGTTTTATTTACAAAGTGTAACATATGTTGAAATTCATGAACCAATGTTCCTAAAGCTAAACTAGGAAATTTATCTAAAAAGTGAACATCCATGTAAAAAATTTCTTCTTCGTTAGATTTCAGATATCCTACTTCTTCTGTATCAGTATATTCATTAGGAAGCATATCTTTTGCCCAGAAATATCCTAAAATACCACCACTTTGATTTGCATCATAGTCACCGCTTATATCAAAAAGTAAAATTGAAATTTTTTCCTTTGGAACAACTAAACCATAGTCCCACATTTCATCATATTGCTCTTTGTAAGTTTTTCCAAAAATTGAAGTTTCAGCTTGATACATTTTATCAAAAGTATCAGAAATATCTTCTAACTGCCATAATTTTAATTTGTTATCTGAATCTGAATCCTGATAAGAAATAGAATAATTTGAATCTGCAACCCAAATATATCCATATTCACCTTCAACTTGTAATGTTGCACGAATTTCTTTAAAAGTTGTTTGTCCGAAAGAATTTACAGAATCAATCCAAAAATAACGAGAATCACCTACTTCGTAAGAACTAAAATCAGAATCTTCACTGTCATTTAAATAACTTCTTGATTTTTTCACGTTTAAATCTGACATATTGAAAGTAAAATTTTTACTTGGCTCGTGTTCTAAACGAATAACTTTTGAAGAATCAACAATATCATTTTCATCAACAAGAAGTCCTCTTGGAAGTTTAGTTCCATTTATATAATAAACAGGATAATCAAAAATAGATTTTTCTTTTACTGAAGAATCAACTTTTCCAGACTGTGAATCAGAAATGTTTTCTTTATCAAGATTGATTTTTACTAATGTAGCCCTATTACCATTTGTTTCAAGTTCTACATAACCTGATTCTTGACCTTCTTCAATTTTAAATTGATATTCAGGAATTCCTTTTCTAGCAAAAGCAGAAGCTAAATTGGAACTTTCACTATTTGGAGCTGTTCCTGTAATCCAAACAAAATACATACCATCTTTTGAAGCAAAATTTTTCATTTCATAAGAATAAAACCCATCATTATAATTTAATTTGCTAACATTCACAGATACTTTTTCATCTGAATCCAAATTAGAGTTTGTATTATAGTAAATATTATATCCTGTTGCAGCTTGTGCTTTATTAAAAGATACAACTAAATTATTATTATTATCAACAATCTCAAGTTTTGCCTCAGTTGGTCCATCTACTAAAGTTGTAGCACTTATCATTTCTGAAGGATTTCCGATTCTAGAAAAAAATGAACCAGCAACCCAGAAATAATATGTTGTCAAAGGATCAAAACCGCTAATAGCAACGGAAGTGTTATCATCAACATCTATTATTTCTGCCTTAGAAATATCAGGTGTTTTTGAAACATATACAACATAGCCATAATAAGTACTATTTCCTCTCCAAGAAATTGCAATTGCATTTGTAAAAACTTGCTCAACCTTAAGATTTTGTGGTGGCTCAGTATTAGCTATTAAAGAATCAAAATCAATACAACTTACAACCATGAAGGAGGAAAGAATTAAAACAACACTAAAAAAAACATTTAATAAACTAAAACTTATTCTTTTCATATTAATTACCTCACTTAAAAATGAACATAATTTAATTTTACATTATGGTTTTGTCACTGTCAATTGATAAAATTACTGTAAAATCTTGATATCCAAGACGAATTTATAGACAGAAAAAACTTGCTAAGATATAATTTAACAATATGAATATCGTTTTATTTGAAGAATCTGAAATCAATCTTCCTCTTTCTATAAAAGATAATCGAGGAAAGCACATAACTCAAATTTTGCACAAAAAAGAAGGTGAATTTTTTGACGCTGGAATTATCGGTGGAAAAGCAGGAAAAGCAAAAATCACAAAAATTGATGAAACTGAAATTTCCTTTGATTTTATAGAAGAAACTGACGGGAAACCACTTTATCCACTTTCCATGATAATTGGATTTCCTCGTCCAATTCAGTTAAAACGACTTTTTAGGGATATGGCAGGTTTAGGAACTGAAGAAATTTATCTTACAGGAACTGAACTTGGAGAAAAATCTTACATGCAATCAAATATTGTTGAAAAAGGAACTGCTTTAGAATTACTCCGAGACGGAACTGTTCAAGCAAAAAGCACTCATATCCCCAAATTGACTCTTTTTCAAAATTTAAAAGAATGCGTTGAAAATATTTTGAAAACTCATTATTCTAAAAAAGTGATTTTGATTGCTCTTGATAATATTCAAAGCAAAATTTCACTTACTGAATTTTTAGATAATTTTGATGACAATATTTCTGAGTACAAAATATTTGCTGCCATCGGTAGTGAACGAGGTTGGACAGATAAAGAACGAAATTTACTTGTTCAAAATGGATTTACTTTGTGCAGTATGGGAACAAGAGTTTTACGCACAGAAACAGCAAGTACGGTAGCGGCATCAATCATTCTTTCAAAAATGGGAGTTTTATCATGAACAATGACCAAATAAAAGAAATCTTACTTTCAATAGAAGAAACTGAAATTGATTTTACAGTTACAATGAGTGGAAAAGAAAGCAAAAAAGTGAATGGACTTTACAAGCCAGAAAGCCACGAAATTATTTTGCACAATTTGAATTTTAAATCTGATAATCAATTGATATACACAGCGATTCACGAATACACACATCACTTAGTAACTGTGGAACAAGAAAAAATGTCAAAAGGGCTTTGTCCCAAAAATTCTCGTTGCCACACAAATGAATTTTGGGCAAAATTTCACAGCTTGTTGGAAGTTGCCGAAAAAAAAGGTTTGTATGTAATCGGTTTAGAAGATGCTCCGGAACTTGCTCAACTCACAGACGAAATCAAAAAAAATTATCTTGAACAAAACGGAAAATTGATGATTGAGTTTGGAAAACTTTTAGCCAAGGCACATCAATTATGCCAAGACGCAAATATTCGCTACGAAGATTATATCGACAGAGTTTTGCAACTTCCTCGTTCGGCAGCAAAAACAATTACAAAAATCAGCGTTTCAAATATCGACCCAAAAATCGGTTTTGAAAATATGAAAATTGTAGCCTCAGCAACTCCTGCAAAACGAGCCGAAGTTCAACAAAATATTGAAGAAGGAAAAAGTCCTGATACAGTTCGTTCCTTAATGAAAAAGAAGGCAAAAGAAATTGACGAAAAGACTCGTCTTGAAAAGGAGAAAAGTCGCCTTGAAAAAACTATCAGTCAACTTACAACACGACTTGAACTTATCGAAGAAAGCCTTGCATCTTTGTAAAAATTTTTGCAAAACTAAAATTTTCATTTTTTCACTTTTTCTTTTGATAATAAATTTTGACAGTTCGTCTTTGTTCGCAGAATCTCCTTCTATGCCTACCATGCCAAGTATGCCTACAATTTCAAGTCCTTCTGTAAAAACAAAGCCTACTGTACAAAATAACAAACAAACTTCAAATACAAAATCCAATGGAAATGCAAATTCTAAAAATCAAAATCCTTCTGTAAGTGCGGCTTCTTTATTGCAGATGTCATCATCAAATCCATTAGGTTCAATTACAGATTTAAATTCGATTTTGTCAAATCTTTCAACTGAAAAAACAACTGAAGCAGATTTATCATCTTTATCAACATTGTCTTCAACTTTGTTAAATTCTTCTTCATTAACTTCCACAAATAATTCTGTTGCAACAAATACAATTTTAACTCAAATTTTACAACGGTTAGAACAATTACAAGCACAAGTTGATAAAATAAATTCACAACCTCAACAAGTATCAGAAAAAAATTTACAAAATAAAAATGAAGTCCAAACGAATACAACTCAACAACAAATTTCAGAAAGTAAAAATAATCAAAATAAAATTTTAAGATTTAAAATAAATAATTATGATTTAACAAAATCTTTTACAACTTTATTTTTTTCAGAAAAAGAAAAGGACGGAAGTTTTTTGCTTACAGGGGATAGAGTTTATAATCTTTATGGCAAACAAATGTCAGAAACTTTTTATATGCTTTTTAAAAATGAAAAAGGCAACAACTTTGAAGTCGCTGTTGCCTTAAATCAAAATGACGAAAATCCAAATTCATTTTTATATAAATTTGCAAAAGATTCTCCGTACCAATCACAACGCACAGGAAATTTATTTTTTATAAATTCAAATAAAAACGATTTGAAAATCGATATTCTAATTGAAAATTAAAATCAATCAATTGTGCCGAAAAATTTCATTAACAAAATACTTCGGCACAAAATTTTTAAAATCTAATTTCTTCTTAGTCTTCCATTTTTTTGAAAGCTTCAAATTCTGCAATAACTTGTGGGTCTTTATTTTTATCCAAAAGACTTACAACAACTGCAACAACCAAACATAAAATGAAAGCTGGTAAAATTTCGTAAACTCCAAAAATTGGATTTACTGAAGCTGGAATATTATGCCATGCAACAACTGTTACACCACCAGTAATCAATCCTGCAATTGCACCTTTTGCAGTTACCCCTTTCCAGAACAATGCTAAGAGAATAAGAGGTCCAAAAGTTGCACCAAATCCTGCCCAAGCGTAACTAACTAATCCAAAGATAGAACTGTTTTCATCCAAAGATAGAACAAATGCGATTGCGGCAATAATGAAAACTGCAATTCGGCTGATACTTAAAACTTCTTTTACAGAAGCATCTTTTTTGATTAAGCCTTTGAAAATATCCTGACTGAAAGCTGAAGATGCAACCAAAAGTTGTGAGTCTGCTGTACTCATTGCAGCGGCTAAAATTGCACACAAGAAAATTCCACCGATAAATGCTGGGAACATTTTTTGAATTGTTGCACTAAATACAGTTTCTGCAGCACTAGGTGAAAGAATTTGTGGCAAGTAAACAGTTCCTAAAGAACCAACAATTAAAGTTCCGATAAAAGCAATTACAACCCAAACAGTTGCAATTCTTCTAGAAAGAGCAACATCTTTATTTGAACGAATTCCCATAAAGCGAACCAAAATATGTGGCATTCCAAAATATCCTAATCCCCAAGCAAGTGCAGAAATAATTGAAACTACACCATAGTTTTGATTTGCTAAAAATTTACCTTGCATTGCTTCGCCAAATTCTCCAGCGATTGCTCGTTGGCTAAATGTTGCTACACTTTCAGCAGCATTAGCAGGTCCACCTAAAACGCAAACCATAACGATTGCAGCAACAATACAAGCAATAAACATCAATGTTCCTTGAATAAAGTCTGTTGCACAAACTGCTAAATATCCACCAAGAACTGTGTAAAGAAGAATTACGATTGTACCCATTACCAAACCAACATGATATGGTAAACCAAATACGCTATTAAAAAGTTTAGCACATGCAACAAATCCACTGGCTGTATAAATTGTAAAGAATACAATGATAAAAATTACAGAAACAGTTGATAAAACTTTTGATTTATCTTTAAAACGATTAGTCAAAAATTCTGGAATTGTAATTGCATCCCCAAAAGCAATAGTACATTTGCGTAGAGGTTTTGCAACAATTAACCAGTTAAGATATGTACCGATTACCAAACCTAATGCTGTCCAGAAAGCTTCTTTCATACCACCAAGATATGCAAGACCTGGCAATCCCATCAAAAGCCAACCTGACATATCAGATGCTTCTGCACTCAAAGCTGTCATCCAAGGCCCAACCTTTCGACCACCTAAGAAAAAATCACTTGAAGAATTGTTCTTTTTTGCATACATTACACCAATCATAATCATAAAACTTAAATAGATTACGAAGGCAAGAATATGCGAAATCATTGTTGAAGACATATTTTATATACCATCCTATAAAAAATTACTTAATTTGATTATATCAGTGTTAAAATATACAGTCAACCTTTTCTGTTACTTTATTTAGAAACAAGAAAGCAAAAATTTGTAATAATTCAAATATTTTTCCACATAATCAAAATACAATTGTCGAAGATAAAATTTTGAAGATAAATAATCATATTTACTAATTAAAGAATTTTGATACATTTTTTCATGGGAAGCAAAAATTTCTTTTTCCTGAAAATAAATAATTTTAGAATTTTCATAAAGCGAAAAATAATATTGATAATTTTTATTTCTACGCTGTGTTTCTTCAACTCTTTTTTTTGATAACAATGATAATTTTTGTTCAAATAATTGTTTTTCAACTTCAAGAATTTTTTTATTAACAAAAGCTTCATCATAACTCATTAAATTTATTTTCATTGATAAACTCAAATTTATTTTACAGGAATCAACTGTTGACCAATAATAAGAAAAACTTTCTAAGGACGAAAGATTTTCTTCAAAATAATTTCGTTTAGTTCCAGTTGGTATCGTTGAAAAAGAAATATATAAATTAGGAAAACTTTGATTGTAAGATTTTACATTATTTATCCATTGAGATTGCAATTGATAAAATTGATAATCATGATTTATAAAATCATCGAAAATTGAATTTTCATTTTTACTACAATATAAAATCCAATCTTGTAAATCAAATTTAATTTGGGAAACATCACAACCAGAATTTTCTAACAAAGTAACAATTTGATTTAATTCATAAATCGAATTATTATATAAATCACTATTTTGCAATATTTCATTTTTTACATTTATCAATTCAGAAAATGAAAGTTGCCCTTCTAAAAACATTTTTTCAATATCATTTTGCTTTTCAGTCAAAACTTTTTCTTTTGCAGAATAAAAATTTACTAATTCAAAATTATATAAATATCTTCCAATGTTTTCTTTTAAAAAATTAGCAATTTGTTTTTTTGTAATTTTAGAACCAATAGTTGTATAATTCAAATAATTTTGAGTTTCATTTTTTTCTATAAAAATTAAATCATCAGTAAAACCCAAAAGATAAGACATTACTGGAACTGCAAATTGCAAACTTCCAAGATAATCAAAAGTATGCAAAATTTTATCTTTATCTAAATTACCTGAAAATGAAAACAATTCAGCATCAAAAGAAATTCCTAAAGGAAGTTTTTGAGAAAAATTTAATTTGTTAGAATAATAAAATTCATGTGGATTTTTAATTTGATAATCAGAATCGTAAGAATAATCAGTACCAGTAGATATATAAAAATTTGGCATCCATTTATTTTTTAATTGATTATATTTTTCTGAATATATTTTTTCTTGAAAAATTTGATTTTGATAATCTTGAATTTCAAACAATTGAGATTCTAAAAATTTTGATATATATTCTTCATCAAAATTATTTTCCAATGAAAAAATATTTTGTAAAATATAAAAATGAATAATTATACAAAAAATTTTAATTAAATAATTTTTGCTCATAAATCTAAATCCAATTTTTTTAATAAAAGTTTAATTATAGTTTTTCTATCTACAATAATTCTTGCATCAATATCTAAACCAGAACGCAAATCATAACTTTTACCAGTTTTATCAACTAAAAAGTTTTTATCAAATTCACAATTTAATTTGTAAAAACTTGTATTATTAACATTTGTTGTATCAAAATCCAAAGTATCTATTTTTCCAGTTAAACCACGATATTCATAAAAAGGATACGCAGGAAATCTAAGTTTTACCTGTAACCCTTCAACAACTTTTCCAACATCAGAAGTTCTAAGATAAAGTTGAGCTTTAAATAAATTATTTTCAGAAGGAATAATTTTTACAACTTCTTGAGAAGAGAAAATAAAATCACCTTCATTAAAATTTAATATCTCTTGAACATAACCATCCACAGGTGAAAGCACATTTGTTTTTTCTATTTCCAATTCTAAATTTTTAATTTTATTATTTAAATCCAAACAAAGCTTTTCATAATTTTTTATTTGTTCAGTAATTTCATTTTTATATTTTAATTTATATTCATCCAATCCAAGTTTCAAATATTCATAATTTGATTTTTTATCTCTTAAAGATTTTTTACTTGTAAGATTTTCTGGTTTATTCAATTCATCATTGTACAAATCTTCACTTATCGTAATTTCTTTTTGCATTTTTTTTATTGTTGATAAGTATGTATAATATTTTAATAAAACATCTTGAGAATAATTTTTGTAATTCAAATTTTCATCATTAATCAATGAAATTAAATTATTATAAACAGACAATTCATTTTCATAAAATTTCAAATATTCATTTTGTGTTTTTAGCTCAGATATTAAATTTTCATCATCAATTTTGAATAGCAATTCATCTTTATAAACTTTCTTACCTGGAAAAAAATTTACTTTTATAATTTTTCCAGAAACAACATTTTTAACTGTAGAAATATTAGTTTCTGTTTTTACAACACCTTGAACTTTTATAACTTCGTCGACTTTAATAAAACAAATTGATAATAATAAAATACAAATAATAAAAAATACAGAATAAATTATTACAGATCCACACTTTGAAGACTTTTGCAAAAAAACATCTGATAAAGAAACCAAATATTTTTCATCATGCAATATCACTTTTTTCAACAAATTTACCTCCAAGATTATTTTGTATATCCCACATTTTTTTATAAAACCCATTTTTCAAAATCAATTCTTCATGAGTTCCTCGTTCCACAATTTTTCCTTTATCGAATACAAAAATTTTATCGCAACTTACAATCGTGGATAAACGATGAGCAACAATTATTGTTGTAATATTTTTTAATTCATAATTTACTGTATTCATAATTTCACTTTCAGAAAAACTATCTAAACTTGCTGTTGCTTCATCCAAAATAAGAACATCAGGATTTTTAATCAAAACCCTTGCTAAAGAAATTCGTTGTCGCTCACCTCCAGACAAACTAGCTCCATGTTCACCAACATAAGTAAAAAACTTTTTTGGTAATCGTTGAATAAAATCGTAACATTTTGTTTTTTTGCTCACTTCTATAATTTCTTCAAAAGTTACATCTTCACTTCCTAATGTAATATTTTCTGCAATAGTTCCGCTAAACAACATTACATCTTGTGGCACATAGGCAATTTTTTTTCTATATGATTTTGTATCAATTTCTGAAATTGAAAAATCGTTGATAAAAATATTTCCTGACTGGGCTGAATAAAACTTCATCAAAAGTTTTACCATAGTTGTTTTACCAGAACCAGAAGAACCAACAAAGGCAACTTTTTCACCGGGATTTATTTCAAATGAAATATCATCAATAACTTTGCTTCTTCCCGTATAACTAAATGATAAATTTTCAATTTTAATCGGCTTGTTAAATTCTTCAATTTTTACTAAAGAATTTTTTTCTGTAGTTTTATTAGATGAGTTATCAACATCTTCTTCATCAATATCTAAAATCTCACAAAACCTTTCAGAAGAAATTAAACATTCTTGTAAAGTATGTTGTAAATTTAACATTCTAGAAAATGGACCTAAAAAATATCCAGACAAAGTTACAAAAGAAATCAACTGACCTAAAGTAATTTCATTATTAATAATTGCAATACTACCAACCCAATAAATCAGCAAAGTTCCAAACTGCGATAAACAATGTTGAATTGAATTTTGAGTATTACTCAAATTACCTAAGTTTATTCCTTTTTTTATTGAGTTTACAATTTTAGTTTCAAGCCTTTCAAAAATTTTATTTTCTATTGATAACGCTTTTATTACAGAAATATTATTTATGCTTTCAACAATTTGAGAATGTTTTTCTGCCTCAAGTTTTGCTTTGTCTTTTAATTTTATTTTATAAGGACGAATAAAAATCCATGATACAATCGCAGAAATTAAAACAGGAATCATCGCAACTAAAATTAATTTTGAGCCACAAGTGAATAAAAAAATTCCACCAAAGAAAAACATAAATACATCAATTATCACCGTAACAAAAGTTGATGATAATAAATTTCTAATCATTGAAACATCATTTAATCTTGAAAGAATTTCTCCAGTTTTTCTTGTAATAAAAAAATCTAATGGTAATTTTAAAATATGAGTCAAATACTCTTTTATCATAACAATATCAATTTTATTACTCATATACATAATAATTTGATTTCTACAAAAACTAATTAAATTCTGAATCAAAATCACAACTAAATACCCCAAAGACATAATTGTTAAAGTTGATTCCAATTCGCTGTATAAAACTTCGTCAATTAAAAATCTAAAATAAAAAGATGATACAATTCCTAAAAGAGATAAAATCATTCCAGATAAAAAACATTGAAAAATAGTTTTCTTATGGGGCTTTAATAAAAATAAAAATTTTGAAAAAACTGAATTTGAATTTTTAACACTTTCAAATTTTTGTTCTGGAACAAAAATAAAAAATATTCCACTCCATATTTTTTCTAAATCAGAAAGTTGTACCTTTTTAAATCCTTCATCTGGATCTGCAAGTAAAAATTTTTTATTTTTTGATTTATACAAGACAGCGTAATGGTCCATTAAATCTTTTTTAAGATGTAAAATTATTGGAAATGGAATTTCATTAGAAAGTTCTTTTGTGTTTGAAATTCCACCTTTACACAAAAATCCTAATTGAGTTCCAGCCTTTACAATTCCTAAACCAGAAGTTCCCATTTGATCAGTTCCCGCCAAACGCCGAATCCTTGAAATAGAAATATTTTTTCCGTAATACTTTGCGATAGACGCAATACAAGCTGCAGCACAATCAGTTTCATCATGCTGCATAACTAATTTTTCTTTCACTAAAAATTTCCTTTGATTAATTTATTTACTGAACAAAAATTTAAGAATAATTTATTAACGAAACCTACTTATTATTTTTTTATACTTAGATTAATTTTTCAAAGTTTTCTAAGACTGCCATTTGTTGACAGCCTTAGTAAAATAAATTTTTACAGAACCAAATAATTTTAAGTACTAAAATATATTTCTATCTTTGTAATAATTCCATCCTTCTGAGTAAATCTTATATTCATAATTTCTTCAGCAACTAAATTTGCAACATATACAAGAACACCTTCATTATCTTCTCTTAAAAATAATAATGGATTCTTTTTCTCTGAAATTACAGTCATCTCTCTTGTTTCAAAATTATAATATGATACATTTGAATCTGGAGAATAGTTATCTATAACTTTCGAAATTGGATCACCGACCTTTATCCCTCTTTTTGTTTTCCAATTTGAAGAAGATGTTTCCATTTTTAACAATGCACCGTTACTATAATTCCAAATGACAGAAACTTCATTTATTTCTTGCTTAACCCATCTTATAGTTTCTCTTTTTAGTGCCCATTCAGCATAAACTTCATAATCCTCAAAATCAATATTTTTTTGTTTTCTAATATTGTGATAAAGACAAAGTGTTCTTTCATCATCATCTTGAAAACAAAACTCTAAAGTACGAGGATCATTATACTCTGAATCATCACTATCAACATTTGGAATTAATTCCAATTGAGAAGTATTTAAATCTTGATTAGTTTTTTCTTGTCCAAAAACTAACAAACTTGTTAATAACATAACAGTTAACAAAATAGAAATATATTTTTTCATTTTTCCTCCAAAGATCTTTTTCAAAGACTGTAATTTTTTTTTGACAGTCTTTGAAAAAGATTGACTATTTTTTACGTTTAGTATATTTACTTAAATTTAACCGTTTCTAAAAAGATTTCGTAAGCATCTTGTAATAAAATTAATTCAGCTGGTAATTTTTTATCTTTATTTGATATTAATTCCCATGATTGAACACGACCATTTTTTCCATTTGGATTATGTTTCCAAAACAAATAACCATTATCTTCCATAAAAATTTGTGGATAAATTTCTTTCATTTTTTCAGAGAATTCTGTAAAAAGATAAATTCTATAAATTACATCATTGTATAAATATCCAATTGAGTAACCAAAATAACTAGGAACATCACCTGTTGAAAAATATGTTTCTCCTATAATTTCTTTATCATTAATATTTATTTTTTTATAACTTTCCCAAATATCAGTTAAACCAAAATAGGATAATAAAATATCGGGTTCACCTTGTGACAAAAGTTTTTTCAAATCATCAGAAGTAACTATTTTCCCTTGACTCACCATATTTGAAACTTTTTCATTTATCATATAAATAGGAAGTTTTAAATATTCATCAACAGTTACTTTTTCAATATAAGAACCAGATGGTTTTTTAGTAGAATTTCTTATCGTAATTTGAAACTCTTTTGGCAACTGAAATTCTAAATTACCAAAATTGAATGTAGCAAGTTCATATTTTTCTGTTAGTTTTTTTTCTGAACTTTCAGTTCCCCTTGCACAGCTTAATAATATAAAAACTATCATTAAACTTAAAATTATTTTCTTCATATTTTCCTCCAAAGATTTTTTCAAGACTGCCAAGTTGTTTTGACAGTCTTGAAATTAGTTAAAATCTTTTTACGTAATTTTGTATATTTACTTAAACTTAAGTGTTTCTAAAAAGATTTCATAAGCATCCTGTAACAAAATTAATTCTTCTGGCAAATTTTTATCACGAGATGATATTAATTCCCAAAATCTTATGCAAGCTCGTTTATCATTTTTTATTGATCCCCAAAACAGACAATCACCTTGTAAATTAAAAATTTCTGGATATTTTTGATTCATATTTTTTAATGATTTTGTAGATATAGTAATTGAATAAAAACCTTTATCATCATAGATAGTAATTAAATATGATGCAAAAGAAGGAACATCTCCTGCACCAAAAATTGAATCACCAAAACATGAGTCTTTATCGATAAGATTCCATGTTTCCTCATAGTAATTTAAACTGTATGCGTTCACTGATGCAAAAGATTGTTTTTGTTTTAGCATATCTTTAAGAATTTCCATTGTTATTTCTGAATTCGTTTCTTTCATTTCATTAATTGGAGTATTTAACATATATCCAGGTTGTTTTAAAAATTCATCCAACCTGGTATAACGAATACTATAAGTAACCGAATCAGCACTTGAGGAACTTCCTTTCTTTTGAATTTCTTTTGGTAACTGAAATTCTAAATTACCAAAATTAAATGTAGTAAGTTCGTATTTTTCTGCTAGTTTTTTTTCTGAACTTTCAGTTCCACTTGCACAAGCCAATAACACAAACCCAATCATTAAACTTAAAATAAATTTTTTCATAGTATTCCTTACAAGGTTTTATTAGTAAATGAAATTATAAGCTCAAAATATCTTTTTACAATTAATAATTTCTACTTATAGCTATCTAGAATCTCAAAAATTTTTTCTACACCAGTTTGAAAATTTATAGCCGACTTTGGCAATGAAGAATTTTTATTTTTTAACATATTATAAAATGTTTTTATACTTTCTTCATTTTTCCAATAATAGCCTTTTGTTCTTTCAGTCCCTTTACTTTTATCTAACAAATTTCCATCTTTGTAAAAACACAACTCATTAAGTATTTTGTAATCTTTTTTTTGCTCAATATAAGTTGATGAATCTTGTAATAAAATTGTGAGTACACTATCTTCAAAAAACACACGAATTACATAAGTCCCAGCACATTCTATAGGTCCAGTTTTTATTTGAGTGTACTGAACAGAATAAGAAAGTTCTTTACCTTCTTTCCAATAATATTTTGCAATAGTCGAATAAGAATATCCAAACATCAAATTATTACAAGATTTAAAAACTGATTTCACTTCATCAAAAGTCATTGTATGCTGATTTGGATACAAATCCCTATCCAAACTGTTTCGAGTTATCCTTGTAAAATCTGTTGCTGATTGCAATCTAATATTGATATAAGCTTTATCATTACCTTCAGATAGCTTTTTATCAAAACACCAAAAATCTAAACTTTCTATTTTTTCAATAACAGATTCAGGTGTTACCGTCGCAAATAAACCAACAACCAAAAATAAAGTAAATAAACAAGCAATAATTTTTTTCATATTTTTCTCCCTACAAAGTTTTATTAAGACTGCCAATTATTTTTTTTTGACAGCCTTAATTAATTAGAAACAAACTAAAACATTAGTTTGTATATTTTAATGTCCGAGATTCACCTAATCCAGTAGTAGCCAATTTCAATCCACTAACATTTCCAGTTTCTCCCGTCCATGGATCATAATATTGACCATTTCCTATATCATTTACAAAATGATCTACATACCCATCTCCATTTTTATCCCATGCATAAATTGTAGCACTAACTTGAGAAGAATCAGTTGTATAAGAATAGTTTCCTGCTAAACCAATTACATCAGCCATTGTATTTGCCGCAGCAGCCCAATCATTAACAGTAGCATCAAATATTTCAACACCATTATTAGCTATTTTACTACTACCTATATGTCCCGCACTTACAGCAGCTTTCATTGCAGCAATAGATTGTTCTTTAGTCATTACTAATCCTGTTTCTAAAGTATATCTTTCAGAAATTTCATTAAGTAATGATGTTGCAGCACAAGCTGTATTCCCAAACGCATTACCATAAATACTTGAAAAATCTCTTTGTTGTATATACAGCGGATTTTTAGGAGTACTCGTCATACTATTATCTGGAACAAACGAAGGTGCATCGTAATTACCGGAATTTTTTGGCATATCACGATATGGGTCGTGTGGCCGAGTTACTTCCCCAGCGCTATTTCGTCCATCTTTGTTTGCAACCCAAACATCCCAACTTGATTGGTTTCCAGAACCACTTGACGATGTAGCTCCGTAAGATTTAGAACTACTTCCATACCCACCATTAACTGCTAAAAGCTCGTCAATGTCCAACTCTCTAAAGTTTTCAATAAAACATTTCATTTATCTCTCCAACAAATGTACAATTTACTTTTTGATAGACTCCCAATAAATTTTAACAAAACTTATCAAAATTTATCTTTGCTCTATTTTTTTCAAATGATAAACATTTGCAATTTATTTAACATTATCAATTAGCCATACATTTGTTATTGATATTTTCTTTTGCTTTCATATTTTCAATTCTAATTAATCCTAATAAATCATTTTGATTTTCAATTTTAGAATCAAAAATATAATTTGCATTTTTTTCTATTTCATCTAACACCTCCTTTTCATTCATAAAATATGTTTGCAAATTATTTTCTTCATTATGATTTACAAACAAAAATATTTTTTCTCTAGCAATTCTAAAAAGTTCTGAAATTGATAAATCGAAATTTAAACAAGTTTCAAAGTAATTTATTGCAATAACAAAATCATAAAATTTTTCTACAAAAGGCAAACATTCACTTCTATATAAAATTCCATTTTCTGAATTTTCTAACAAATTGATACAATCACAATTCAAAAAATTTTTTGTAATTCTTTCTGGCTTTGCAAAATTAGAAATCACAAGACATCTTTTATTTTCAAATTGAATTTCATTTTGTAACTTATATAAAAGATTTGTTAAAAATTTTAATTCAAATTTTTCATTTTCTTTTTTTTGCAAAGAATCATTATTAATTTTAGAAATAAAATTATACAATTCAGGACGATAAGCACTTTTCAAATTTAAAAATCTTTTTTGAGAAATTTGTGAATAAAAATAGAAATGACTTTTTACACATCTTTCCCAAGTAAATTTCTTCACACTTTCAAAAGCACATTCTCTTAAAGGTTTATATTTTTCAATATTTAAAATTGCATCTTTTAAAACAACACTTACACCTTCGGAATTTTGCGGAATCGCTAAACAATTCTTCCCTGGATTCATATAAGTATCCATTCCTAAACCCGTTGTAGCAAGCAACAAACATCCACTGGCCATAGCTTCTAAACCTGTTAAACCAAAAGGTTCATATCTACTTGGCATTACAACAATATCCATCTGTGAGTAAGCTTTATATAAATCTTCTCCTTGCAAAAATTTTGGAACATTGAATAAAGATAAATCAACAGAACTTGAAATTTCTCCTCTACCATATAAAAAATATTCTACATTATTTTTTTCTTTAAATTCTTTTCCAAGTAAATTTACAGAATTGATAAAATTCAAAAATCCTTTTTGTACATTTTCAAATCTTCCAAAATATCCAACATTGATTTTTTCTTTTTTATTCAATAATGAATTTTTAAATTTTTCAGGATTAAAACCTAATGGTAAAATTACTGGATTAAACTTTCCTGCAATTAAATTACTTGCTCTCTTTTGTGCAAAGTCAGAATAAAAAACTGAAAGACAACTATTCATTAATGCTGACTTTTCAATTTTTAATTCTTGAAAATAAATATCATCTAAACCTTGCATAGAAAGTAAGTCGCAAAATAAAAGATGAGAAGAATATAAAACA
Organism: Treponemataceae bacterium; assembly: GCA_036307825.1. Classification (GTDB taxonomy): domain Bacteria; phylum Spirochaetota; class Spirochaetia; order Treponematales; family Treponemataceae; genus RGIG9060. The sequence continues at coordinate 9,466 of JAXJWW010000069.1, read as the reverse complement.
TTTTTATCAAATCTAAACGGAAGAAAAGTTTGTCTATCGTTACAATGAATTACATCTGGATTAAAAATATTCATTATAGGTTGAAGTTGTGATCTTAAAGATGCGGCAGCTTCTAAAACTTGTGCTTCTGGTGCAAAGGCTTTAAACTTTTTTTCTGGAACAAGGACATAATCAATTGTTGAATCAGGAGCTGGTGGTTCATCATTATCAAAATGAAAATAAACCACAACAACTTGACAATATCGTCTAAGAACTTTTGTAAATTCCCTTGTAAAAGTTCCTAAACCACCCCAGGTATTTTTAGGATGTTCTGATGTAACAAATAAAACTTTCATTAACTTTTCCTCTGTATAATTTTACGAAAAGGCAAAATCAGTGCAAAGGTTGCACATTTTGCACCAAGAAATATTTGTAACACAAATTTTCTTAACGCTATTATTATAGGTTTAAAATTAAGTTTTAAATGTTTTTTTTAAAATTTTTTTTAATTTTTCTAAAAAAATTATACACTCACTTTTTTATATTTCTCAAGCAATTTGTTTGGATCTTCTGATTTTAATTTATTCAATAATTCTTCGCCAGTAACAAAAATTTGACTTAAAGTGATTCTTTCATCTTTTGTAAAATCTGATAAAACATATCCAGAAATATCAGGATGATTTGGACGACCAATTCCAAAACGAAGTCGCCAAAAATCTTGTGTTCCTAAATTTGCTTTTGTTGAACGAAGTCCATTATGACCACCAAGTCCACCAGACCATTTCAAACTCATAGTTCCAACAGGAAGTTCCAATTCATCATGAACAACCAAAATTTCTTCTGGTTTAATTTTGTAAAAATGTGCAATTTCTCCAATACTATCACCAGAAAGATTCATATAAGTTTCAGGCTTTAAATAATAAATCAAACCTTCACTTGTTGATTCAGTTGCAAATTGACCTTTGAATTTTTTTTGCCAATTCAAACTTGAATAAACTGTCAAACTTTCTGCAAAAATCCAAGCCGCATTGTGTCTAGTTCCACTATATTGTTTTCCGTAATTTCCTAAAAGTGCAATCAATTTTATCATTTCAATTTTCCTTCGCATAAAAAAATAATTTATCAAATTTTAATTATCAATCTTTACATATAAAAATTTGCGTGCTACCATATTATTATGAAAGAAAAGACAAAGTCAACAAACAAGAAAAAATTTTTTACTCAAGAAATTATCGGATTATTTTTAGCATTGATTGCCTGTATTATTTTTTGGTTACCAATTCATAAATACACCGAATCTTCTGGGATTTTATTTTGGAAAACCACTTCAGAAAAATTTTTAGATTTAAAACCAGATTTAATTTCTGGAACTATCGCTTTACTTTTTACTTTCATTTTATATTTACGGGGAATAATTTCTTTTGAAAATAAAATTTCAAATCTATTTTCTTTTTTAGTAAACTTAACTTTATTTGCAACTTTAATAGAAATTTTTATTTCACCTTATCAAAATTCTCCAGCGATAAAAAATATTTTTTTAGAAAACACATTTTCACTTGTTGCAAGTTCTGTTTGTATCGCCATTTTAATTTTTGGAGTTAAAGAAATTGCCAAAATCGTTTTACTCATATTTTTTGTTTTCATTTTTTATTTCAATATCAAATTAGTAAACGACGCAATGGGATTTTTAGGTTATATCGAAATTTTATTAATCGTATCAAGTTTTTTCTTGCAACAAAATATTTCGTTAAATCAACTTGGAATGGAAGTAAAATATTTGTTTACAAATCAAAATTCTAAACCATTGATTATTGTGGAAGAAGCAAAAAAAGAAGCTTCATTTTTAAAACACGCCATGAAAATTCGTGGCGAAAATGAAAAAACAAAAATTGAATAAAACTCTTTACTTGCTTTGATATTTTTGTTATAAAGTACTATCTTAATTTATGATGATAGAAGAAAATTTAACAATATCTGAATTTCCAAACTTCGTATCTTTAGATAAAAAATATCGAAATTCTCTAAAATCTTTATTTTTTTCATTAAAAGATGGAATTTCAGAATTAACTTTTGACAGTTTAATTATTCACAATGGTAAATTTAACCACAAAATTTCTAAAATTCCAAATTCTAATTCTTATATTTTAACTGGAACTGATGAACATGATAATAAAATAAAAACTTTTTTTTCAGTTTTAGAAGATGAAAATGGTTTAGAACAAAATAAATTTTTCTTTCAAGAAATTTTGCCACAATGTTTTGATAGATTTAAATTTTGGAAATTAATGAGTGAATCTCAATATAAAAAATATCAAAATATTTTAAATGAAATGAACATAACTGTAGAATTTGACAGAGATAATTCTGATTATATTTACAACAGAATTGATTTAGCAAATTTATCCGGAAAGGATTTTCATAAAAAGAAAAATCTAGTTAATGCTTTTTTAAAAAACTCAAATATCTCCATAAAAAATTTAGATTCAACAAATACAAAAGATGCATTAAAAATTTTAGAACTTTGGGCAGAAAACAGAGATTTAAAACAAACAGATTATTATCAATGTATCGATGCATTAGATGATATAAAAAATGAAAATTCTATTTTATCTGGAATTATCGCTTATGTTGAAGAAAAACCTGTTGCATGGAGTATCGGAGAATTTTTACCAGATGGAAAAACTTATCTTGTGCATTTTGAAAAAGGTGATAATAATTACAAAGGCGTTTATCAATTTATAAATAATGCTACAGTAAAAAATCTTCCAGAATCTGTTTTGTATATAAATCGTGAGCAAGATTTAGGAGATGAAGGAATGCGCCAAGCAAAAATGACTTATCGTCCTTGTGGATTTATCAATAAATATTTAGCTTACAAATCATAAAATACAGAGGTTAAAAATGGATATAACAAGTACAAGAAATAAACAAAATATAGTTACATTTTCACAAGCGATTGTAGATTGCTTACCCCAAGATGGAGGAATGTTTATTCCTGCAAAAGAAATGAATTTGCGTCCATGGATTTACTATATGAACGAAAACACTTCATTTTCTTCAATCGCAGGAACTTTAACAAACGCTTTAATAAAAGATGAACTTAGTCCAATCATCTGTGAAAATATCGCAACAAAAGCGTTTCCCTTTAGCCCAGAATTAAAACAACTTGACGAAAAACTTTATTTGCTAGAACTTTTTCACGGTCCAACTGGTTGCCACAAAGATTTTGGAATTTCGTACCTTGCTTCTTGTTTAGAACATATTCTTTTGATGCAAAACAAAAAAGCAACAGTCCTTGCAATTTCAAACGGAGAAACAGGCGCTTGTATTGCAAAAGCATTAGAAAATAAAAAACATCTAAAAGCAATAATTCTTTACACAAAAGGAAGTATGCGTGGCTTAAAAGAAAGTGATTTTGTCTGGAATGGAGGAAATATATATCCTATTGAAGTTGATGGAAATGAACAAGATTGCTTCAAACTTGCTAGAGAAATTTATGACGATAGAAACTTAATCGAAAAATACAACTTAACTTTGGCAAACACTCACAACATCGGACGACTTTTACCACAAACATTTTTTTACACTTACGCATTTTCTCGGCTTAGAAATAAATGTTTTACAGATATTTTTTACGCACTTTCAGCAGACAACTACGGAAATTTAGTTGCAGGTCTTTACAGTTGGAAATTTTCACTTCCTGTAAACGGCTTTATAACAGACAGCACTCCTTCTCTTTACGCTGATGCCACAGGAGATTGCACAGTTTTAGACTCAATTATTCCACTTGAAAAACGCGGAAAAGCCGACCCATTAAATCCATCAAACATTGAACGTCTCGAAGAAGTTTTTTGTACAAATCCTGCAGTTATCAAAGGATTTGTATTTCCTGCAAAAGTTACAAAAGAAGATACAGCTAACGCCATGAAAGAAATGTTTACAAAATATCATGAATTTATTGATTTACAAACTGCAAGTGCTTATGCAGCCTCTAAACTTCGTACAGATGTTACAAATGATGAAGACGGAACAATTATCTTAGTTTCAAGAAATCATCCAAGTTTATCTCAAAAAGAAATCAAATTTTACTGTGGAGAAGAACCTTCTATGCCTTCTTTTATCAAAGAACTTTATATAAAAAATGAGCCAAGATATAAAATCAAAGCAGAAAAATCAGAAGTTGAAAAAATCTTAAAAGAATTAAGTTTTTAATTTTCACTTTTTTGTCCTATCAATTTTTTATTAAATACTTTGATTAAAAATAAAAATCCTAGAACGAGAATTTTTCAAGTTCTAGGATTTTTTTATGACTTTAGAAAAGCCCCGTAAAGCAAGATTTTCTTACCTTACAAGACTTTTATTATCAATTATTTTTTTGCTTTTGAAGTTGTCTTTTTTGCAGTAGTTTTTTCAGCCTTTGCTTTTTTTGGCTTTTCTTCTACAGCAGGTTTTAACAATTCAACCAATTTTTCAGCTCTGTATTCAGAACCTTCAACTGCAGTAAAGATTAGTTTATCAACATTGTAAACATTAGCATAATCAGCTGGTTTTGCAGCAAATATTGTGTACAACATTGTACCTGCCCAAATAGCATCTTCAAGTCGTTCTTTGTTGAACCAGAGAACTGAATCGTACATATTTACACCAAGAACAGTAGAAGCCATATCAGAATGAACAAGATCATTCATAATATCGTAAGCCATTTGATTACAGTTCTTAGCAGTAATCTTGTAATCACAGAATTTAGCTGTTTCTAACAATGTTTTGAAAGATGTGTACATATCTTTTGAAGGTTTACCAAATTCAACAAGAATATCACGAATCTTTCTATCAAGACACCACAAGTTGATAAGATTTTTTGTATCAGTTGCAGAAGCCTTACTTCCGATTACATCTCTTACTGAATAAAGCATGATAAATCCAGTCAACAATTCTACCATGAAATCTCGTTTTGCAAGACCTTCATTTAGGTAAATTCCAAGTTTTCCAGCATCATCTTTTGCTTTCTTATCATCGAGTTCTGTAATTTTTACCAAAGCGTTAATTCTTGAAACAAAATTCTTCCAAATTTCATCATAAGAAAGTCTTTCGCCTTTTTCATCTTTTGCAAGAACAGTTGAAGAACCGTAGTTGCCTTCGATAAAGTTTACAAGAGTTTCAAAATATTTGATACCTAAAGGTTTTACTCTATCAAGAACATCAGCAAGTTTCACATCTTTGATATTCTTTTCTTTGCGTTCTTCTTTTGACATACATGCAATTCCAATTCCGTCAAAAAGTTCACGACTAGCAAAATCAGTTAATGCGCGATACAAGTCTTTCAAGAAAATTTCTTTAAGAGCAATATCAATATCAGGAACACCACGACCGTTTAATGTTTCAAACAATACGCGATATTTTCCTGTTTCATCATCAGAAACACAAGAAATGTTCAACAATACTTGATATTCAAATCCGTTAAGATGAACATACAAACCGTTTTGATGAATATCGCGACATGAACGAATAAACCAAAGTCCAGATTTTTGTTCTTGGAAAATCAAATATTTATTATCTTCATTTGGAATATCAAGAGCTTCACCTAATGTTAAACATTCATGAGTGATATTTCCATTTTCGTCTTTTTTAGCATATTTTGTTGAACGATTAATCCAACCAGAAGCTTGTTCATAAACGTTATTATAGAAAACAATTGAGCGTTCATCGCCAAATCTGTTTGAATAAGCGTAAACATTTTCGTTTACTCTACCGTTATCCCAAACATCATAGAAACGGAAGTTTTCTACTTCAGCAAAGAGATAGCGTTTTTTCATCAATGGGAAGATATCGCGTTTGTGTTTTTCAAGCAAGTCTAAATCTGGAGTTTCGTTCCAGTATGCTTTTGTAAATTCCATACCGTACTTTTCTTGGAAACCTTCGATTTGTCCATGACCAAACATTGGAAGACCTGGCATTGTAACCATAAGAGTACAAACACCAAAATACTTATCACCCTTACCAAACTGAGCAACAGCAGTTTCTTCGTCTGGATTGTTCATAAAGTTTACATATCGTTTAAGAATACCAGGATCAAATTCAAGAGTATTTTTAACAGTTGCACGATATTTAAAGTTTTCTTCCCGTTTGAGCATATTCATAAATGCACTATTGTAAACACGGTGCATACCCAAAGTTCTTACAAAGTAACCTTCCATCATCCAGAAAGCTTCTGCAAGTAACAATGTATCAGGAAGTTCAGTTTGGATTCTATCTACAACTTCACGCCAGAATTCGTTAGGAATTTTGATTTCAAAATCTTCACGACTTACAGCATGTTCTGCACGGCTAGCAATATCTCCACCTTGTCCTGGTTCTGGGTACCATAATCGTTTGATATGTTTTTTAGCAAGAACCATAGCAGCATCAAAACGGATAATTGGGAAGTTTCGAGCAACATGCAAAATTTCTTGCATAACAGCTTCACGAGCAGTTGGATTTAAGAAGTCAATCTGAGCTGTATCGTTCCAAGGCATACCAGTTCCGTCATTTCCATGATAGATATAACGAACTTCGCCAGTTGCATTATCAACTCGTTTGAAAACAACAGCACAGTCATTTTTAGAATAATAATGATCTTCAAGATAAACACTTACACGAGGATCTAATGAAAGATTTTCGCCATTGAATGTGTATGAAGGGAATGGACAATCATAAGACTGAATGAATAAATCTGGTCTTTCAACAACCCATTTTGCATCCAAACCTGTATGGTTAGGAACCATATCAGAAGCAAGACGAATTCCTCTGTACCAAAGTCGTTTTCTAAGATTATCAAGAGCTTCCCATCCACCTAAATCACCTGCAATATCGTAATCATGGAGAGAATATGCACTAGCAGCGGCTTCTGGATTTCCACAAATCTGTTTGATTCGTTTTGAACCCCAAGAGCGTTCCCACAAACCGATAAGCCAAAGACCAGTAAAACCTTCTTGTGCAAGTGTATCCAATTCTTCATCTGGAATTTGGTCAAGACGAGTAATTGGTCGTTTATATTTTTCACTTAATTGATTCAACCAAACAAGAACAGTTTTTGCCATCAAAACTACGCGAGGCATCCATTCACGGTCTGGAGTAAATCTTTCGTATTCACTATTGAGAGAATCGTAGTTGTAAATTTCCATTGGAGGAAGACCAGAGAAATTTCCATTCCAACCTGGTTTTTCTTCTTCTTGAATCATATCGATACCAGAAAGAAGTCTTAAAAGCCATTCGCCAAGGATAAGTCCCCAATGTTTTCTGATATAATCCAACTGACCTTTCAAACTGTTTGGACTTGCTACAACTGGTTCTTTTAACATTGTAACCAAGTCATTGTTGTTTGGTCCAAAAACAGGTTGTGTCTTAAAGAATTCTTTGATAACTTCCCAAGATTCTGCGTAATCAGGATTTTTAGCAAGTTTTTCATCATTAAAGAGAATATAAAATGGTTCAAAAGCAGGATTTTCGTTTGCATGATGAAGCAAGAAAATTTCTTCAAAGGTTGTTACACGATTAGAAACTCCATCTTCAGAACCTGCAAGATAATCTTGGGCAGAAATTTCTCCACGATAAACAGCTGTAGGTGGAAATTCTTCTGTAAATTCTGCAAGAAGTTTATCAACTTTCTTTTTTCCGAGTTTTTCATCTAAAGCTTGTACCATTTCTTCAAAAGCTTTTGCATTTTCTTGTTTTCTAAAAGATGTACAAACATAGTGGAAGATTTCGTCAATCAATCCCATTGCGTTGAGTTGTCCAGCTTTTACCATTTTTGAACTTTCAAGAACAGGGTCAAACTGGTCGTTTATCTTTTTTGCAAAAAGTCTTACATTCTTAAAATTTGTTAAAATTACATTTCCAGTAGTTGCAAAAAGTGATAAATCAAAATCACACTTATCACGCATTGCTTTAGAAACGTGAAACTCCATCAAAGGAGATTTTTCTAATTTAGCCAAATCAGGCTGTTCAAACATTTCTGACTTTTCAACCTTTGTCAATCTAATAGACAAAGCATTTTCAAAGTTTTTTTCAAAATCCTTCATTAACGACTCCTATCTCTCGTGAATCTTTACAATATTATTGATTTCACTAATCAATTCTTTGTTTTTAATTAATTTTTCTATAGTTACTGGCAAACGATAAGTCCAGTTAAACTCATTTACACTTCCAGGAATATTAACTCTTTCGTTATCTGGATTTTCATCAAAATAATCTTCAACAAGACCTAAGAAATCTTGCAAAGGATGAATACAGAAGGCACTATTTGACTCAGCCATCTTAGATAAAAGATAACGAGCAGTTTTTGAGTTGTATGTTCCAGGTTGAACATCAGCATCTCCTGGGAATGTTCTGTAGAAATCCCAAGCATCACCTTCTTTTAACCACCAAATTCTAGCAGTTGAAGAATCGTGAACAGAAGAAGTTGTTACGCTTAAATATGGATATTCCCCAAATTGATAATATGGCTCTCCACTAGCATTCCAATTTCGGCTCCAGCGAACAACACGCAAACTTAAGATTGATAAATCGTTCAAAACTCGAGGTAAACTTTCTGGATTTGAACCTAAGTCTTCAGCACAAGCAACCATATCTGTACAAGAAGTTAAATCTCCAAGCAATGTACGAGCTTGTTCTTCCCAAAGAACTTCCATTCTAGAATATTTAGCAACAATAAGTTGTCCAAGACGATATTTTTCATCATCACTTAATGATTGCCAAGGTGTTGTTCCATGATATGTCCAAAGTGGAGAATAAAGCCCATCTGCAACTTTTACTAAAGCACGATTTCGCCAAAGTTCTGCAAGACGAGGTTTTACATGGTCAGGAATATCACTTGCCCAAATGTCTTTTTCACCTTTAATTTCTGGTTTGAATCGCCACATTTCTTCGTTTCCGATTCTATCCATAATTTTTGCTAAGATACCATGAGTTCCAAGATAATCACCATTGTTTACAGCCTCAATTTGATTTGTTGGCACATGTGGAACGCTAAGCCAAGTAATTCTATCATCAGAAAATCCAAGATTGCGAAGTTCATCAGTTGTAATTGGCTCAAAAGGTTGAGTCCAACCAAGCATTGCTGTACTTTCACGCTGTGGAGTTGCCCAAATTCTAAAGAAACCTAAAACATGGTCAATTCTGTAAACTTGATAATATTTTGAAGCCTGAATCAAGCGATTTTTCCACCAAGAATAATCATCTTTTTTAAGATTATCCCAGTTGTAAATTGGGAATCCCCAGTTTTGCCCCACAGGATTAGGACCATCAGGAGGTGAACCTGCGCGCATGTCATCATTAAAATATTCAGGGAAAGCCCAAGCGTCGCAAGAATCTTCGTTCATCATGATAGGAATATCACCTTTGAGCTTAATTCCAAGACTTTGTGCGTATTCGGAAGCCTTTGAGAATTGTTGGTCTAAGCGCATTTGAACCCAAGCATAGAATAGATTTCCGTCTTGGTTCTTTTTGTCGT
>JAXJWW010000068.1:0-30209 GCA_036307825.1 Treponemataceae bacterium | reverse complement strand
GATGAATGAGGTGGTGCATTTATTGCCCAAGACTCTGGTGGTAAATCAATTTTATCAGTTAATTTTATTTGACCTTTTTCCAAAGCGTCTAATGCAAGATACATCAAAACAACCTTTGTCATCGAAGCTGGAGGAATAACTTCGTCAGCATTTTTTTCGTACAAAATCCAACCTGTTGTAGCATCAATTAAAATTCCAGATTTTGCATGAAGATTAATTTCATTTGCTGTAATTGCGTATGGAAGATTTTGAATTAAAGGTTCTTTGTAAAGTTCTTTTATGTAAGTTTGATTTTGTTTTGCAACTTCTTCAGTTAATTCAGCGGGAACAGATTTTATTAATTGATAAGCATAAATTCCGTAGCCTGTAAAAAAAGAAATTATTGCAACTAAAAAAATAGAAACAACAATTAGTAAAATTTTCTTTTTTAATGTCATAGATTTTTTTGAAGTTTTCTTTTTCATAATTTGCTAATTCCTTCTTCTTTGTAAAAATTTGAACATTTATTTTGTAAAAATAAATCTAGTAAAGTTATTGCACTCATGGCTTCTACCACAGGAATAATTCTTGGACAAAGACAAATGTCGTGGCGACCTTCAATAAGAATTTCAGTTTCATTATCAAAAATATCGATAGTGTTTTGTTTCTTAAAAATACTTGGAACAGGTTTTATTGCAATTCTAAAAATGATGTCGTTACCATTTGAAATTCCACCAAGGATTCCTCCTGCGTGATTAGTTTCAAAACTTGGTTTTCCATCTTCGATTCTCATATTATCGTTCCAAGAACTTCCTGTCATTCTTGCACTTTCAAAACCACTTCCAAATTCAATTCCTTTTACAGCCCCGATAGAAAGCATTGCTTTGGCAAGTTCGGCATCGAGTTTGTCAAAAACTGGTTCTCCAAGGCCTGCAATCATTCCAGAAATTTTGCATTCTACAATTCCGCCACAGGATTCGCCTTCTTTTCTAAACTGACTGATTTTTTCTTCCATAAGGATTGCGGATTTTTCATCTGCACAGCGAACTGAATTTTTTTCTATTTGTGATTCGTCGTATTCAGTTGCTTTTATTCCTGCAACTTCAACTGTACTTGCTGTAATTTTTATTGAGGGAAGATAATTTTCTAAAACCATTCTGGCAATTTCGCCACCAGCAACTCGCGCTAAAGTTTCTCTACCAGAAGAACGACCACCACCGCGATAATCTCTAATTCCGTATTTTTGATAAAAAGTGAAATCTGCGTGTCCCGGACGGAATTTATCCATGATATTTGAATAATCACCAGATTTTTGGCTTGTGTTTTTTACAGCGATTGCAATTGGACAACCTGTAGAAACCCCTTCAAAAACTCCACTTAAAATTTCTGCTTTGTCTGGTTCTTTTCGAGAAGTTACTGAAGAACTTAATTTTCCGTTAGGAGAAGTTTGTCCGGGCTTTCTTCTATCAAGGGCGCTTTGTAAGCGTTCTAAATCAATTTCAATTCCACTTGGGCAACCGTCGATTATAACGCCCAAGGCTTCTCCGTGACTTTCGCCAAAAGTTGTGATTTTAAAAATTTTTCCAAAAGAATTTCCACTCATAGCACTAAATCCTATCATAAATTTTTTATTTAGTGTATACTGATAAAATGAAAAACTTAAATTCTATTTACAATTCAGCAATTTTTTCTTTTAAGCAAAATCTTTTTAAATCCTTGTTTGCTTTTTTGTTTTCAAGTTTTGTTATAGGTTTTGCAAATATAATTTGTAGTTTTATAATAATTTTAACTTCAAAAACTTTAATTTTGCCATTTGTTGCTTTACTTGCATTGTTGGTTGTAAATACATGTTTAACTTTTGGATTGCAACTTTTAATTTATTTATTGTACAAAAAAGAAAACGCAATCTTAGGACATCTTTTTTATTTTTTCAAAGATGTAAAACGAATTTCACTTGTTTGTATTTTTCAAATTATTTCCTATTTCATTTTAATTTATATTAGTTTTATTCCCTATATGTTTTTAGGTGATGCAAGTCAGGATGTTGAATTTTTTACAGCACTTTTAGATTTTCAAACTTTGCAAACTGAATCAACTAATATTGAATATTTTAAGCAAGTTTTTTCTAAAGGACTTTCTTTTGGATTTTTACTTAGCACAATATTTTGCGTAATTTTAGTTTTACTTTTTCATTTGATAACTTCTTTCATACCTTTTAAAATGTATGAAAATCCAAATTTTTCTGTTTTTAGAATTATTAAAGATTCTGTAAAATCTTGCATCAAATCAATTTTTGAATTTATCTTTGTTTGTTTTATGACTTGTCGATGGATTTTACTGATTTTAATTGGTGCGATTATTTTAGTTATTGTTTTGAAAATCAGTATAATCAGTTCACTTTTATCATTTGTTTTAGGCTTGTTATTAGTATCTGCCTTTTTTGCAATTAGCGCTTTTTATTGTTACAAATGTTTTGTTCCAAAAACTGAAACTTCAAACATCATTCTTTTGCCAGAAAATTTTGAAGCGGAAATTATAGAAAGTGAAATTTCAGAAGAAAATCCAGAAGAAGAAATTTTATCAAAGGAAAATTCGGAAGAAGACAACGCTACAGAAATTCAAGAAAGTGAAGGTGAAGAATGAATTGTATTTTAGAACATTTTCAAACTGAAATTGTAATTAAACATTCTAGATTTATTGCAGAAGTTTTTCCTGTTCAAACTCAAAGTCAAGCCAGAGAACTTTTAAAAGAACAAAAGCAAAAATATTTTGATTCAACTCATGTAGTTCACGCTTTTGTAATCGGAAAAAATTGTGAAGTTCTTGGAATGTCTGATGATGGTGAACCTTCTGGAACAGCCGGTCGTCCTGTTCTAGATGTTCTAAAAGGAAGTGGCTGTACAAATATTATGTTAACTGTAACAAGATATTTTGGTGGAACTTTGCTTGGAACTGGCGGTTTGGTAAAAGCCTATTCAGATTCTGCAAAGGCAGTTTTAGAAATTACAAAGTTTGAGCCACTAATTGAAAAAACTGAATTTAAATTTTCTTTGCCTTACGATATGTATGAAAAAATAAAATATCATTTTAATCATTATCATATTGAAAATTTACAAGAAGAATTTACAGAAAATATTACAATTTTTGGAATTATTTACGCTGAAGAATTTTCTAATTTCAAAAAAGAAATTGAAGAAATAAGTAATGCAAGAATAAAAGTTGAAAGCTTATAAATTTTTTTTTAGGAGATTTTATTATGAAAAATAATTTACAAAAAATTTTTTGTATTTTAGCATTATGTTTTTTTACAACTCATATTTTTGCAGAACTTAAAGTTCATTTTATTGATGTAGGTCAGGCTGATTCAATTTTAATTCAATGCGATGGCGAAAATCTTTTGCTTGACGGCGGAAACAAAGCAGATTCTTCTTTAATTTATTCTTATCTAAAAAAATATGAAATTACAAATTTAAAATATGTGATAAATTCTCATCCTCACGAAGACCATGTTGGCGGACTTTCTGGTGCTTTAAATTTTGCAAAGGCAAATCAGGTATTTTCTTCTTTTTCAGAATACGATAGCAAAGCGTTTTATGATTTTGTAAAAAACACAGAAAAGCAAAATCTTCAAGTTGAAATTTTAAAAGCGGGAAGTGAACTTTTTTTAGGAAATGCAAAAATCAAAGTTCTTGCTCCAATTTTTTATGATGACAAAATGAATAACAATTCTTTAGTTTTGCATTTAGTTTATGATGAAATTTCATTTTTGTTTACAGGCGATATGGAATTTGACGAAGAACGCAGTTTGCTTGATTTGGATTTAATTCCACAATGCACAGTTTTGAAAGTTGCTCACCACGGAAGCGAAAACGCCACAAGTTATCGACTTTTGCGTTCTGTTTTACCTCAAGTTGCAGTAATTTCAGTTGGAAAAAATAATCCTTACAATCATCCAAGCGAAAGCGTTTTAAGTAAACTTGAAGATGCTCAAACTAAAGTTTTTAGAACCGATTTAAACGGCGACATTATCATTTCTTCCGACGGAAAAAAATTAGAAATATTGTGTGAAAGATAAGTTTGTTTGAAATTACATAAACTCAATAATATTTGAACTTCCTTCAGAAATTAAATTTTCATTTAGTGTTTTTAATTTTCTTACAAAGTTAGGAACTTTTTTTTCAAAATTTTTGTAATTTATAAAAACAATTTTTGTAAAAGTAAATTCTGTTAGAATATCAAAAAGAGCATCTAAATTATTTCCGTAGTATTTTGGAAATTTTAATTTTTTAGAAATTTTTTTGTGAAAACCTTTTTCAGAAAAAACAAAGCGTAAACTAATTTTTTTCATTTTTTATAAAATCCTTTTATTCAAAATTTATTTCTTCAAAAGTTTCATAATGATTTTCTGTGTAAAAAATCAGACCGTCATTTGAAAAAACTATTCGTTTAGCTCCTCTAGAGTTTTTTCCTAAAGTATCAATGTCGCATTCTGTGTAAGTTCTTCCAGATTTTACAGGTAGAATTTCTTCATTGTTGTAAAATCTATCACCTCCAATACATTTTCCTTGTACAAATTTTTCAACACTACCGCCTTCCCAACCAAGGGAACGAGCTTCTTTTTTTGTAATAAAATTTTTTGGAAGTCTATTATAAGTGTGTATATACAATGCAACATCATCTTTAGAATAATAATATTTGTTTTCTTCTAAAATATTATTTTTTGAATGTTGCGTTTTTTCAGTAGAAAAGTTGTCTTTTTGTTCATTTAAATTTTGATCAGAAATTTCTTCATTTTGTATTTCTGAAATTTCTTGAACAATAGCTTCTACATTACTTTCTTGTAAATTTACATCTTGATTATTAATTCCTAAATTGATACCAAAAATTGCACCTAGAATTACTACAAGGCTAGGAATAATTGCTTTAAGTTTATTTTTTAACATAATTTCTCCAACTAGAACATTGTATCATAGATTTTGATAAATTGAAAATACAATAATAAAAATATTACACAAATATAATTCGTAAGGAATTTTGTTTTTGTTTAACTTAAATGAATCTAGGGAATTAAAATAAATTGTTATAAATTTCTTTTACTTTAATTTTAGTTTCATTTCACCAAAAGATTTTATTTTTGAATTATTAATATCGTAAGAGCGTTCTGAAACTCCATGAGCATATTCTGTTGAGTCAATAAAATAAATTGTGTTTCCAATCTTTTTTGTAAAAATTCCAATATGATTTATTTTTGAAGAATTTGCATCTCCCATAAAAACTAAATCTCCTGGTTCTGGTTCAGTTACATAGTTACTTGCAGATTCGTAAATGTAAGAACTTGACATATCGTTTCTTAACAATTCGTATTCTGTTCCTTCAAGTGCATATTGGTAGCATCGAATAATTAGACCAGAACAATCGACTTTTATTGAACGCAATGGATCTTGTCCTCCATATTTATATTCTGTATCAGAATCTCTGTATAAAGTTGCGTAGTATACAACTCGTTCTTTTATAGATGTTGGAATTTTATCCGAAACCGTAGTTTTATAATCTGAATTTTCAGAGGAATTATCTGAAGTTTCTTCGTTTTGTAAAATATCAATAATATCATCTACTATAAAAATAAAATCACAAGAAAAAAATAAAAGAGAAGTGATTATTAAAAACAAAACAATGAAATATTTTTTCAATTTGGTTCTCTCCATAAAAAATATATATAATTATATCATAGGTAATTTGTGTTTTCAATGAAAATTAGTACAGTTATAGCATTGTTCTCTTACTTAAAAATGTAACTGAGAAAAATAAAACCGCCATTGTCCTCGAAACATCTGGCGGTTTTTAACCTTAAATGTGGAGATGACCAAGTTGAATTTGGACACTTCCTTTTCTTCTAAAATACATCTACTTGCCACTTTTTGCAAGTGATTATTTTATAGCTTTTCGCATTTTAATAATGTATTTTATTGCTTCTAAATCTTCTTTTTCTAAATGATTTATTTCTTCTACAATTTCTGCAACTTCTGGCTTTAATGTTTTTGGAAATGATGAATCAACTCCATTTACCAAATATTCTACGCTAACACCTAAAACTTGTGCAATTTTTACAGCAGTTTCGGCAGAAGGAGTGCTTCCTAATTTTATACCTTTCCCTATATTTGCAACTGTGAAGCCACATTTATTTGCTAAATATGTTCTATTTTTTCCAAGAAATTCTAATTCATTATCTACACGATTCCAAAAAGATTCCATACCAAAAATTATTTTGAAAATTGTATAATTTTTCCTTAAAAACTAAACCAAAGTTTAATTTTTGTGATATACTAAATTATAGTTTAATTATAAGATAAAAATAGGTAATAGTTTAGAAAAAGGGAACTTTAGTAAATGGCAAACGAAACATTAAAATCAGCGAAGAAAAACAAAAATGACGAATTTTATACACAACTTTGTGATATTGAAAAAGAATTAAGTCACTACAAAGAACATTTCAAAGGAAAAACTGTTTTGTGTAATTGTGATGATCCGCGAGTTTCTAATTTTTTTAGATTTTTTGCGTTGAAATTTAATGAATGGGGAATAAAGCGTCTTATTACGACTTGTTACAAAAATCAGGATGTGGATTTATTTAGTCAAAATTCTTCCGAAAAGGCAGTTTGGCTTGATTATTACGGAAATCCTAACGACGAAACTTGTACCGATTTTTCTACGGTTGAAGTTAAACACTTAAAAGGCGATGGGGACTTTAGAAGCAAAGAATGTATAGAACTTTTAAAACAGTCAGATATTGTGGTAACAAATCCACCTTTCAGTTTATTTCGTGAATATGTTGCTCAACTAATTGAATACGATAAAAAGTTTTTAATTATTGGGAATATAAATTGTATAACTTACAAAGAAATTTTTACTTTGATAAAAGAAAATAGAGTTTGGTTAGGAACAGGAATGGGTAGGTGGATTTCGGGATTTATAGTTCCAGAAAAATACGAATTGTACGGAACAGAAGCGGGAATTAACGAAAAAGGACAGCGTATTGTTGCCACAAACAACTGTCTTTGGCTAACAAATTTAAATCACAAAAAACGAAATGAAGAATTATTTTTGTATAAAACTTACACTCCAGAAGAATATCCAAAATATGATAACTATGATGCTATAAATGTTGATAAAACAACAGATATTCCAATGGACTATGACGGAATAATGGGAGTTCCAATTACTTTTCTAGACAAATATAATCCAGAACAATTTGAAATTGTGGCATTGGGAAATTCTAGAGATAATTTTACCCCAAATAAAGAATATCAAAATCCAAAGAAACATACTAAAAATGGAAAAATTGTAAATGGAGGTGCAATTAATTGTGTATTAACTTTGAGTCAGAAAGAAAAACCTATTGGTTCTGTTTTTTACACAAGTGATAATAGTGATTTTTTAATTCCTCCTTACGCTCGTATCCTCATCAAAAAGAAAAATCGTTAGATTTTTCGAATCCGTGTGACAAAAATTAAAATATTATAAACAAGGAATAGATTTTATGAAAATTGAATTACACACAATTACAGTTAGAGAACTTGTAGAAAATTATAGCGACAATAACGAAGGTGGAGTTACAGGATATAACGGAAAATTGGATATTCGTCCGCCGTATCAACGGGAATTTTGTTATAGTGATACTCAGCAACAGTCTGTAATGGATACAGTTATAAAAGGATTTCCTTTGAACACAATGTATTGGGTTGTTCGAGAAGATGGCAGGTATGAAGTTTTAGACGGACAACAACGCACAATATCAATTTGTAAATATGTTAATGGTGAATTTTCTCACTTAATGCGTTATTTTTCTAATTTACAAAAAGATGAAAAAGATAAAATTCTAAATTATGAGTTGCAAGTTTATTTTTGCGAAGGAACACCTAGCGAAAAATTAGAATGGTTCAAAACCATAAATATTGCAGGTGAAAAATTAACCACACAAGAAATTCGTAACGCTGTTTACGCTGGAAGTTGGACAGCCGAAGCCAAAAAGATTTTTTCAAAATCAAATTGTGCGGCAAAACTTTTAAGTGAAAAATATGTAAATGGTTCTCCAATTCGTCAAGAACTTTTAGAAAAAGCGATTAGTTGGTTTGTTGGAAAAGAAGATTCTTTGATTTGTAATTATATGGCAACTCATCAAAACGATAATGATGCAACAGAACTTTGGTTATATTTTCAAAATGTTATAAATTGGGTAAAAACGCTTTTTCCAATTTATCGTAAAGAAATGAAAGGTATTGAATGGGGCGAAATTTATAATTCCTACCATGATACTCAAAATGGTCTTGGAAAAAATCGAAAAGACTTAAATTCAAAAAATTTAGAAGCAAAAGTTTCTAAGTTGATGGCTGATGAAGATGTTACAAAAAAATCTGGAATTTATTATTATGTTTTTGATGGAAACGAAAAACATTTGAGTATTCGTGCATTTTTAGACCGCGATAAAAGAACTGTTTACACAAAGCAAGGCGGAATTTGTCCTTATTGTAAAAAACATTTTGATTTTGAACAGATGCAAGGCGACCACATTGTGCCTTGGAGTAAAGGTGGAAAATCTGTTTTAGAAAATCTACAAATGTTATGCACAGAATGTAATCTTAAAAAAAGCAATAACTAATTACTTTTGTGTTCTAATGTTTTACACACAAAAAAAGCCATCGAAATAAAATCTTTTTAAGAAAAGACTTATATTTCAATGGCTTATTTTATTTAGCACAAGTTTTACATTTTGCTAAAAATATCGATATATCCTTTTACAAAGATAAAAATGATAAGAATTGGCAAAATCCATTTTAGGTAAAATTTTAATACTTTTGGGAATTTTAATCCGTTTCCTGTGTCAGCTTCTTTGATAAAGTTGCTCCAGCCCCATCCTTTTTTGTGGCAACAGAAAATCAACATCAAAAGTGAGCCTAATGGAAGTAGTGTTGAACTTACAACAAAATCTTCTAAATCTAAAACACCTGTTCCTGCTCCAAGTGGTTGGAATTTTGACCAAACATTAAAGCCTAAAATACATGGAACTGAAAAAACAATTACAATTAAACAGTTTACAATACAAGATTTTCTTCTTGACCAACCGTGAACATCCATCCAATAACTTACGATATTTTCAAAAACAGCAACAAGAGTTGAAATTGCGGCAAAACTCATAAAGATAAAGAACAATGTTCCCCAAAGACGACTTGCTGCCATGTTGTTAAAAATGTTAGGCATTGTAATAAACAACAACTGAGGTCCTGCTCCCGGATTTACTCCGTAAGCAAAACAAGCAGGGAAGATAATCAAGCCACTTGCAATTGCAACAAAAGTATCAAGGATGATAATTCTTAAAGATTCCCCTGTTAGAGAATATTTTTTATCAATGTATGAACCAAAAATTTCCATGCTTCCGATTCCCAAACTCAATGTGAAGAAAGCTTGTCCCATGGCGGCAAAAATTACTTCACTAAAGCCTGATTCTGTTACTTTGCTAAAATCTGGCAAAAGATAAAATTTTAAGCCTTCGCTACTTCCTTTTAGAGTAATTGAGTGAATTGCTAAAATTACAATCAAAACTAAAAGTAAAGACATCATAACTTTTGTGATTTTTTCAACGCCATTTTTTAAACCAATTCCAACTATTACAAACGAAAGAATTGTAACTAAAGCCATCCAGAAAATTTGTTGTCCTGGATTTGCTGTTAAACTTCCAAAAAAGTTTTCTACACCTTTTGCATCTAATCCTGAAAATGCTCCTGTAATATTTGAAAAACAATAATACAAAAGCCAACCTGCAATTGTTGTGTAAAAAAACATTAAAAAATAATTTCCGATAATTGCAACTGGACCATAAAGATGCCATTTTGTTCCTTTTGGTTCCAATGTTTTTAGGGCTTTTCCAATGTTTTGTTTTGAAGCACGACCAATGGAAAATTCCATTACCATAATAGGAAGTCCTAAAGCCACAAGGAAAAATAGATAAATTAAAACGAATAATGCTCCACCATATTTTCCTGTGATATATGGAAATCTCCATACATTTCCTAATCCGATAGCACATCCTGCTGAAAGCAAGATAAATCCTAATCTTGAAGAAAGCGATTCTCTTTGTTCACTCATTTTTTTTCTCCTATTGGAAGGTGTCGAGGAATTTTCAAATTCCGAGATAACTTCCAAGTCGCAATTTCGCAACGAAGTGAGAAATTGCAGTAAATTTACAAGTTTGCAACGCAAACTTGATATGAAAAGTGAAGCACTATTTGTGCGTAACTTTTCATAATTTCTCCTTTTAAAATTGTAAGATTTTTTTTCGTAGTTATTTTACACAAAAATAAAAAAAAACTGCCGCAACTAATTTTTTGAAGGGCAGTTTCTTTATCATTTTAATTAAAATTCAGCTTGTTTTGGAGCTCTTGGGAACGGAATTACATCACGCAAGTTTCCAAGACCTGTAACATAACGAAGTAATCGTTCAAAACCAAGCCCAAAGCCAGAGTGAGGAACTGTACCGAATTTTCTAAGTTCCAAGTACCACCAGTAATCTTCTGGTTTCATTCCAAGTTCTTTGATACGATTTACTAATTTGTCGTAATCTGCTTCGCGTTCTGAACCACCGATAAGTTCTCCAATTCCAGGAACAAGAACATCTACTGCACGAACTGTTTTTCCATCAGGATTTTGCTTCATATAGAAAGCCTTTATTTCTTTTGGATAGTCGTAAACCATAACTGGTTTTTTGTAAACTTCTTCTGTTAAATATCTTTCATGTTCAGTTTGTAAGTCGCAACCCCAGTAAGCTTTAAATTCAAACTTGTCGTTGTTCTTTTCAAGTTCAGCAACTGCGTCTGTATAACTTACACGAGCAAAATCTGAATTTGCAACATGAGTTAATGTGTCGATTAAGCCTTTTTGTACTCTTTCGTCAAAGAATTTCATGTCATCAGCACATTTTGTTAATGCCCAAGTTAAAAGATAACGAACAAAATCTTCTGCCAAGTCCATGTTGTCTTCAAGTTCAAAGAATGCCATTTCTGGTTCAATCATCCAGAACTCTGCTAAGTGACGAGGTGTATTTGAATTTTCTGCTCTAAATGTAGGTCCAAAAGTGTAAACTCTTGAAAGGGCAGTTGCATAAGTTTCTGCTTGAAGTTGTCCTGAAACTGTAAGACTTGCTTTTTTTCCAAAGAAATCTTTGCTGTAATCAACTAAGTTTGCAGCTTTTTCTTCAGCCATTCCTTTTGCACCTGCTTTTACTCCACTTGCAGCAATTTTTTCTAAATCAAGTGTTGTAACTTGGAACATTTCTCCAGCACCTTCACAGTCGCTTGTTGTGATGATTGGTGCATTAAAATATTGGAATCCTCTTTCGTTAAAGAAAGTGTGAACAGCATAAGCCATTTGGCTACGCATACGAGCGGCGGCTCCAATAATATTTGTTCGTGGACGAAGGTGTCCAATTTCACGCAAAAATTCGATTGTGTGTCCTTTTTTCTGCAAAGGATAAGAATCTACAGGTGCTTCACCTAAAACTTCAAGATTTTCAAGTGAAACTTCTACAGCTTGTCCAGACGCAGGAGAAGGAATGAGTTTTCCAGTTGCTTTTACAGAAGCACCAGTTGTTACTTTTTTCAACTGTTCTTCGATATTATTTTTATTTGGATTATTTGAATCTCTGTCAAAAGTTAACTGAATGGATGCAAAGCATGAACCATCATTTACCTGAATAAAACATAGATTTTTTGAATCACGTTTTGTGCGTACCCAACCTAAAATTTGAACTTCGTGTCCGTCGGGATTTGATACTAAAATGTCTTTAATTAAAATAGCTTTCATAAGTTTGATAATACAACTTTTTTAATAAATTGTAAATAATATGAAAATTTTGTGAATATAAATATTTAATACCTAGTTGAACCGGGGGGGGTATTGTGGTATATTGAATTTGATGGAAGTGTAGACAGCTTATACATAAAAATTCAAAATTACAAAGGATAACTTAAGTTTTTAATTTAATCTATGAAATACTTTTTTACTAAATTTTTATTAAAAATATTTTTAATTATTTTTTTTATATCCAAAATTTTTTCTTTAGAAATTCCCAAAAATGATTTTAGATTTTTTCTTGCAACTACAAATGATAAATTTTCTTATGGAATTTCAGAAAACAAAGATGACCAACTAACAGCTTCAAATGAAATTCACGTTATCTTTCCATATTTATTTTTAGATATAAACTTGAATGGAATTACAAATCGTGGATACAAATCTAATATTTTAGACCCTTCAACCTTTGAAAATGGTCGTTATGATGAAATAATCACAAAAGCAGGTACGACTATAAATTTTCTAAACACTTCCTATTTTGAACTTGATTTTATTCCAGAAATTGGATTTTGTCTTTTAGGAAATTTTGGTATGGAATTTGAACAAAATCTAAATCATAAATCGGGTACAATTGATGCTGTTATTCTTGAATACGAAATTTTTGAAAAACCATTTGCACCTCTGATAAATTCAAAATTTGTTTTTTCTTATGAACCAATAAATTTTATAAAAACTCAATTATCATTTTCTTCATATAATATTTTTTCATATTATACAGAACAAAATTTCTGCATAAATGCTATTTTAGGAAGAAAAACTACTTTTAATGTTTTTGCTGGTTACACATGGAATCAAAGTCAAAATTTATCATCAACACTTAAATCTTATAAAAATGTAACAAATGGAATTAATTATGGATTCAATTTAGATACAGGACTTGTTAAATTGGATTTTATTAATTATGCAAAAACAAAATATGGATTAGGTGTAATTAATGTTGATTTTATGAGTTTTTCAAAACACAATTGGAAAAATTCCGATATTCATTTCTTTACAGGTTTAACATATTTTATGAATACTGAATTTTTAGAAAATCAAATTCAAGTAGATTTTGTTCATAATTTTTCTTTTTATTTTAACAATAAATTTGTTTCAGGTTTTAAATCAAATAAAATAAATCCATCTGAATATAGGCACGAAAGAGATTATGTGATAAATACCTTTGGAGTAAAATACGAGCAACCTCTTTCCTTTATAAAAAATTGGATTACGCCATATATTGAATTAGGAACAGGAACAGCTTATTTTAAAGTGCAAAAACTTGCAAATCATATTCCAACTTCAACTTATGATTCTTACGAATACGATTCAAAAGTTTTTTGGCAAATGGAAGCAAATGTAGGATTTGATATTATTCCTGAGGGTAAGCTTAATTTTGGAAATTCATCTTATCAAGTTACTGTTTTTGTTGGAACAACTTTTATTCCAGATTATGAAAATGCAACAAATCAAATCAAAAAAGATACGTATCGAAAAGATTCTTGGTCTTTAAACCCTTTTGAATTTAGATATGGTTTTGCAGTTCACTTTGGATTAGATTTTTAATTTTTTATCAAAAATCTTCAATTAACACATGGTTCATCTCAAACTATTGCAAAAAATTATATAAATTTGTATACTTATAAAACAAAATAATATAATGTTGAATAAATATACAAAAGGAGCGAATATTGTCCGATAATTTTGAAAACTCATTTTTAGAAAATCTTACAAATTTAGCAAAAAATAATGATCCTATCGATCAAAATCTCTATCAAAAATTTGATGTACGCCGTGGTTTGCGTTATGCTGATGGTCGAGGTGTTTTAGTTGGTCTTACTCGCGTAGGTGATGTTGTTGGCTATGATGTTGTTGACGGACAAAAAATTGCAATTCCTGGAAAACTTATTTATCGTGGTTACGATATTGAAGATTTGATTAAAGATGCAGAAAGTACAGATCAATTTGGATATGAACAAACTGTATATTTGTTGCTTTTTGGTGAACTTCCTACACAAAGTCAACTTGATGAATTTAGAGATTTCTTAGGTTCAAAAAGAGTTCTTCCTGAAAACTTTACAGAAGATATGATTATGAAAGCTCCTTCTTCTGATATTATGAATAAATTGGCTCGTGGTGTTTTAGCAAGTTATTCTTACGACAAAAATCCAGAAGATGTTTCTATTGAAAATAATCTTCGTCAATGTATCGAATTGATTGCTCGTTTTTCAACTTTGACAGCTTATGCATATCAAGCAAAACGCCGTTATTACGACGGAAAAAGTATGTATATCCACAATCCAAAGCCAGAACTTTCAACTGCAGAAAATCTTTTGCGCCTTATTCGTCCAAATAAGGAATATTCTAAACTTGAAGCTGAAATTTTGGACTTGTCTTTGATTCTTCATGCTGAACACGGAGGAGGAAACAACTCTTCACTTTCTGTTCATGTTATTTCTTCAGCTGATACTGATACATATTCTGCAATTGCAGCTGCTGTTGGTTCTCTAAAAGGTCGTCGCCATGGTGGTGCTAACAAGCAAGTTATGGATATGATGGATAACATCAAAGAAAATGTAAAAGATTGGTCAAATGAATCAGAAATAAAAGATTATCTACGCAAAATTATTCGTAAAGAAGCTTTTGACAAAAAAGGTTTGATTTACGGGCAAGGTCATGCAGTTTACACAATTTCTGACCCTCGTGCAATTTTGCTTAGAGATAAAGCCGAAGCCTTGGCAAAAGAAACAGGTTGTATGGAAGAATTTAATCTTTATCGTACAATTGAAAAACTTGCACCTACAGTTTTTGCAGAAGAAAAAAATTCTGATAAGCAAATTTGTACAAATGTGGATTTCTATTCAGGTTTTGTTTACACAATGCTTAATATTCCACGAGAACTTTTTACACCGATTTTTGCTATTTCTCGAATTGCTGGTTGGTCAGCACACCGTATCGAAGAAATTGTTTCTGGTGGAAGAATCTATCGTCCTGCTTATAAAAATGTACTTGAAAGACGAGATTACATTCCTATCGAAAAACGCTAAACTTTAGGCGAGGTCGAAATATGAAAAAAGAACGACTGGATAAGGTACTTTCTCATCATGGTTTTGGTTCTAGAAAAGATGCAAAAAAGTTGCTTCATTCTGGCAGGGTAAAAATCAATGGTAAAGTTTGTACTCTTGCAGATGTTTCTATCGACCTTGAAAAAGACATACTTTCTATTGATGATGAAGTTTTGCGCCTTCGTCGTCATGTTTATTTGATGATGAATAAATGTGCCGATGTTGTTTGTTCAAATAAAGATGGAATTCACAGTACCGTTTTTGATTTAGTTCCAGATGAACACAAAGATTCTCATTTGGAAGGGGAACTACATTGTATCGGGCGATTAGACATCGATACAGAAGGTTTGTTGCTTTTAACAACTGACGGAAGTTTAACTCATAGATTGATTTCTCCAAAAAATCGTATACCAAAAACTTATCATGTAAAATTAGAAAAAGGTTTGGATACAAGAGAACAAAATCGATATTCCCAACTTTTTAAAGATGGACTTTTTGTTCCAGCAGAAGGAAATGAAAGTGAATTTACTGCTCTTCCTGCGGAATTAGTTTGGCCATCAGAAGAAAACGGAAATTATCTTACAGAAAATGGACCGGAATCTTCAGAAGTTTTGATTACGATTTTTGAAGGAAAATATCATCAAGTTAAAAGAATGTTTGCAGCCTGTGGTAATAAAGTTATTGGATTAAAACGCCTTTCCATCGGAAATTTATATCTTGATTCTGGCCTTGCTCTAGGTGAATGTCGTGAACTTACTCAAGAAGAATTAAATCTTTTAAAGTAAGTTTCTATCCAAAATTTTTCAAAATAAATTTATAAAATGCCTCATATTTAACTTTATGGGGAATTTGTAATATAATCAAATAAATTATGATTATTAACACTTTATTTTATTAGAAAGGAATCCAATATGATAAAAGTTAAAAATTTATCAAAAATTTTTAAATCCTCAAAAAAATTTCCTGGTTTTTTTGGTTCTATAAAAGGACTTTTTACTCGAGAATATATAGAAAAAGTTGCTGTAAACGATATTTCTTTTGAAATTGCGCCTGGCGACATTGTTGGATATATCGGTTCAAATGGAGCAGGAAAATCAACAACAATTAAAATTATGACAGGGATTTTAACGCCAACTTCTGGACAAGTTTTAGTTGATGGAATTGAACCTTATAAAAATCGTCAAAAAAATGCAAAAAATATCGGAGTTGTTTTTGGTCAAAGAACACAACTTTGGTGGGATTTGCCTTTGAACGAATCTTTTTCACTTTTGAAAGATATTTATGAAGTTCCAGAAGAAGATTACAAAGAACGGATGGAATTTTTTACAAATGTTCTTGGCTTAGATGAATTTATTATGCAACCAGTTAGAACTTTGTCTTTAGGTCAAAGAATGAAGGCGGATTTAGCTGCGTCTTTGTTACACAATCCAAAAATTTTGTTTCTTGACGAACCAACTATCGGACTTGATGTTGTGGTAAAAGAAAAGGTGCGAGAAGCAATTAAAGAAATTCACTCAAAATATGGAACTACAATTATTTTAACAACTCACGATTTGCAAGATATCGAAGAACTTTGTACAAGAATTATCATTATTGATGAAGGACGCTTGGTTTACACAGGAAATCGTGAAGACTTGCTAGAAAAG
The DNA here is from genome assembly GCA_036307825.1 of Treponemataceae bacterium. Taxonomy (GTDB): domain Bacteria; phylum Spirochaetota; class Spirochaetia; order Treponematales; family Treponemataceae; genus RGIG9060. The sequence goes on along the minus strand of JAXJWW010000068.1, from coordinate 13,636 downwards.
TTTGGAAGCAAAACAATTTTGAATGTAAGATTTTCTCAGCAAGAAAAAATTGATGAAAATTCTGTAAAAAAACTTTTCTTAGAAGATAAAACTTTGTGTAAAAAAGGTAATTTAGAATTTTCTTTTGCAGATGGAGTTTATTCAATTGGGTTTAGCAAAAAAGAATTTTCTTCTTCAGAAATTTTGAAAAAGATTTTGCAAGAATATCAAATTGAAGATTTTTCAGTTCACGCAACTTCAATTGAAGATATTGTAAAAATGATTTACAACGATGCTTCAGCTAAAAGAGTAGAGTAGGTGAAAATGAAAACTCGATGGTATTCTTTAAAATTATATACCCCTTTTACAAAAAATATTTTTCAGCAATATCTTGCTTATAGGTCTAACTTTTTTATGTATTTGTTAGGCGCTTTTATGCGAGTTTTCTGTTTGATTTTTTTGTGGAAAGCAATTTTTATTGGAAGTGGCAAAGAAATTCTTAACGGATTTACTTTTCCTGTGATGGTAAGTTATTTGATTCTTTCAACTTGTATTACAGAATGTATCGGTGGAAGTGTTGTAAATTTAGTTCACTCGGAAGTTAAAAAAGGCACGATTGCAATGCAGTTAATAAAGCCAATTTCTTACAGATTACGATTGTATTTTTCTTCACTTGGGGATTCACTTTATGTTTTTGTGTTTTTGATGATTCCCGGTTTTATCGGTATGATTATTATAAATGCAATTTATGGCTCTTTGTCTGTTTTTTCTCCATTGAATATTTTGTTCTTTGTAATTTCATTTGGATTTTCAATAATGATAAATCTTTCTCTTTCCTTTGTTTTGGGGATGGTAACTTTTATCACAACAAATATGTGGGGAATTTTGCAAATTTATCAAGCTGTTTTTAGATTGCTTTCTGGAGCCTTGATTCCCCTTTCATTTTTTCCTCCTGTGTTTGAAAAGATTTTAACTTATTTGCCTTTTTCGTCGTTGGTTTCTGCTCCAGCAAATATTCTTTTAGGCGTGATGAATATAGAAGAAACTTTGAAAGTTCTTGTTGTGCAATTTGTTTGGTTGATTTTGCTTTTCTTGCTTACAAATGTTATCTGGAAAAAAGTTGTTCATCGCTTGGTTGTAAATGGAGGCTAAATTATGAGAATACGAAAACTTACGAAATTGTATTTCAAATATGTTGCTCAATATCTAAAATCTTTGATGGCTTATCGTGTGGATTTTTTTACGGGGCTTATCGGATTTTCATTTTTGCAGATTACTGGTGTAATTTTTATTACTTTGGTTTTTAATTCAATTCCTTCTTTACAAGGTTGGAATTTTTACGAAATTTTATTTATCTACGGATTTGCTCAGCTTCCTCGTGGCTTAGACCATATTTTTACAGATAATTTATGGTTGATTTCTAGTTGGCTTATTGCTGATGGAGACTTTGACAGATATTTGCTAAGGCCTATAAATCCGCTTTTTCAGGTTATTGCAGAACGATTTCAGATGGATGGTTTTGGGGAATTTGTTATCGGTGTAATTTTAGTAGTAATTGCTTCCATAAATCTTTCTATAAATTATACACTTGATAAATTTGCAGTTTTGATAATTACATCAATTTCTGGGGCTTTAATTATTACAAGTTTGAAAATGATAATTGCTTCTATTGCTTTCTGGACAAAGCGTTCTGGAGGATTATTGCAAACTGTTTATAGTTTTAACGAATTTTGCTATTATCCAGTAACAATTTATAATAAAGCCTTGCAATTTGTTTTAACATTTATTTTACCTTTTGCCTTAACTTCTTATTTTCCTGCAACATATATTTTAGGAAAACAAAATTTAATTTGGGCTTTGGCAGTTCCTGTGGGAGTTTCAATTCTTTTTATATTATTTTCTTACAAATTATGGTGTTCTGGAATAAATCACTACGAAAGTGCTGGAAGTTGATATTTTTTTGTTGATGATTTTCACTTTTGTGTGTAATATTAACTTATGGATATTTATTACTTAATTTTAGTTGTACCTGCTTTGATTTTGAGTTTTATCGCTCAGGGAATGGTGCAAAGTACTTTTAAAAAATATTCTTCAAAAAAGATTGAAAGAAATATTACTGGTGCTCAAGCGGCAAATTATTTGCTTCAAAAAAATGATGTAACTGGTGTTACAGTAAAACCAATTTCTGGTTCTTTAACTGATAATTTTAATCCAACTGATATGACTTTGAATCTTTCAGAGCCTGTTTACAATGTAAGTTCAATCGCAGCGGTTGGAGTTGCTGCTCACGAAACAGGTCATGCAATTCAACATAACAAAGGATATCTTCCTATAAAATTTAGAAGTATGCTTGTTCCTGTTGCAAATTTAGGTTCAAGTGCAGGACCTTTATTGGCAATTTTAGGATTAACTTTAAGTTTTTCATTTTTAGTTGATATCGGACTTATTTTATTCTTTGGTTCTGTTTTGTTCTATCTTGTAACTTTGCCAGTTGAATTTAACGCCTCATCTCGAGCATTAAAAACTCTAAAAGAAGCTGGAGTTATGAATAAAGAAGAATTGAAAGGCGTAAAAAAAGTTCTGGGAGCGGCCGCAATGACTTATGTTGCATCTGCTCTTGTTTCTTTAGGTAACTTTATAAGATTCTTTTTATTGACAAAACGCAGGGACTAAAAATATTTTGCAAAATTATTTGCACCAGAACTTGATATATATATTTTTGTTTAATCAGTTTATATAAAAATGCTCTCGACCTAAATTACCACTAGCTCGCTAGTGCTGCGCTTCGCTTGCAAGGCTTCGCTGTGTCAATTTCGGTCTACGCATTTTTTACATAATGTATTTATGCAAATTTTATATCAAGTTCTGCACGCAATGTGGTTTTGCAAACTGTTTTATAGTTTGGGTAGAAATATAAGCTGTTTGCGGGATGTATTCTTATTTCTACGGAAAAGTCGTTAGACTTTTCGAATCCGCGTGATATTTATTTATTTTCCTAAAATATTTTATATTCGCCTAGTTGACGGGGGGGGTAATTTTGATAAAGTAAATTTATCAAATTATTTTTTTTAGGAGATGTATCTATGAAAAATAGACTTCACGACAAAAAAGCTGGAATTCCAATTCTTGTTTCACTTATTCTTATTTCAGTAGCGGAACTTATCTTCCGTGCTCTTGTTTTAAAGGAAAGAGTTCTTGTAACTCCAAATTTAGGGGAACAGGCAATTGTTCTTATTCTTGCTACAGTAATTTTAGTTATGACATTAAAAAACAAAGACCGTCTTTGCTACATTTGTACAGGTGCATGGCTTGCATATTTTGTTCTAGACCAACTTTTTGAATTACCTGGTGTTATATCTTATCTAATTACATATTCTGATTTTACTTTTCTTATTCTTTTATCACCAGTACTACATCTTATTAGTATGATTTGTACTGTTGTAATTGGTATTCTTTTAGTTGAATATATGAATGATGGATCAATTTATAATCGTGCTTTCAATTTATTCTGTTTAATTACAATTCTAGCAACATTAGGAGCAATAGTTCTTAATGTTTATAATCTTATACAATGGAAACCATTGGAAATTGTACTTGCAATTTTTAACAATGTTTATTGTATCATAATGTTATTCTATTTTACATTCTTTGCCTACGATAGCGCAAAAAAACAGTTGAGCAAAGTTAATTTCGATAAATAAAACATAACGGGGCTAGAAAAATCTAGCTCCTTTTTTTATAACCATATTAGAAAATATTTTTCCATAACGCTTCGTAAAAAATCCCAGCCAGAACATCGCGTAAATTTACATATCGTTGCAAAAAAGTACGAAAACGATTTGCTAATTAGCGAATTGTAAAAAAAAAGTGCGTAACCCAAAATCGACATCGTGAAGCCTTGCAAGCGAAGCGCCGCACTAGCGAGCGAGGGCGATTTTTGGGTGAGAGCACTTTTTTTATGCAACTCAGCAAAAGAACAAAATTCCTTTCGTTCTTTTTTGCCCACATATATTTAAAATTTACAACATTTCTCTGTGCTAGGATTTTTATGCAATTCATTAAAATATTTTTATAGATGTTTTTATATGCCTTGACTGTTATTTCTATCTGTTCTATTATATACATTAGCAATTTGTTTATTGTCGATTTTCGATGATTAAGGATTTTTCATGAAGAAGTTTTTTTCAATTTTTATATTTTGTTTAATTTTTTCATCAGTTGCTTTTGCTCAAACTGAAATTCAAACAGCACAAGTTTTCTTTCAATCTATTTCTGAATATTATGGAACAATTACGGATTACGAAGCTGATATCGATATTACTGCTGGAAAAAGTCAGATGAAGGGTAAGGTTTCTTTTAAACGCCCTGATATGCTTAGAATTGATTTTTCAGAACCAGAAAATCAAGTTATCGTTTTTAACGGTGAACGCCTTGTTATTTATCTTCCAAAGGCTGCAGCTATTTTGAGTCAAACAGTAAGTTCTGATTCAGAAGCAGGAGGTGCAAATCTTGCAACGCCACAAGGACTTTCACTTATGAGCCGATATTATTCAATCGGATACGAAAATAGTCCTAATCCGGAATTATTAGACTCTGATAATCTAAAAAGTGAAAAAGTAATTAAATTGATTTTATCTCGAAAAAACAGTTCAGAAGGATTTAGAAATATTCGTCTTGCAATTTCTCCAAAAACAAAATTGATAAGACGAGTTACTGCAATATCTGCAACAACAGACGAAGAATTTATTTTCAATTTTTCAAATTATACATTGAATAATAGTATTCCTGATACTCGATTCTTGTATGATACACCTTCTGACGCAAATACTTATGATAACTTTTTGTTTTCAGAATAAATAAATTAAGGAAAAATAATGGAAAGTTTTGGCGAAATTTTACGAACAACAAGAGAATCTAAAGGAATTGATATTCCTAAGGCTGAACGAGAAACAAGTATCTCAAAAGAATATATTATTGCTTTGGAAACAGAAAATGTTTCTGCTTTTCCAGGTGAACCTTATCTTATTGGATTTTTAAGAAATTACTCAGAATATTTAGGACTTGATTCAAAAAATTTAATTTCACTTTATAAAGCAAAGATGATTCAAGAAGCTCCTATTCCAGAAGGTTTATTGAAATCTGATCCACCAAGATTTATTAAGCCATTGATAATATCTATAGCAAGTGCCATTGTGGTAGCTGCTATTGTTGTGATTTGCGTTTTTGCTTTCAAAAAAGAACCTGAGTCAGAAAATGTAATTTTAACAGAAGCAAAAAAAGGTGCTGAATATCAACTTACATCAATGCCAATTCAAAAGCGCATCTATAAAGATGATATTTTAAAAGTTATTATCAATAATGAAACTGTAGAATTATCTGTTTCTGGTACAAAAAATTTCTTAACTTTGAATACTCCAGTTGGATTGCAAATTATCGAATTAGGTGAAGAAATTGAATTGAATGTAGACGGAAAAGATAAAAATGATATTGTTGTTTTCCTTTCTGATATTTCTAAAAATGATGAACAAAAAGGTGCAGAAGTTAGAATGTTCACTTTGGATCCAAGTCAAGTTGCTAAAGTTGAACCTACTGTAAATGTTGGTGAAATTCCATTGGCTTCTGAAATTGAACAAAAGAAATCTTCTAATCAAATTGTTCTTTTTGAAGGAAATCGTGCATATCCATTTACAATTGATGCAACTTTCCGAGGTGCTTGTCTTTTTAGATACGCTCCAGACCGCAAAGATTCTGTAGAAGATTATTTTACAACTGGTGATAGATTTGTTACAACTGTAAACAATACAATTCGTGTTTGGATGTCTAATGCCAATGCCTTAAAACTTCAAGTAATTGGTGATGGTCGCACAGAAAGTATCGAAGTTGGTCGTCCTGGACAAGTTTTAGTTCAAGATATTAAATGGATTAAAGATTACGACGGCAAATACAAATTGGTGGTTTTAGAAGTTGACTAAAAAAACTGATTTAAATCAAATTTTCTTTCTAGATCAGCATGGTTGTGCAAAAAATCAAGTTGACGGAGAACTAATCATTAGTCACCTTGTTCAAGATGGTTGGTCTAGAACTGAAAATCCTGAAGAAGCTAGTTTAATTATTATCAATTCTTGTGGTTTTATCGAAAGTGCAAAAAAAGAAGCCTTGGATTCTGTTTTTACTACAAGAAATATGTTTCCAGATAAAAAAATTATTTTGGCAGGTTGTCTTGCAGAACGCTATGCCGAAAGTTTATCTCAAACCTTGCAAGAAGTAGATGGAATTTTCGGAAACGGAAAAATCGATGAAATTGCTTCTTTTGTAAACGATGTTTTTGAAAACTCATCAAGTGATTCTGAAAAATTCCCAGAAGTTAAAGTTTTTGTTCAAAATGGCGTTTGCGACGGAAATCGTACAAAACTTTTGAACTTGCCAGGGTCAGCCTATGTAAAAATTACAGAAGGTTGTAATAATCATTGTAGTTTTTGTGCAATTCCAATTATTCGAGGTGAATTGAGAAGTCGTTCTGTTTCAAAAATAATCGAAGAAATAAAATCTCTTTTAACTCGTGGAATTTTTGAAATCAATCTTATCGGGCAGGATTTGGCTTCTTACGGAAAAGGTAAAAACGAATCAACTGAAGTTCTTGCAAGTTTTAATTCTGAAACTTCACCTTTGGCAACTTTACTTTCTGAAATTTCCAAACTTTCAGGGGATTTTTGGATTCGTCTTTTGTATATTCATCCTGATAATTTTCCACAAGATATTTTGCCTGTTATTGCAAATGATAAAAGAATTTTGCCTTATTTTGATATTCCTTTCCAAAGTGGCGATGATAAAATCATCAACGATATGAACAGAAAGGGAAGTGCTCAAAAATATATTCAACTTGTAGAAAAAATCCGAAGTTCACAACAGAGTAGTTTTTACAATGATGTTGCACTTCGAACAACTTTTTTGTGTGGTTTTCCTGGTGAAACTGAAGAAAATGCAAAAAATACAGTTGAGTTTTTAAAAAATATTCAAAGTGATTGGTCTGGATGTTTTGCTTACAGTCGGGAAGATGATACTGTTGCTGGTGAAATGAAAAAGCAAGTTTCTGCAAAAAAAAGTAAAGCTCGTTGCGATGTTTTAACTGAATTACAAACTCAAATCACTCAAGAAAAACTAAAACGACATGTAGGAAAAATTTACAAAGTTTTAATAGAAGAAATCATTCCAACTGAGGAAGAAGAAGGCGGAATTGCTATTGGTAGGGCATGGTTTCAAGCTCCTGAAGTTGATGGTGCAACTGTAATTTATTACGATTTAGATGACGAAAATCAATGTAAACAAATTCAAGCAGGAAAAGTTGTAAATGTAAAAATTCAAGGTGTAAGTTCTGTTGATATTTACGGAATTATGGAGTAAATATGGACGCCGTTGAATATCTTTCTGCATTGAATAAAGAGCAACGAGAAGCTGTTGTGCATTCAGGTTCTCCGCTTTTAATTTTAGCAGGTGCAGGTTCTGGAAAAACTCGGGTAATTACCACAAAAATCGCTTATATGATTTCTGAACTTGGTATAAATCCTTATTCAATTTTAGCAGTAACTTTTACAAAAAAAGCCGCAAACGAAATGCAGGAGAGAGCAGTTTTTCTTGAAGAACAAGCGGCAAAATCCCAAATTAGAACTTTTCACTCTTTTGGCTCTTGGTTTTTACGCCGTTACGCAGAACAAGCTGGAATTGACAAAAATTTTACAGTTTATGATGACGATGACATGGTTTCTCTTTTAGTAAAAGCTGTTCCAAATATAAATCGTCAACAAGCGGGAAGTATTGCAAGTAAAATTTCTAGAGCAAAAGATTACTGTCTTTTACCAGAAGATTCTGATAAATTTGCTCAGTATGATATTGATTCTAGTAGTGAATTTATCGAAATGTACGAAGCTTATCAAAAACGCCTTCGTCAAACTGGAAATGTGGACTTTGGGGATTTAATTTTACTTCCTGTTCTTTTAATGCGAAATGACGAAAAAATTCGTTCCGATATTCATTCTAGGTTCAAAGTTGTAATGGTAGACGAATATCAAGATTCCAATGTGGCGCAATTTGCTTTGCTTGAACAACTTGCAGGAAAAGATACTTATATTTGCGTTGTTGGAGATGACGACCAATCGATTTATAAATTTCGTGGCGCAGAAGTAGAAAATATTTTAACTTTTCAAGACCATTTTGAAGGAACTCAAGTTATCAAACTTGAAACAAATTATCGTTCTATTCCGCCTGTTTTGACTTCGGCAAATTCTGTAATTGCAAATAATAAAAATCGGCTTGGAAAATCCTTGGTTGCTCATCGAAAAGGTGATAAAAAGCCGGTTGTTGCCTTTCTTTCAAATCAGGATGATGAAATTGAATATGTTTGCGAATTAATTAAACAATCTCATAAAATTGGAGTTCCTTATTCTGATTGGGCAGTTTTGTACAGAATGAATGCTCAATCTTTAGGATTTGAAACAGAATTTTTGCATCAAAAAATTCCATATAGTGTGGTTGGTTCGCTAAAATTTTATCAAAGGGAAGAAATTAAAGATGCGCTTTCCTTTTTGGCCTTTCTTGCAAATCAAAAAGATGAAGTTGCTTTTACTCGAATTGTAAATAAACCTGCTCGCGGAATTGGAAATACTAGTCAAGAAAAAATTTTTTCAACTTATAAAGAAAATGCAAATTCAACTTTGATAGAAAATTACACTTTAATTGATGCTTGTCTTGATACTTTGTCAAATTTGCCTAAAAAAGCAAAAGAAGGTTTAAGCGATTTTGTAAAAATTGTACAAGATTTACTTCAAATGTTAAAAGAAAATTCTTCAAATAAAAATGAGGAATCTTTAACAAGTCAGTTGGCTCAAACTTCCTTAATTGAAAATTCTAAAAATGATGAAGAAGTTCAAACAATTCAAGACAGTTTTAATTCTTCAAAAAAATTATCAGAATTTATTAAAAAAATGATAAAGGATTCTGGCTTTCAAGAATATTATGAAAATCAGGATGAAATTTCTCATACCCAAAAAGCAAATAACTTGGAAGAATTGATAAATTCAGCGTCTTTATATAATTTGAGTTTGCAAGGTTTATCTGACTTTTTAGACCACATTGAACTTGATAGAACTTTGGAATTAGCAGACGAAGAACAAGAAAATCCTGATAGAGTTACTTTGATAACTTTGCATAATACAAAAGGATTGGAATTTCCTCGGGTTGTAATTACTGGAATGGAACATGGGCTTTTTCCTAGAGTTGATAAAGTTGATGAAGAACTTGAAGAAGAAAGACGACTTTTTTATGTAGGAATTACTCGAGCAAAGGACGAACTTTATCTTACTTCTTGTGGTTTTAGACGAATGTACGGAAAAACTGAAATTTCACAACCGTCTCCATTTTTGCTTGAATTGGACAGAAAAAATATCGAATTTAAGGGAAAAGTTCCTTTAGCATTTAAAAGTGAAAAATCACCAGTTGGAAAATCTTTTAATCAAACTACAATGGAAGGTCGTTGGAAACGAGGCGTAAAAATTTATCATGATGATTATGGTTACGGCTATATTATGGCAACGGATGATTCTGGGGATGAATATTTAATTTCAGTTCAGTTTGAATCTGGAATGGTAAAACGCTTTATGCCAAGGTATCAATCTAATCGCTTAACGATAATTAACGACTGATTTTTTCATATTTTCATAGATTTATTGAATAATTAAAAAAAATACGCTAATATGAAAGCATGAGTACTCAAACAAAAAAAATTGATGAACAAACATTAGATGCATTATTGTATCTTTCAAGACTTTCTCCTGAATCAACAAATTTGGAAGTTTTACGCTCTCAAGTTGACCAAATTGTTGGTTATTTTGATTTGTTATCAGAATATGATGATAGCGAAAATCCATACGATGCTTATCCTTCAACAAAAGCAGAAAATTTACGAGAAGACGAAATTGTAAACGGTTTAGCAATTTCTGATGTAAAAAAAGTTTCTGAAGAATTTATGGACGGATATTTTAGAGTTCCAAAAGTTCTTGGAGAAGGAGCTTAAAAATGATAAATGAACTTTCAATAAATGAAGTTTTAGAAGGATTTTCTTCTGGAAAATTTACTTGTGCTGAATTAGTAAAAAAATCTATCGATACTTTTGAACAAGATAAAAATTCTTCAATTCCTTTAAATGCTTTTTTGGAAATGTATGATGATTCCCTTGCTTTAGCTCAAAAAGCAGATGAACTTTATGAAAAAGCTCGTTCTGAAGGTGAAGATTCTGTTAAAAAATTATTGCAAGAAAAACCTCTTTTAGGTGTGCCTTTTGCAGTAAAAGATAATATTTCTGTAAAAGGAAAAAAACTTACTTGTTCAAGTAATATTTTAAAAGGATATGTTGCTCCATATAACGCAACTGTAACACAACGCTTAGTTGATGCAGGTGCAATTCCACTTGGAAGATGTAACATGGATGAGTTTGCCATGGGTTCTTCTACTGAATATTCAGTTTACGGTGCTACTCGAAACCCTATCAATCGTGAATATGTTTCTGGTGGTTCTTCAGGTGGTTCAACTGCTGCCGTTGCTGCAAATCAAGCAACTTTCGGCCTAGGAACTGAAACTGGAGGTTCTGTTCGTTTGCCAGCTTCCTACTGTGGTGTTTACGGATTAAAACCAACTTATGGGGTACTTAGTCGCTGGGGAGTTGTTGCTTACGGAAGTTCTCTTGACCAAGTAGGACTTATTGCTCACACACCAAAAGACATTGCCCTTCCTTTATCAGTTTTATCTGGAGTAGACTTTTATGACGATACTTCAAGTGATTTACCAAACTCAGAAGAATTAAAAAATCTTCAAGGTTTAACTGATGAAGAATTTAAGAAATTAAAAATTGCAGTTCCTCGTCAGTTTGAACAAGCAAAAGGTCTTGATAAAGATGTTGCAAAAGTTTTTGAAGATACAAAATCTTGGTTCCTTTCAAAAGGAGCAACAATTGAAGTTGTTGACTTACCAATTTTAGACGCTTCAATTGCAAGTTACTATATTATCGCTTTGTCAGAAGCTGCTTCTAACTTAAGCCGTTTTGATGGAATCCGTTACGGAAATCGTCAAGACCCAGGACAAGGCTACGATGAACTTTATACAAAAACTCGAAGTGAAGGTTTTGGTCCAGAAGTAAAACGCCGTATCGTAATCGGAAACTATGTTCTTTCTGAACAAATGTCTGGAAAATGCTACAAAACAGGAATGAGTGTTCGTGCAAGAATCCAAAAAGAAATTGCAAAACTTTTTGAATCTTACGATTTGATTTTGTGTCCAACTTGTCCAACACCAGCGTTCAAACTTGGTCAAAAAGTTGACGACCCAATGGAAATGTATTTGTCAGACCTTTTTACAACTTTTGTAAATCTTTCTCGTGTTCCGTCAATTTCAGTTCCTGCTGGATACACTTCATCACAAGAAACAAAACTTCCTGTTGGTATTCAATTTGTAGGAAAAATGTTTAGCGAATCTTTCATTATGAAAATTGCTCAAAGTTGGGAAGAAGATCACGCTTTGTGTGGATATCCAATTCGTGATGGAAAAAATGCTTTTTCTGGAGATAACAAATGAGTATAGATAAATATAAAATCGTAATTGGTTGCGAAATTCACTGTCAGCTTACAACAAAAACAAAAGCCTTCTGTGCTTGTGAAAATCGCTACGGTGGAATGCCTGATTCTCGTGTTTGTCCTGTTTGTTTGGGACTTCCTGGAGCTATGCCACGAATTAGCAAAGGTTATGTTGAAAAAGGTGCAATCGCAGGTTTGGCTTTGAATTGTAAAATTGCAAACTTTACAAAATTTGATAGAAAACACTACTTTTATCCTGACTTAACAAAAGGATATCAAATTACTCAGTACGATATTCCTCTTTGTTCTGACGGATTTATCGATTTGCCTTATGTTCACTTGCCAGAAAATCAACGACCAGGTGGTGAAAATTATATCGGAACAGATTTTACAGGTAAATCTAACGATGTAGACGGAAAATATAAACGAATCCGAATTGAAAGAATCCACTTGGAAGAAGATGTTGGAAAAAGTTTGCACTTAGAAGGTGCTCACAGTTATATCGATTATAATCGTTCTGGAACTCCACTTATCGAAATTGTTACAAAACCTGATATGTCATCTCCAGACGAAGCTGCTCTTTTTATGCAAACTGCTCAAGAAATTTTGCGTTATGTTCAAGTTACAAACGGAAATCTTGAGGAAGGAAATATGAGATGTGATGCCAACATCAACCTTACAATTTGGGAAGATGGAAAAGAATATCACACTCCAATTTCTGAAATTAAAAACTTAAACTCATTTAGAGCAATTAAAGATGCTTGTTATTACGAAGTAAATCGTCAACTTGAAGAATTTAAAACTGATAGAAAAGAATTTAATCCTGGTTTTAAGAACACAATGGGTTGGGATGAAGTAAACGGAAGAACAGTTGTTCAGAGAACAAAAAATTCATTTATTGACTATCGATTTGTTGTTGAACCTGATATTAAACCTTTCTCTGTTTCTGAAGAATTTATTGAAAATGCTCGTGTTCAAGTTGGTGAACTTCCAGAAGCAAAACGAGTTAGATTTAAGTCCCAATTTGGTTTATCAGATTTTGATGTAGAAACTTTAACTTCTTCAAGAGATTTGTCTTTGTGGTTTGAAGATGCTGCAAGTCAATCAAAGGATGTTAAAAAGGTTGCAAACTGGATTTTAGCTGAAGTTTTGGCAATTCTTAACGAAAAAAATATTCCTATTACAGAATTTCATCTTACACCAAAACATATTGCTCAACTTGCAGATTCTGTTAGTGATAATAAAATTACAAGTAAACAAGCAAAGGATGTTTTTGCAACAATGCTTGAATCTTCAAAATATCCAGAAGAAATTATTGCAGAACTTGGCTTAACTCAAGTTACAGACAACGATGCAATTTTAACTTTTGTAAAAGAAGTTGTTCAAGAAAATCCAAAAGCAGTTGAAGATTTTAAGAACGGAAAAACAAATGTTGTTGGTTGGTTAATGGGACAGGTTATGAAAAAATCTGGCGGAAAAGCAAATCCAAAAACCGCAACTGAACTATTGAAACAGATTCTTTCAGAGGTATAAAAGAAAATGTTTGATAAAAACTGGTTCGCAGATGAAATAACTTCTAGATATGGTTATGTAAAAAGAGCCAGAGGTTGTTTTTTGTACACAGAAAAACAAGTTCGCCTAACCGATATGTTCCAAGAAGCTGGAAGAGCAATTATCGGTTGGGGCGGAGGTAAGGCTCGTTTAGAGTTCAAAAATGCTTTGGAACGAGGCGTTACTGGAAGTTTTAGGACAAAATACAGTAATCAACTGGTAAAGGCTGTAAATCAGCTTTTGCCAGAATATCCTAATGTTCGCTGGTATAGTAGCAAGGATTCTTTGTATCGGGCGGTTTCTACATATTTCAATATGGAATTTGTAGAACCTTTAGCTGAATCTCCTGTATTGGCAAATCTTACGGATGTTCAAGTTTATCGTTGGTTACGAGCAAATAAAATTTCTCGTTGGCGACCTTGGTTAGAAGACGCTTGGTTTTCATCTTTTGAAACAGTTCCTTATGTTTTACAAGAATCAGTTTCTGT
>JAXJWW010000067.1:0-3729 GCA_036307825.1 Treponemataceae bacterium | reverse complement strand
GTTAAAAGTAATCCAACTAGTACAACAAGTACAATTTCACCCAATATAATAAAAAGTCGTTCTACAAGCTTTCCTCGTTGTTTTTTTATTGGTTGAATTGAACTTGCATGAAAAATATTTCTTATTCCAGAAACTATGGAGAAAAAAAGCCGTTGTGCCATCCAAAGTATGAATAAAATCGTGATTATTGTAATTAAACCTGAGTTTTCGGCATTTAAAAGATTATCAACTAAATTTTTTATTTTTATAGGTTCTGCAAAAATAGATTGTATATCTACAAATGAAAATATTAAATCTGGGGAAGTGTGAAAAATTTTTACTAAAACTATAATTATCATCATTAGTATTGGCATAAAAGAAAAAAGAAAAGCCAAAGAGCTGTTTCCAGCGTAAGTTACTAGGTTGTTCTTTATAAAGAACTTTGATGATAAATAAATTGATTGACCTAATGTTACAAAGGTTAGTTTTCTTTTCATATTATTGACTTCAAAATCCTACAAAAATTATATCACAAATTTCTAAAATTGTATATATTGTAAAAATTTTAGTATCATAGTATAATTGAAAAGATTATATATTTTTTTTAATGACTATTAATAGAGGTTAATATGGAACGCTGCTTTGTTATGTTAAAACCGGGGATTGTAAATCGTCGTATCGTTGGAGAAATAATTTCACGACTAGAAAAAAAGGGTTTAAGTCTTGTCGGAATGAAAATGATGAATATTTCTGAAGATTTAGCTTCAAAACATTATGCAGAACATAAGGAAAAGTCATTCTTTAAAGATTTAACTGGATATATTACTTCTGGACCAGTTGTGGCTATGGTTTGGCAAGCTGATAATTGTGTTCAATTAGTACGAAAACTTGTTGGAGCCACAAAAGTTGAAGAATCTATGCCTGGAACAATTCGTGGTGATTATAGTTTGCATACTCCTCATAATGTAATTCATGCTTCCGATTCTGATGAAAGTGCAACTAGAGAAATTAACTTATTTTTCAAAGAAGATGAAATTATCGATTGGCATGATGAAAATGCTAAATGGTTCTAATATATAGCGAGGTTTTTATATGAGCAAAAAAAATATTGGTGTAATTGGTGCTGGTGCATGGGGTACTGCTATGGCCCAAGCTCTTGCAAGAAATGGCCACAAAGTTGAAGTTTGGGCTATGGAACAAGAAGTTGTTGATTCCATTAATAATGAACACGAAAATAAAAAATTTTTACCAGGATTTAAATTGTCAGAAAACTTAACCGCAGATACTGATATTAAAAAAGTTTCTTACGGAAAAGAATTTCTTATTTTAGCAAGTCCTTCTCTATATTTGGCTAAAACTGTAGCAAATATCGTTGATGTTCCTACAATTGCTGATGGTTCTACAACAATTGGTGTTCTTGCAAAAGGATTTATTCCTTCTGATGATGGTCCACATTTGATTATCGAAACTCTGGAAAAGGTTTTGCCTGCAATTTATAATAAAAGTTTAGTATATATTGCTGGTCCTAGCCATGCTGAAGAAGTTGCAATGGGAAAATTAACAGGACTTATTGCCGCTAGTGAAAATCCTAAAAATTCAATTCGTTTTAGAGAAGTGATGAAGGGACCAGGATTGATGGTTTATTCAAGTTTGGATGTAATTGGTGTTCAAATTTGTGCTGCAGCAAAAAATGTTATCGCTGTTGTATATGGTTGTCTTGACGCTATTGCAGAAGATTCAGATTTATTTGGTGATAATACAGAATCATTCCTTTTGGCAGCAGGTCTAAACGAAATTCAGACATTAGGTTTGGCAATGGGTTCTACTCATCCTGAAACATTTACTTCAATTTCTGGAGTTGGTGATTTGGATGTTACTTGTCGTAGTAAATATGGTAGAAATCGTCGTTTTGGGCGTGATATTATAAAAGAAAATATTCTTGCAAAATATTCTTCTCTTGATGATTTAATTTCACGAATTAGTGAAATTGGTTATCTTCCAGAAGGTGCAGTTGCTTGTAAATATATTCACGAAATTTCTGTACAAAAGAATATAAAATTGCCAATTTGTAATGGATTGTACCGAATTTTGAACAGAGAAATTGAACCTCTTGATTTCTTAAAAGAACTTTTGAGCTAGAAAATAAGTAATAAAATTAAGGAAATAGAAATTTATGTTAGAGAAAATAACTAATACTTTTTCAGATGTTTTTAGAAAGATAACAGGAAAATCTACAATTACAGAAAAAAACATCGAAGAAGCAGTTGAACAAATTAAAATTGCACTTCTAGAAGCTGATGTAAACTTGCGAGTTGTTCGTCGCTTTGTAAATAGCACAATTGAAGAAGCAAAAGGTGAAAAAGTTCTTCGAGCTGTAGATCCTGGTCAGCAATTTATTAAAATTGTTCACGATAAAATTTGTGCCTTATTAGGTGATGAAAAAAAGGATTTACAATTAAAAGGTCCTGATACTTTATCTGTAATTGTTTATGTAGGTTTGCAAGGTGCTGGTAAAACAACTGCAGCTGCAAAACTTGCTGCTAGATTAAAGAAAGAGGGTAGAAAACCTTTATTATCTGCTTGTGACCTTGTTCGTCCTGCCGCTGTTGAACAACTTTGTGTTCTTGGTGAAAAAATTGGCGTTGAAGTTTACAAAGAAGATACAAAAGACGCTGTTAAAGTTGCAAAAAATGCTGTAAGTCATGCAAAAAAACATGGCTACAATACTTTGATTATCGATACTGCTGGTCGTCTTCAAGTTGATGAAGCAATGATGGACGAGATTGCACAAATTAAAAAAGCAGTTAATCCAGATGAATTGATTCTTGTTGCAGATTCAATGACAGGTCAAAGCGCAGTTGATGTTGCAAAAACATTCGATGAAAAACTTTCTCTTACTGGTGTTATTCTTACAAAATTTGACTCAGACGCCCGAGGTGGTGCTGCTCTTTCATTAAAATCTGTTACAGGAAAGCCAATTTTATTTATCGGTACTGGTGAAAAAATCGAAGATTTTGAACCTTTCCATCCAGACAGAATTGCAAGTCGTATTCTTGGTATGGGTGATGTTGTTTCTCTTGTTGAAAAAGCTCAAGAAACAATTGACCTTGAAGAAGCCGAAGCCTTGCAAAAGAAAATGGCTAACAATGATTTTACTTTGCAAGATATGTTGGAACAACTTCAGCGAGTAAAGAAAATGGGACCAATGGAATCTTTGATGCAAATGATTCCGGGGCTTGCAGGTCAAATTGGTGACCAAGATATCGACACAAGTGGAATGAAAGTTCAAGAAGCAATTATTCTTTCTATGACAAAAAAAGAAAGAGCAAATCACTTAATAATTGGACCTTCAAGAAGAAAACGAATTGCAAAAGGTTCTGGAACTTGTGTTGCTGATGTAAATAAACTTATCAAGCAGTTTGAAAAAACTCGCCTTATGATGAAAAAAATGTCAAAAAATAAAGGTATGCAACAAAAAATGATGCAACAGTTTGGTGGCATGTTTTAATATTTTTACTGAATGATTTTATAAGCCAAGGGATTTTACTCCTTTGGCTTTTTTTATTTTTTTGAGAATTTATGATTTAATTTTACTGAAGAAAATTGATTTAAAATAAAAAAAAGGTCATTCTTTTGAATGACCTTTTTGCTCCCCCGCCAGGGCTTGAACCAGGGACCCACAGATTAACAGTCTGTTGCTCTACCGACTGAGCTACAGGGGAATATCTACTTTCGTAGGCACTCATTGCT
>JAXJWW010000066.1:0-12263 GCA_036307825.1 Treponemataceae bacterium | reverse complement strand
ATATATTGATATCCCATTTTTGAAGTATCAAGAATTGAAGTAAGAGAGTTAATTGCTGTGTTAAATCCACGGTTACGAATATTTTCGATATCGATGATATTTTTTAAGTTTTCGCGGATGTTTAATTGGTCAAAAGTTTCTGGATCGATTTCAGCTCTTAAGTCTTGGATTCTTTCCATCAAATCTTTTGCGATAATATCGTAGCGACGGCTTTTTGGGCTATCAACATTATCATCTGTAAAATCTGTAACATGGTTCATCTTAGCAAAAATAAGCTCACCATCTGTCATTTCATCAAGACCTTGCTCGATTCTTTCGTTTTTCATGTTTTCAACAACTTTATCGAGTTCTTCTGTGATGTGTTTTGAAAGAAGATCTTTGATAAGATATTCAACAGTTACTTGATAGTGGAAAATAGGACTGATAAGTTCTGAATCAAGAATGTTGATAGAAAGTTTTACATCAGAAACTGTTTTTGGTTTAAGAATATTATCTTTGAAAGCACATTTTACGATTGAGTAAGCGTTTTCACCACGAACGAAAGCACCAACGTCTGTTTTTTGACGAAGAAGTGAGTTTGTAAGTGTTTCCAAATCGTTTACACCACGTTGAATGTGTCCTTGTAAGTGTCCGTACATGTTAACTACAGATTTTTCAATTTCACCTGTGTTAAATTTATCTGCACCACCAACATCTTCCAACAATGCTGCGATTTCTTTTGGAGTATAGCGGTTCAAAACCTTCATTTCTTCTTTATCAATGAAGTTTCGAACTTTTTTAACCATTTCATCTTCTGATGTTACAACATAACGGTTGAACATGTTTTGATAGTTTTGGTTGAAATAGTTGTAAAGTTTTTCTTTCAAACCACCCATAACATCTAATTGAGAAAGAACTTCTTGTGGAAGTTTTGCGTTGATGTGGTTTAAAACCTTATTTGCTTCTTCTTCGAGAAGTTTGTTAACTTCAGCCTGTTGATCACGATATTCCTGAGCAAGAGAGTTTCTTGAACCAACTGCACTAGGAGTTGTAGGATCAAATACGTTAGGGCTTTTTTTCATGTCTAAACTAGCCATAATATCTCCTTTTAATACACCGCCTCGCTACTTTCAATAACGAATAGCGATGCGCCTATTTTTGCTAAATCTTATAATTAAGATTATAAACATAGTTAACAGAATGTAAAGCATTTTTTTTTTTTGTGTTAATTTTCTTTAAAATATGATATAGTAGTTATTAGAAACCTTGAAAGGAAGGATTTTTTATGAAATTTATCAAGAAATTTTCACTTTTATTTGTTATTTGCATATTATGTTCTACTCAATTCATTTTTTCTTTAGAGAGAACAGAGCCTGTAGACTTGTACCTTATTATTGATAAATCTCTTTCTATGGACGAAACAAATTCTTTTGAACCAATGAAGGATTGGCTTTGTAATAAGTTTTTGAAGAAATGTATCGCGATGGAAGATTTTATTACAGTTTTTATTTTTTATGGTGAATCAAAAGTTGTTTTTTCAGAAACAATAAAATCCCAAGAAGATTTAGACAGACTTATAAATCTTGTTATGGAACAAAAAGCTGATGGACCTTTTACTGATATTGGTGCAGTTTTAGACAACGCAAAAAAACGATTAGATTTAACTCCTTCGGATAGAATGAGAGTAACTTTGTTATTTTCGGACTTAATCCAAGAAGCTTCATACAGTTCTAAATATGCAGGAACATACTACGATTTTGCAGATAAATATCTTTCAACAGATAGAATCGTTTATCACGAAGGAAATTCTGAACAAGGAATTGGTTCTTGGTACGAAATTGCAGTTAGAACAGCCTCAGACAAAAGCGTAGCTGACATGGCAAAAAAAATTTACAATAATATCGTAGCATCTGGAAACTCTAGGATTTATTCTGTACAATAGAAAGATATGAAACGATTTCCTATAATATTTTTTCTATTATTTGCACTTGCTTTAATTTTTTATTTTCTCTTTAGTTCATTTATAACAGAAAATGAACAAGAAACAGTTAGAGCAAAAGTAGTTATTCCAGCAACAACAACTCAAGTTGAACAATCAGAAGATACAGAATCTTATTCTTCCGTAGAATTTGAAAACACTTCCCTTATCCAATTGAATATGGACGAAACTTTAATTACAACTTTAAGTGTTGACATAAATTCTGATACTTTTGAAGATCAAGTAGTTGCCGTAAAAAAAGCAAATAATCCTGACATTGTTATTATTATCGGTTTGTATAATTCAAAAACTTCGGAATATCAAAGATTTACAGAAATTCAAACTTCAATTTTTCAGGTAAAAACCTTCAGTCTTATGACAATGGACTTAGCAGGAAATCACACAAACACTTTGGTTTGCACAGGATTTTCTTCAAACAACGATTCAATTCTTCAAGCCTATAATCCTAAAACATCAAAAAATCGATTTTCCCTTGTAAAAATTATCGATTTGAAAACAGACGGAACAATTTTTATTCAACAAGCACAACGAAACGACAACTATTCAATTTATAATATGAACGCTGAATGTTTCCCAATTATAATGTACAGCACAGAAGAAACTCCAGAGGGAACAGACTTTGAACAAGTTCAAACAACTTACGAATGGAACAAAAAAACGGAAGTTTATGAAGCAACCTCTACAACTCGACTTTCTAGCAAAAAAATTGCAGCAAAAGAGTTAGCTAGAATTTTGGATGGAAATATTTCTACTTTTACAAACTTTCTTGATGGACTTTGGTACAGAACAAATACAACTGGTCAACAACGTTATATATTCTTTGATCCAAAATCTGAAGAAATTATCTTCTTTGACCAAGCAATTCAAGAAGTTTACGATTGGTTGAACGGAACTTTACGACGCTCTGGAATCTATATTACTGCATCAAACAAATCAATTTCAAACCTTGTTCGATATTTTGATATTGCTCTAGTTTCTGTAGATGAAATTCGTGTTCGTGTTCGAGACGATGTAAGAATGATTATCGGTACAGATACTTTATGGGACGGAATTTACAAAAAAACTTCACAAAAGATGAATTCAGTTCAGTCAAAAAATTCAGACCTTGAAAATATCATCAAAACAATGGAAGAAGGTGCCGGGAAATGGAACTTTCAAGAAAATACAGTTGTTTTTACAGAAGGTGTTTTTTCTCTGGCAAGCAAGGATAAAAAAGGATCTGGAGTTTATACTCAAACAACTTTATTTAACACAGATTTAATTCAGTTTAGAGCAGATCAAGAAAATTGTAAACTTAACGGATTTTTTATGTACAAAATAAATGAAGACAGAATCGATTTTATTCCTGTTACAGTTACAACAAGCAGTTGCATAATTGAAGGAACAACTTCTCCAATACGAATGGAAAAGTTTGAAGAAAATTAAATTTTTCAAAATTGTGGAATGAGTACCAGAAGAAAACTTGCTTATTAAAATTTTTATAAGCAAAAATTTTCAAAAATGCTCTCAGCCAAAATTGCCTCGCCTCGCTAGTTCCTCACTTCGTTCGTCAAGGCTTCGGCGTGTCAATTTAGGCTTACGCATTTTTAACTTTTTTTTACAAAACTAATACAAGCAAGTTTTCTTCTGCACTTATTGTAGATTTTACAAAGTTTGTTTTCTTACCCGAGAAAAGGGGGCGGAATTTTGATTGCAAGGCTTTTAGTAAACCTTCGGTTTACAATCAAGTTTTGTTTCACAAACCTTGCGGCGTGCCAATTTGGGCTTACGCATTTTTAACCTTTTTTTCACAAACCTTATCAAAAGCAATTTTTTTTCTGCACTTATTGTGAATTTTGCAAAGTTTATTTTCTTTCGTAAGAAAAAGGTGGTTGAAATTTTAGTTACAAAACTCCGCCCTCTCCCGCGGAACGAAACAAGGTTGCAAAAACAAAAGATGCAGAACTTACTATAAATATTTTAGAAAACACATTGTATAAAAAATGCGTAAACTGAAACTGACACAACACTGCATTGAGAAGCGAAGCGACGAACTAGCAGTGATTGGGGCAATTTCAGTTGAGAGCATTTTTATATAAATTGATTTAAAAACTTATTTATATAGCAAGTTCTGGTACAAATAATTTTGCAAAATTCTGTAGAATCTATTCAAAAATCGGATAACATTCAAATCCGCTATTTTTGATAATAGTTCCGATTTCAGAATCTGTGGATTTTACGATAACAGCAAAATAAACATTTCCGCTTGGACGAGTAACTTGCTGAATTTGCGCAGAGATATTTTTTTCTTTACAGCGATTTACAAGATTTTGTGCGTTTGTTTTAGAAGAATAAAATCCAAGTTGATAAGTAAAAACTTCTTGATTTTCAGAAAGTTTTTTATCATCTTTTTTAGAAGAAGATTCAGGTTGAGTTTTTGTAACTTCAGATTTTGTTTCTTCAACTTCTTTTTCTTGATTTTCAACTTCAATTTTAGCTTCCGAACTATTTTTTAGAGGAACTTCTTTTCTTGCAGAAAAATACCAAAAAGGCAAAGGTGATAAATCGGCTTTTCCCTGCGCCATTGCATTTTCTAGACTGTTTGGAAATTCAGTTTGCAACAAAGAAGCATATTCATTTTCTAAAGTAATGTACCAAAGTGTAAACAAAATTTCTTTTTTTACGGACTTCATTGAATCCATTTTTAGATAAGATTTTAGAATTACAATTGGTTCGTGAGTTTCTTCAAAAGTGTTACATTTTGAAATCCAACTCCATGCGGCATAAAGTTTTAAAAGTGGAGCATTTTTTCCAGTTCTAGCAGTTGATGCGATAGAAGTTAAAAGTTCGTCAGTTTTTTCAGCATCACCACAGGATAAAAAACATCGACTTGCTTTTAAAATGTAGGAATCTTTTTTTTCTTGTTCAGAAACAAGACGAGAACAAGAAATGTAACTTTCACTTGCTTCGCTATACAAACCTGCAAATTCTTGGCAAATTGCTAATTGTTCGTAAAGATTGATTTTTTCAGTTTGACTTTGAGCTGATTTTACCTTACCAGAAAGTTCTGTAATTTTATCTTCCAAAGTGATTTTATCAGTTTGAGAAAAAACAGAAATACTTGTAAACAAAAATAAAACTAAGACAAAGAAAAAAAAGCGACTTTTCACTATTTTGTTTCCGTTGTAGAAGATGAATTTACAGTAGATTTTTCTTTTGTATCACTTACTCCACTATAAACTGGCGGTTTTTGAGGAGTAGCATTTTTTTTAGGACTTGGAGTTTTATCTTTTTTTCCATGACCAAATGTAAAAGGCAACATGATAAAAACTCCCACAGCAAATGCTAAAAGAATACTCATAAAAATAGGAACATTTTGAAATGTATAAAATCCAAAAGAAACATTACAAGCATTTTCTAAATTAAATCCAATAAATATTGTAACTAAAGTAACAGACAAAATAAACAAAATTAATTTCCAAGGCATAAAAACAGTCCTCCAAAAAAGTTTTACTAAAACTTCTTATAAAATTCTATCATCAATATTTTTAATTCGCAAGTGTTTCATAAACTAGATACTGAATCAAGTTCAGCATCTAAATTTACACCATAATTCCTTTGAAAGTGTTTCCACTAAGAGTTTCTAATTTTACATCAACAAAGTTTCCAATTAAAGAATTATCCGCTTTGAAAACAACTCTTTCGTCACGAGAAGTACGACCAAGCATTTCAGTTTGATTATCCCGAGAAACATTTTCTACCAAAACTTTTACAGTTTTTCCAAGTTGCTTTTTCATTTCAACTTTGGTAATTTCCTGTTGAATATCAATTATCTTTGCAAGGCGTTTCTTTTTTATTTCCATAGGAATTTGATTTTCGTAAGAACAAGCTGGAGTTCCTTCCCGAGGATTATAATAATACATGTACGCTGCAAGATAATTTACTTCTTTCATTAAAGAAACAGTTTCTTCAAATTCTTCTTCAGTTTCCCCTGGGAATCCAATCAAAATATCACTTGTAAGCGAAACTTCTGGAATTTTTGCTCGGATTCGTTCAACTAAATCAAGATAATTTTGTCGAGTATAGCGGCGATTCATTCTTTGCAAAATTTCTGAACATCCATGTTGAACTGGTAAGTGAATATGTTTACACAAAACTTCTTCTTCAGAAATTACTTGTATCAATTCATCAGACAAATCTTTTGGATGGCTAGACATAAATCGCACCCATTTTATCGGAGAATTTGTTTTTTTAAGATGTTCTGCAATCATTTTCATCAATTCAGGAAAAAGAATAATTTTATCATTTTCTGAATTTGAAAATTGTCCTGCTGTTTCTGATTTATTTTTTGTTTGATTCCAACAGAATGAATTTACATTTTGTCCAAGCAAAGTGATTTCTTTTACGCCGTGAGCTGAAAGCTGGTCAATTTCTGCCAAAATTTCTTGTGGATTTCTAGAAATTTCTCTACCACGAACATAGGGAACAATACAATAAGTACAGAAATTGTTACATCCGTGCATAATCGGAACAAAGGCAGAAAAAGTTCCTTCTTCGTAAGAAGTTGAAGCAAAAGAATAAACTGGAGTTTCTTCAAGTTGAGTTACTTTTTTTCCATTTTCAACAGCTTCAAAAATTTCTGCAAAAAATGGTTTTTGAAAGTTTCCCACTACATAATCTACAACCGGAAATTGTTTTTTTAAGGATTCTAAAAGTCGTTGAGCCATACAACCCATCACAACTACAGTTACTGGATTTTTATTTTGTTTTTTTTGAGATTTTTTTAGAGCAGAAAACCAACCTAATCTTCCGTGAATACGAGTTTCAGCAGTTGCTCTAACTGAACAAGTGTTGATGATAACTAAATCTGCATTTTCTGGATTTTCGGCACAAGTCCAGCCTCGTTGAATTAAAATTTGTTCAACGGAACTAGATTCGGCTTTGTTCATCTGACATCCGTAGGTT
Source organism: Treponemataceae bacterium (assembly GCA_036307825.1). Lineage (GTDB taxonomy): Bacteria > Spirochaetota > Spirochaetia > Treponematales > Treponemataceae > RGIG9060. The sequence goes on along the minus strand of JAXJWW010000066.1, from coordinate 5,341 downwards.
TCAAAAAAATATTTCATTCAGTAAACTCCGTATATGCGTAAGCGTTATGACTATGGATACTTTCAAAATTTTCTGCTTCTACACTAAACCAAGAAAATGATTTTTCAGAAGAAAAACTTTTCAAAGCAAGATAAACTTCGCGAACAACATCTTCTACAAAACGAGGATTTTCGTAAGCTTTTTCTGTAACAAATTTTTCATCTTCCCTTTTTAAAAGAGAATAAATTGCGCAAGACGCCGATTCTTCAATCAAAGAAATTACATCTTCTATCCAAAAGAAAAAAGAATTTTTTAACTTAACGGTTACATTTCCCCGCTGATTATGTGCTCCATTTTGACTTATGGCTTTTGAACATGGACATAAAGTTGTAACAGGAACGCAAATTGTAACAAAAAACTCAGATTCATCGGAACTTACAGAACCTTCGTAAGAACATTGATAAGAAAGCATACTTTTTTGTTTTGAAACTGGCGCTTCTTTTTCAATGAAGAAAGGAAAAGTTATACTTCCAAAAGCTTTTTCTGCATCAAGTTCAGTTCTAATATCCTGCAACATAGAGAGAAAGTTTTTCATTGAAATATCAGTATGATGAGCATGAAAAATCTCGATAAAACGACTCATGTGAGTTCCCTTATAATGATGAGGAAGATTTACAAACAAATCCACAAGAGCAGTTGTACTTTGAAACTGATTTTTTTTATCTAAAACTTTTACAGGATAACTAAGTCCTTTTACGCCAACTTTTTGAAGTGGAATTTCTCTGTCATCCTGCTGATTTTGAATATCTATCATCTTGCTTATTTTTCTTCCAATGTGTTAAGAGCTGATTCTAAAGTATTGTGCATTAACATTGCAATTGTCATTGGGCCTACTCCACGAGGAACCGGTGTGATAAATGAAGCAACTTCTTTTACTGCTTCAAAATCAACATCACCTACAAGTCTAAAACCTGATTTTTTTGTGTTGTCAGGAATACGATTTACACCTACATCAATTACAGTTGCACCTGGTTTTACCATATCAGCAGTAATTGTGTTTGGGCGTCCTGCAGCAGCAATCAAAATATCCGCTTGTTTTGTAAAAGAAGCCATATCCTTTGTTCCTGTATGACAAATTGTTACAGTACAGTTTGCATCTTTTCTAGCAAGAAGAATTGCAAGAGGTTTTCCAACGATATTTGAACGACCAACAATTACAGCATGTTTTCCATTTGTTTCGATATTCATTGTTTTTAATAAAACTAAAACTCCGTGTGGAGTACATGGTAGATAAGATTTTTTTCCAATCATCATATTTCCAACGCTAATTGGATGAAATCCGTCCACATCTTTTTCAGGGCTAATTGCCATAATCACTTTTTCTTCATCAATGTGTTTTGGAAGTGGCAACTGAACCAAAATTCCGTGTACAGTTTTATCATGATTTAATTCATCAATTATTTTAAGAAGTTCATCTTCTGTTGTGCTTTCTGGCAAACGAATTGAACGGTCAGCCATTCCAACTTCTGCAAGTGCTTTTTCTTTTCCTGTAACATAAGAAACACTAGCAGGATTTTCACCTACCAAAATTACAGCTAAACAAGGTGTAATACCTTTTTCTTTTAAAGAAGCAGTTTTCTTTGCTACATCTTCTCTTACTTGTCTTGCAATTTCAAAACCGTCAATAATTTGTGCGCTCATATAAAAAATCCTTTCTTCGTAACAACATTTGATAAAAATTGTTTTATACTTGTTTTATGGACATAAAACAGTAAAATAAGTATACTAAAAAGTGAATTATTTTTCTACTAAGATTATGTTCATATTTTGGAGGATATATGCGTAAGTTAATTACATTGTTAGCATTATTACTTGCTTTTTCTTTTTCGCTAGTAGCACAAGAAGCAGAACAAGATAATATTACTGAAAATCCAGAAGTTGAAGTTCCAGCTGAATCAGCAAAAGAACCAGAAATTCAAACAGATGAAGATTATGTTTTCAAATTGAATCAACCAGGTGATTGGTTTGTAAAAGTTGGAGTAAATGGAGCATTTCCTATTCAACCTGCAACAATGAATTTTGGACTTGATTTAAACTTGGGATTTTACTACTTTTTAGCACCTTTTTTTGCGGTAGGTGGAGATATCAGTTTTGATTATAATCCTACAGTTGGTGAAAAAGTTTTTTACTGTATTCCATTTATGGCAAAAGCACTTTTTCAGTATTCAATCGGAAAATTTGAAATTCCTCTTATCTTAGGATTTGGTGGAGCCATTGAAAGACACAATAGCAATTTTTACTTTGGAATGATTATCAAACCAGAAATTGGATTGTTTTATAGAATAAATCCAGATTGGTCAATTGGTGGAACATGTGGAGTTTCAATTCTTCCACAATGGTACAAAAATCCAGAATATAACTACACTGGTTATATTTTGAATGCCGGAGTTAGCGTTCGCTATCACTTATAAAATTACAAAGGAATAAGATGATGAAAACTAAAATTTTATATACATTTTTATTAGTTCTTGCAATTTTCAGTTTCTCTTGTACAAATGAACCAATTTTTTACAATATCGCAAAAGAAGTTCCACTTCTCGATAGCGTTGTAACAGGAAATGTTTATTCAATGGTAGAACAAGGTGAATATCTTTACGCTGCAAACGGAAAGATTTTTAGAAAAGGAAAAACTGAAGAAGTTACACCTAAAGCAAATCCTTGGAAACTTTTTGATAAACCTGAAGGAGTAATTATCAAACTTGCTTCTACAGATAACTATTTGTATGCATTGTCTGTAGCAGATACTTCATCAGAAAATCCAACATATACAATTTATACAAGTCCTTCAGTTTCTGGGGATACAAAACCAACATGGACAAAAATTGAAGTTACAGGTGTAAAAACAATTTTTGATAACGAAGTTTACGATAACACAAGTAAATTAAGAGCATTTTACAGCACAAAAGATGGAATTTTTGAGTTAAAAGACGGAAAAGCAGATTCTACAAACTTAAAAACAGAATCTAACATAATTTCAACAAAAAAGGACACTGACAACGAAAATCCAAGTTTTGCAGTAAAAGCTGCTTATGTAGAATTAAATGATACAACTTTATTCTCAGATGATTTATCATTTTGCTCAGATAGAAAATCAACTTTCTATAAAATTGATGAAAAACTTGTAAAATATTCTGTTGATGGTGGAGAAAATTGGACTTCTGTAACTCCAGATATTTCCGATTCAGCATCGGCTTGTTACTATGAACATCAAGGAAACGCTTGGATTTATGTAGGAACTGCTCCTTACGACGGAGACGGTTTGCAAGCAGTAAATTTAAACAATAACATTCCAACAACAACAGTTTCTGAACCAGTTGGAGAAAATATCGCATCTTGTCTTGACGACACACAAGTTATTGGTTTATATCCATTCCCTTATGAAAGTGGAAATTTATATGCTGCGTCTGTAGTATTACTTTCAACAACAGCTTTCTCAAACGACAATCAACTCTGGGGTTATTATCCTACAGGAAAAGACGGACGAGAAAATAATAGCTGGAACAGAGAATAATCTTTTTTTCACAGATGGATTTGTTTGCAAAAGCTAGTTCACAAAGTAAAGAAAGTCCCCTTGCAGCTCGAATGCGTCCAAGAAATCTGGATGAATACATCGGGCAAGACCACATTGTTGGCAAGGGGCGACTTTTACGACGAGCAATTGCAGCAGACCAACTTACATCTGTAATTTTTTACGGACCACCGGGAACAGGAAAAACCACTTTAGCAAAAGTAATTGCAAATCATACAAAAAGTAATTTTATCACATTGAATGCAGTTTTAACTGGAGTTCAAAATATTCGAGATGCCATAAAAACTGCCGAAGAACACAGAAATCTTTACGGACACAAAACAATTTTATTTGTAGACGAAGTTCATCGCTGGAATAAAAGTCAGCAAGACGCTCTACTTCCTTGGGTTGAAAACGGAACTTTCATTTTAATCGGAGCAACTACAGAAAATCCATTTTTTGAAGTAAACAAAGCCTTAGTTAGTAGAAGCCGAGTTTTTCAATTAAAACCTTTAACAAATGATGATTTACGAAAAGCCTCCCAAAACGCAATTCAAGACAAAGAACGAGGTTACGGAAGGTGGAATGTTCAATTTGAAGAAGGTGCTTTAGAACATCTTATTGAAACAGCAAATGGAGATGCCAGAAGTTTACTCAATGCCCTTGAACTTGCAGTTGAAACTACGCCTGAACAATGGAATCCAGATGCACGAATTTGCCAACCTCCAGAAAATAGTACAATTTATATCAGTATGGAAACAGCGGAACAAAGTATCCAGAAAAAAGTTGTATTATACGATAAAGATGGAGATTATCACTACGACATAATTAGTGCTTTTATAAAAAGTTTACGAGGTCGCGATCCAGATGCAGCACTTTACTGGATGGCACGAATGGTTAGAGCAGGAGAAGACCCTCACTTCATTTTTAGACGAATGTTAATTTCTGCTTGTGAAGACACCGGACTTGCAGACCCTCACGCATTAACTGTTGTAGAAAGTTGCGCAAGAGCCTTTGACAGAATCGGAATGCCAGAAGGAAGATACATGCTTGCACAAGCAGCCCTTTATTTAGCAACTGCTCCAAAATCAAATTCTTCAATGGCATTTTTTGATGCCCTTGCCAGTGTAGAACAAGAAGACGCAGAAGTTCCAAATCACTTAAAAGACTCAAGCCGTGACACAGAAGGTTTTGGACATGGAGCAGGATATCTTTATCCTCACGCTTACAGAGACCATTGGGTTGCTCAACAATATTTACCAGACACACTTTCTGGTAGAGTTTTTTACACACCCGGAACACAAGGTTACGAAGGACAAATTAGACAAGAAGTTCTTTCTCGCCGAGAATTACAAATCGCTTCAATTTTGGAAGAAACAAACGGAAATTCTGATGAAATGGTAAATCCACTTGGAGATTGGTGGGAAGCAGAACACTTAAAACACGGAACTGTAAAAACAGGGGAACAACTTACTTTTAGTCCCGGCGGAAAAAAACGAGATGAATGGCAACGCAGATTGGATTCTGGCAAAGCACAGGCTCTTTTGGAAATACGGAATTTTACGATAGATTTTGCAAAAATTTCTCGCCACAGCCGAAATTTAGTTTACGGCGCCGATGATGGACTTTTCTTGTGGGAACTTTGGCGAAAATCCCCAGAAGGTTTTACCGCTGGAATTTGTAAATCAGTCGAAGGCAAAAAAATCCTTGAACAATACGCAAGAACCTTAGAAGAAATTGAGCGCCCAGTCCTTGCCACAAATTTAGAAGAATTTTCTGATGTAATTTTTGATT
>JAXJWW010000065.1:0-11958 GCA_036307825.1 Treponemataceae bacterium | reverse complement strand
TAAAACAAAAATCAGTTGAGTATGACCATCTTCTTTATTTGGTAAAATGTGAGATGGAACCATTGTAAACAAATACCAATTATTGTGGGACATTGGTGTATAAATTAAAGTGTATTCTTGTTCATCAGTAGAAGTGTAACTGAAAACACCTGTTTCTCTATTTTTAATAATTTCGTTGATTCTATTTTTGCCGGTTTCTTCGTCTTGCCAAATATTACTAATTTTATCATAAACATTTGTTACTACATTTTTTGTTGATTTTGATGAAAGAATGTAGTTTGCATTCTTATCAATAATTTTTGTAAAACCTTCATTATTAAATGTCTGAATTGACAAATATTCTTCGAGTGATTCTTTACTTTGAACACCAATTAAAACTCCCAAAACTTGCTGACTGTTTTTTATAGGTGAAGCATAAATAATAACTTCTTCGCCAGTTAATTTAGAAGTTAGAATATCAGAAATATAAGGATTTCCTTTTAAAGCTTCTTTAAAATATTCCCTTGAAGAAACATTGATTTCCTTTCCATTTTCGATGTAAGTTCCATCTGGTTTTATAATTGAAATTCTCATAAAGTTGTGTTCAATTTTTCCAGCTTTTAGAAAATCTGCTATTTTTTGTTTTTCAAATTCTTGTGGATTGTTTATCATTGTTGAAATTGAATTTACCAAAACTAAGTTTGTGTAAATTCTTTCGTCAATAGTTGTGGCAATATGTTTATTTATTTCGAATAGATATTCGTTATTTTCTGTAACATGAGATTCCATCATTTTAGATGTGTAGTGATTCATTAAAAAGATGGCAACAACAAATAGAATTAGCGTACAAATTCCGGGAATGAGAAAAAATCGTCGTTTAGAAATTTTATAAAAATTATCATTTTTCATAACTTTATCATTTTATCATGAGAATAATGTAGTTGCAAATAAAAAATTTGTAGAAAAAAATTTACTATAGCGTATAATGATAGAGTGATAGTTTATAATTGATTTGAAATTTTTTTTGAAGGTGAATTTTTATGATAGATAGAATAGAAGGTATTCAAAGAATTAGTTATAACACAACAAAAATTTTACCAATACGACCATATTCAAAAGAAGAACAGAAAAAAATTATAGCGGAAATTAATCGTTTGGCTGAGGAATACTCAAATTTTAATAATCAAGTAAATAATGAACCTGACAATTCTTCCTTTAAGGAACTATTAACGAAAGCTATGGAATCTATTCATTTGGAGAATAAATCAAATTCCCAAGATTTGAAAGATTCATCTTTTGATGGTGGGAAAAACTTAGTATAATTTTTGGAAAAAAAGATGATTCAAGAAATTAACAGAGATTTGAATACAACTTTTATCTTTTCAACCCACGATTCAAAAATTATGAATTTAGCAAATCATATTATTCGAATTTTAGACGGAAAAATTGTAGAAAATTCTTATTCAGCACTTTAAAAAAAATTATTTTAGTGTTATAACGAATTTATGAAAGATACAGAAATTTTAGGGCCACATGACAGGCCTAGTTTAGCTCGCTGGATTCCATTGAGTTTTCAGCATGTTTTTGCAATGTTTGGAGCAACAATTCTTGTTCCTTTATTAACTGGATTAAGTCCTTCAACTGCACTTTTTACAGCTGGAACAGGTACTTTAATTTACATTTTAATAACATCAGCAAAAGTTCCTGCATTCCTTGGTTCTTCTTTTGCTTTTATTCCTGCTTTAATTGGAATTGCTGACAAATATGGAATGGCTTATGCACTTGGTGGTGCAATGTGTGCTGGTTTGTTCTATGCTATCGTAGCTGGAATTATCAGAATTGCTGGTAAAAATTGGCTTGATAAAGCACTTCCTCCAGTTGTAATTGGTTCGGTTATTATTGTTATCGGGTTGAATTTAGCACCAACTGCAATGCAATCTGCAATGTATAACAACGGCGAATATTCCTTAGTTTATTTTTCAATTGCTATTGTAACTTTGGCAATTGCGATTATTGCAACAATTTTCTTAAAAGGATTCTTTAACACAATTTCAATTTTGATTGGTTTGGTTGGTGGATATTTATTCACTCTTATAATGGGATGTTTCTTTCCTGCATACAAACTTATCGATTTTTCTGCTGTAAAAGAAGCTTCCTGGTTTGGACTTCCTTTCTTACAAAAAGCGGCAGATGGTTCATACTTCTGGCTTGCTCCAAAATTTGCTTTAGTTCCAATTTTAACATTTATCATCGTTTCTTTGGCAACAATTTGTGAACATCTTGGAGATACTTTGGTAACTTCTAAAGTTGTAGGTCGGGATTTCTATAAAGATCCAGGATTGCACAAAACTCTTTTAGGTGATGGTGTTGCAACTGCTTGGGCTGCTCTTTGGGGTGGACCTCCAAACACAACTTACGGTGAAAATGTTGGTGTTATGGCTATCACAAAAGTTTATAGTGTTTGGGTTATCGGTGGTGCTGCAGTAATCGCTGTACTTCTTTCTTTTGTGCAAAAATTTGGTGCAATCATTCAAACAATTCCAGGTCCTGTTATGGGCGGAATTTCAATGTTACTTTACGGATTGATTGCTTCAAGTGGACTTAGAACAATCGTAGAAAGTGGCGTTGATTACAAAGATAAACGCAACCTAACAATTAGTTCTGTAATTATGGTTATTGGTATTGGTGGCGGAATGTTAGAGTTCTCTGTTGGTCAGAGCTTCAAATTTTCTTTAGGTGGAGTAGCTCTTGCAACATTGATTGGTATCATTCTTAACTTGATTATACCAATTTCTAAAAAAGAAGATTAAACTTATTATATATATTATTCGAGGAGGATTTCTATGCGAGTAATAATTCAAGATGATTATGATAAATGTAGTGTTTGGGCTGCAAATCATATTGCAAAAAGGATAAATGATTTTAACCCTACTGCAAAAAAGCCATTTGTTCTTGGTCTTCCTACAGGAAGTACACCTTTGGGAACATATAATGAACTTATCAAACTTTACGAAGAAGGAAAAGTTTCTTTTGAACATGTTGTAACTTTCAACATGGATGAATATGTTGGTTTACCAGAAGATCATCCACAAAGTTATCATAGATTTATGTGGGACAACTTTTTTAGTAAAATAAACATTAAAAAGGATAATGTTCATATTTTGAACGGTATGGCTTCTGATTTAGAGGCTGAGTGTAGCGCTTACGAAAAGGCGATTGCTTCTTACGGTGGAATCAAACTTTTCTTAGGTGGAGTTGGTGTTGATGGACATATCGCTTTTAACGAACCAGGTTCTTCTTTGGTTTCTAGAACTCGAGTAAAAACTTTAACACAAGAAACTATTCAAGTTAATTCAAGATTCTTTGATGGTGATATTACTCAAGTTCCAAATACCGCTTTAACTGTTGGTGTTGGAACAATTACTGATGCAGAAGAAGTTGTAATTTTGATTACGGGGCATAACAAAGCAATGGCTTTACAACAAGCTGTTGAAGGTAGCGTTTCTCAAATGTGGACTGTAACTGCATTGCAAATGCACAAAAAATCTGTAATTGTTTGTGATGAAGCTTCTACTGACGAGTTAAAAATGAAAACTGTAAAATACTTTCTTGAAATTGAAAGTGAAAATCTAGATAATTCATTTTAGTAATTGAGTGTAAATCCAGATGATATTGAAAAGGTGATTCCCTTGTTGGAGTCGCCTTTTTTTGTTTCTTCAGAAATATCAAATTCAATATCTGAAAAATCTGCACTTATCCATAAAGATTTCCAAGAAAGTTTTGCTTTACAAGTTAAATCTATTTTGTCTTTTTGTAAATCAGCAACTAATTTTGAAGAAACTTCACTATTTATAGAACCAATTTTTGTAAAAAAACTTCCATTAAGTTTTGTGCCACAAGAAATTTCAAAGTCTTCATTTATTTTTGAAAGTAAAATTTTTATCCATAGGGAATCGCTTAAAATCATTTTTTCTGTTGTAATAAAATGAATAAAGGCAGAATTGTAAAATTCAAAGTTTTGTTCTTCAAAAAAATATTTGAACTTAGAAGTTAAATTCCATTTTAGAGTTTCAAATTTGAAAGCAAATTGATAATTTTGTTCTGTAAAACTTACCTGTTCTTTCCCTTCCGAATAAGAAAGTGAATAATCATAGCCTAAGGCAAAAATCAAATTGCTTGTGCCTGTTTTAAAAGTGATTTTAGGCAAAATTGCAAAACTCAAAGGCGTTTTTAGAATTTTTCCGCTCAAACTAATAAAATCATTTTGCGAATAAAAAAATCTCGCTTCGGTTTCGTATTTTACTTTTTTTGTAATATCAAAATTTAATGTAAAATCATTTCTTGTGTAAAATTTATATTTTTCAAAAGGGTCAGAAGAAAAACAAAATCCCGAATAAAATGAAATGTAACGAGATAAAAAATTTATTTCTTGCAAAAATTTGTTTAATCGCTGATTTTCAAAAAATTGAGAAGACATGTACCAAGATGTGCTGGATAATTCTGCAACGGAACTTGCAAAATTTGAAGACAAATTTAATTTATAATTTTTAGTGTAAAAGGGTAAAATTATAGAAGTTAAAAAATCTCCACCATTTTCTTTTGGTGTCCAAATTGAATAAAGTTCAAATTCATTTAGAATTCCCAAAAATTCATTTTCAAAAATAGGATTATATTTTGCAAAAATTGAATAATTTTCAGAATCTGAAATTCCCGTTGGAAGTTGTGCTGAATTAAAAAGTTTTGGAGTAGAAAAAACTCTAAGTGGATTTACACTTGTCCAAAGAGGATTGTTCAATCTTGATTTAATTCCGGAAAAACTAATGTTTCCAATTAAAAACGAAAATGTTTTTTCAGATTGTTTTATTCCCCAGTTTTTAATTTGAGGATTTGGTAACACTTCAACAAAAATATTGGAAGCAAAATTTGAATTTTTTAGGAAGAAACTCAAGTCTTGTTTTTCATTTTTGCTTTCGTAATTGTGAGCAAGTGAAATTGACGAACTAGCCAAAAGATTTTGACTAACCAAAAAACATAAAACTAATAAAAATAAAAAGGATAGCATATTTTTCATACACTATCCTTATATTCAAAAAATTAAGAAATTTGATAAAAATTTCAAAAAAAAATTTATTTTTTTTATTTTACACCTATCTTACTGCTTTTTTGCAGAAGAATCTGTGATGTATGTTTTTGCACCACTAAATTTTTCAATTAAAGCAACTCTTGATTGCCAATATTCAGCTTCGCTTTTTGTTGTGTAAGGTCCAATTCTTACACGATAAAACAAGTTTCCATTTGCATCTGTGTAAGTAAAAATTTCAGAAGCAATTTTTTCAGCTGATAAAGCACTTCTTGCTTCTTCAGCATTTTTCTTGCTACTGTATGAACCTGCCTGAATCCAATATTTTGGAGCAAGAGTTTCAGTTTTTGCTGTTGAACTTACTTTTGCAGTTGTCTTTGTACTAGAAGCTTTTGTTGTACTTGTAGTTTTTGTTGAAGCTTTTGCACTTGTTGTTGAAGTTGTTTTTGTAGAAGCTGGAACTACAGTATTTTCTGTTTGAGTATTTGTGTTTGTATTTTGTGTAACTACAGGTTGACTTGTTGAATTTACAGTAAGTCCTGTTAAATCAATTGTTGTGCTTCCGCTTGTTATTACTTTTGTGTTTCCAGAAATTACAGTAACATCTTGAACTTGCTTTCCAACTAGAGCCATTGAATCACTTGGAAGCACATTATTTCCGTTTGCAACTGGTTGTGCAAGATAAGGTTGAGTTTGCATTTCTTGAGATTGATTTTGTTGAACCATACCACTTTGAGTAGGATTATCTAATTGTGAAGTTAATCCTTGCTGAATTTGAGTTCCATTTAATGCAACAATATTTTCCAAAGGTGTACCTTGCAAATTTGGTGTTTGATAATTAGGGTCGATTGGAATTGCATTTTGTGTAGAAGCCCAAATATCATTTGTTGATTGATTTTGTGTAATTATTGGGTCTTGGTTTTTATTAGGAGAATATAAAATTAATGCAAAACCTACAACAACCAATAAAAATAAACCAACGGCTGCAACTATCCATAAAATTCTTCTTTGTTCCATAAAATGCCTCTATAAAATTATTCCTTGTTAGAATAGATTTTTTTCAAAACATAAAGCAATTTTTGCTCAAGTTTTTGTTCGGAAATAAAGTTCCTTACCTTGTAAATATCGGCATCTAAATTTTTATATTTAGCAAAGATATTAAATTGTGCAAAAAATCTTTTAAAAATTTGTATATTTTTGATTTTATCCCGTTTTTTTGCTCTAAAAAATCTAATAAACCATGGACTTGTGATAAAAATGATAGCATCACACTTATTTATGATTGGAGTTTTATACAAGACTGTTGCATTTAAAATTACCGTTTTATCAGAATTATTTTGGATAAAATCTTCCATCATTTCATTCACGATAGGATGAATTATTGATTCTTGTTTTTTAAGATTTTCTTTGGAAGAAAAAACGATTTTTGCAAGTTCTCGGCGATTTATTGTGCCATCTTCATTTAAAACTGAAATATTTTTTTCAGTTGCTTCCTTTTCAAAAGTGAGTAAAATTTTGTCTTTTGCTTTTTCAATTGCTTGATGTGCAAGGACATCGGCGTCTACAGAAACGCAACCAGTTTTTTCTAAAATTTTTGAGGCTAAATTTTTTCCAGATGCCATAGGTCCAGTTAAACCGATTATCAATGAAATTCTCCCCAGCGTTTTCCAGTTTCAACAGAAACTTTCAATGGAACACTTAAACTTATTACAGATTCCATTGTAGTTTTTATTAGATTTGCAACTTCTTCGGCTTGATTTTCGGGACATTCTGCAATCAATTCATCATGAACTTGAAGTAAAAGTTTTGCTTCTGGGAATTTTTGTGATAATTCACTATGAACTTTTATCATTGCTTGTTTTACAATGTCCGCTGCAGAACCTTGAATTGGCGTATTGATTGCGATTCTTTCGGCAGCAGCTTTTTCAGTTTTGTTGGCGCTATTTATGGCTTTTATGTAGCGTCGTCTTCCGCTAATTGTTTCTACAAAACCTTCTTTTTCAGCTTGTTCAATCGTAGCATTGATAAATTCTTGAACTCCTGAATAAGTTGCAAAATATGAATCGATAAAGTTTTTTGCAGTTGTTCTAGAAATTCCAAGTTCTCCAGCAAGTCGGAAGGCACTCATTCCGTAGATTACACCAAAGTTGATTGTTTTAGCGGTTCGGCGCATTTCTGGTTTTACTTCTTCTGGAGAAACGCCAAAAATTAAAGATGCAGTGGCTTTGTGAACATCGTTTCCACTTAAAAAAGCGTTGCAAAGATTTTTGTCTTTTGAAAGATGTGCCAAAATCACAAGTTCAATTTGAGAATAATCCGCAGAAATTAAAACTTTTCCTTGTGTGGCGTCAAAAGCTTTTCGGATTTTTCTTCCGTTTTCATCTCTTACTGGAATATTTTGAAGGTTTGGATCGCGGCTAGAAAGTCGACCTGTAGCAGTTCCCGTTTGGATAAAAGATGTGTGAATCCTTCCGTTTTTGTCAGCAAGGGCAGGAAGTGCATCAACATAAGTTGAAAGAAGTTTGCTAAGTTTTCTAAATTCAAGAATTTTTGCAGGAACTGGATCTTGACTTGCTAATTCTTCTAAAACATCTGTGTTTGTAGAATATCCTGTTTTTGTTTTTTTGCCAGTTTTTAATCCTCGTTCTGTAAAAAGAACTTCTTGAAGTTGTTTTGGAGAAGCGATATTAAATTCATGACCTACAAGTTCAAAAATTTCAGCTTGAAGTTTTTCAATTTGAGAAGTTAAATCTTTTGAATATTCAGCAAGTTCTGATTTTTCAAGATGGATTCCTTCCATTTCCATTTGTGCAAGAATTGGTAAAATCGGCATTTCCAAATTTGTAAAGAGCGAAAATAAATTATTTTCTTTAAGTTTTTTTTCAAAAATTTGCCAAAGTTGCCAAGTAAAATCTGCATCTTCTGAACCATATTTTACCGCAGTTTCAAGTGGTACATCTGTAAAATTTTTTCCTTTTGGAACAATTGAATCAAAGGAAATTGTTTCTATTAAAAGTTTTGCTTCTGTAAGTTTTTCTAAAGAAAATGAACTTCTGTCTGGATGTAAAAGCCAAGCGGCAACCATTGTGTCGTAAATTGTACAAGTTGGATTTTTTTTCAAGCCGTTTGAAATTAAAACTTGATAATCAAATTTTCCGTTATGCATAATGATAACAACATCAGGATTGAAGAAAAGTTTTTCTAAAAGTGAAATTGCATCTTTTTTTGAAATATACGAAGGTGAATTTTCAAATAGATTTTCGGAATTTGCACTTTCAGCGGTAATTAGTGGAATATAATATGAAATTTTGCTTTCATTACAAAGTGAAAATCCTGCAAGTTTTGCGTTTCTTGTGTCTAAGCCATCAGTTTCAGAATCAAAAGCAACATAAATTTTTCCGTCGGAAGATTTTGTTGATAAAATTTTGTTTATTAGATTTTCTAAGTCATCTTTATTTGTTATCGCACAATATTTTCCATCATTTTTTGAAAGTTGAACATTTTCTGGTAAAGTTTCTTCAGGATAAAACGGAAGCTTATTTTCTGTAGATTTTTGTGTTTCTGTATTTTTTGATTTTTCACTATCTGAATTTGATGAATCAAAAATTTGAATGTCAGAAATATCAATTCCGTATTTTTTTGCTATATTAAGATAGCGTTTTGCAATAGCAGGAACTCCGTAGTGATAAAGTAATCTTGCTGCAGAAATAAAATCTGGAACTTCAAATGAATAGGAATCAAGTGAAGATTCTAGTTGAATATCGCTTCTAAGTTTTATCAATTCTCTAGAAAAGTTTGCTTCATCTTTTCCATTTTGAAGTTTTTTCCCGATAGCACCAGAAATTTTATCTGCGTTTTCTAAAATTTTATCTAAAGAACCGTATTCATCAATAAGTTTTTTTGCAGTTTTTTCTCCAATTCCACTAACGCCAGGAACATTATCTGCTTTATCACCAACTAAGGTGAGCATATCAAGCATTTTTTCTGGTGGAACGCCCCATTCTTCAATTACGCCATCAGAATCAATTGTAATCCAATTTCCAGTTTTATCGGTTTTCATCATAAAAGTAGAATCGTTTACAAGTTGCATTAAATCTTTGTCGCCTGAAAGGATTCTACATTCTCGATTTGCAGTTTTGCATTGTTGGGCAACAGTTGCAATTAAATCGTCTGCTTCAAATCCGTCTTGGCGAATTGTTGTAACGCCCAAGGCTGTAAGAATTTCTTCGATAATTGGAACTTGCGCGTGTAAATCTTCTGGAGTTTTTTGGCGAGTTGCTTTGTATTCTGGATACATTTGGTGTCTAAAAGTTGGTGTTCGAGAATCAAAGGCAGCCACCATGTGTTTTACTTCATTTTTTTGAAGTAAAGATAAAAAATTAGAAAAAAATCCGTAGATAGCAGAAACATTTTCGCCTTTTTCGTTTACCAAAGGTCTAGAAATAAAGGCATAATATGAACGATAAATCAATCCGTATGAGTCTAAAACATAAATTGTGTCATTTTTCATTGTTTTTGAATATCCTATATTTGATGTTAAATTTTATGTTAAAAAAGAAAACAATTTTTTGTAAAAGTTTTCGATTTTTTATTAAATCTCCACATCTATTATACTAGGAGTAGAAGTTTTTTGCGAGTAGATACTTGTATTTTTTGCATAAGGATTAAAACGAGGATTAGAAAAGTTAGAAATCCTATTTTTAAGTTCAATCATGTGTTCTTTTAACAATGATTGATTTTTTTCGTTTTGTGTTAAAACTGCTTTTTGTAATTCTGTAAGTTCTTTTTGAATCTGTGGAATTTCAGCTGAAAGTGCAATTCCTTTTTCTTTGTACATATTTTCAATTGGAACAATTACTTTTTGCAAATTTGTGATATTTGAAACTATTTGTTGTTCAAGTTCTGCTTGTGCAACGATAACTGTATCATCTTCGGATTTAATTCCCTGTTCTTGTTTTTCTAGAACAACAAGATATTCTTTAAATTTATTTCGTTGTTGTTCTAGCAAGTGGCGAAACCTTTTAAGAATAGCAACTCGTTCATTAATTTCTTCCTGTGATAACTCTTTTGAGTTTTTTGTTTCGTTAATAAAGTTTTCTGTTAAGGTAGCCACTTTTGCCTCCTAAATAATTAGCCTGTAATACTAATTGCAGGACTTAAATCTGAAACGCTAGTTGTAGTTGTTGCTTCTGCTTGAACCCAACTATCTCGTAGTTCACTCATCATTTTGCAAACTGACTGAATTTTTTCTTTGTTTAATGTCATATTTGCATTCATCAATTCTTTATTAAAGAAAACATAAAGAGAAAGTAAGTTTTTTGCGATTTCTTCTCCTGATGACATATCTAAAGAAACCATCAACTCTGTGATAATTTCTTGGGCTTTCAAAATGTTTGCATTTAATTTTTCAATATGAGATGGGTCAACTTTTCCTTCTGAATTAAACCAATTAATAGCGCTATTAAGTTGTTTTACTGCTTCGTTGTAGAGCATAACAACAAGTTTTCCTTGTGTTGCTGTTTTTACACCTGTTTGTTTATATGCTGCATAAGGATTACTATATGCCATAAATTTTTTCCAAAGAATAGATACAAAAGTATCCTATCTTTTTACCTCCTTTTTAAGATGATTCTAATACTCACATTAAATATCGGAATTTTATAACTTTACTTTAATTTTTTAATTTTACATTTTTTTATCTTTTACTTGCCCAAGTGATACATTTTAGCGTATATTCTATAGTATAGATAAATAATTTTTTGTAGTGATTTCTTTGGAGGA
This sequence comes from Treponemataceae bacterium, assembly GCA_036307825.1. Classification (GTDB taxonomy): domain Bacteria; phylum Spirochaetota; class Spirochaetia; order Treponematales; family Treponemataceae; genus RGIG9060. Next base: position 1,118 of record JAXJWW010000065.1, on the reverse strand, counting down.
AATTGTGTCTAACTTTGACGATAACAACGATAAAGATGATAAAAAACAAAATGATCCTTTTGAGTTTTTTAAACTTTCATCAGAACCATCAAAAGATGGTAAAAATGATAAAAATAATAAGAAAAAGCTTCCAGTTTGGTTGATTTTAACAATTGCAATGGTTGTGCTTGTTGTTTTGAATATTTTTTCAATGATGGGTGATAATTCTGCTATCGATTTTACAACTTTCAAGCAATACATCAAAGACGGAAAAATCGTAGAAGTTGATTTGGGAAATGTTTACTTTGTGGGATATGGACCAGAAACAAATATTGATTCAAGTAGAAGTATTGATGCTCTTTTAACTGGAAAAAAAGATTCTCGAACATCTTACAAAACTGCTGCAATTTGGTCAGAAGGTTTTTTGGATTTCTTAGATGAAAATAATGTGGCTTACAAAGCAGAAGTTAAACAAAATAATTTTCTTCTTGATTTTATTTTGAATTGGATTTTGCCATTCGGTTTTATTTTCTTGATGTGGAATTTATTGTTCAAGAAAATTGGTGGCGGAATGGGCGGTGGAATGGGAAGTATTTTCTCAGCTGGAAGTAGTCGTGCAACTTCTGTGGAAGAAGGGCAGATAAAAACTCGTTTTTCAGATGTTGCTGGTGTTGACGAAGCAAAAGAAGAACTTGTTGAAGTTGTTGATTTCTTAAAATCACCTAAAAAATATACTGAAATTGGTGGAAAAATTCCTAAGGGTGTTCTTTTAGTTGGACCTCCGGGAACTGGTAAAACTTTGCTTGCTCGTGCAGTTGCTGGCGAAGCTGGTGTTCCATTCTTTAAAATTTCAGGTTCAGATTTTGTTGAAATGTTTGTTGGTGTTGGTGCAAGTCGTGTTCGTGATTTGTTCAAACAAGCTCGTGAAAAAGCGCCATGTATCATTTTTATTGATGAGTTGGATGCCATCGGAAAAAGTCGTGTAAACAATCTTGGTGGAAACGACGAGCGAGAACAAACTTTGAACCAACTTCTTGTTGAAATGGACGGATTTGATAATCAAAAAGGTTTGATTTTACTCGCTGCTACAAACAGACCTGATGTTTTGGATCCAGCTTTGCTTCGTCCGGGGCGTTTTG
>JAXJWW010000064.1:0-2466 GCA_036307825.1 Treponemataceae bacterium | reverse complement strand
CTCTTTCATTAATGACAGAAGACGAAAAACACCTTTGTGGGTTGTTGGGAATCGCTTTAGATAGAGATGGTTTAATTGAACAATCTAAAACTGCTTCTGATAAAAATGCACCATTTATCAAATTGTTAATTCAAGACAATATTGATTAATAATTTGTTATAACAAATGAATTTTGTAATTTTTTTATGATTCATTTGTTAGATAAGTGTTCATTCCTTTATAAGATCAAAGAGAAATTGTATTCTGTTTGACTTTTATGTTGTTCTACAATATTCTTGTGGAACAACATTTTTTTTTATGGGCTTGTGAGCCCCGTGAAAATATGGAGCGAAGCGGAATATTTTCACAATAAACCACCCGCTATGCGGGTGTGCGACAGAGGCTTATAGCAAAGAAAAACTTTCCTCGAAGGTGTACAATAAGATTGTTCAAGTCTATTGCAAAACACCAAGGAGGAAAGTTAAATGGCAAATATAAGAGATTCGTTGAGCCACACAAAATGGCTATGTAAATATCATATAGTATTTACACCGAAATATCGTCGAAAAGCGATATATGGACAGTACAAGGAAAGCATAGGAAAAATTCTAAGGCAATTATGTAATTATAAAGGCGTAGAAATAATAGAAGGACACCTAATGCCTGATCATGTACATATGTTGGTAAGTATACCACCGAAGTATAGTGTATCACAATTCATGGGTTACTTGAAAGGGAAAAGTAGCTTAATGATATTTGATAGGCACGCAAATTTAAAATATAAATTTGGAAATCGACATTTTTGGGCAGAAGGATATTATGTAAGTACAGTAGGCTTGAATGAAGCAACAATAAAAAAGTACATACAAGAACAAGAAGCTCATGATATAGCGATGGATAAATTAACAACGAAAGAATACGAAGACCCTTTTAAGGGTAGTAAGTAGTACAAACGCCCCTTTAGGGGCTGCGACGAGTCAAATAGCAATAGGCTTGAACGTCAGTGAAAGCGAGGGACTTAAGTCTCAGCTTGAGGACCTAGCCTTATAGGCTAAGTGCAAACCACCCGTTTGACGGGTGGTTATGATTTCATCTTTTTTTTCGTTGCATTTCGCAAAAATCCAAAACGCAAAACTCACCCTAGAAAGCCAAGAAAACCACGGAACAAGGGTTGCTGTAGAATTTTAGATTAAATAATATTCATATATTCAGGCAGTGGAATTTCAAAAACTACATTTTTTCCGTTTAGGGGAATTGTTAATTTTGATGCACATAGCAATAATTGTTTTATTCCGAGTTTGCGTACTTTTTTGTTTAATTTAAAGTTTCCGTGTTTATCGTCGCCTGCAATTGGACAATTTTCATTTGCAAGATGAATTCTGATTTGGTGCATTCTTCCTGTTTCTAGTTTTAACAGAAATTTTGATAAAGTAATTTCTTCTTCTTGTAGATTTATGTTTTTTTCATCTATTATATTGTAGTGAGTTATTGCAGGTTTTTCGGTTCCGTGCTGAACAATCTTTGTTCTGAATGTGCCAGATTTATTTTTTAATGAACCAATTGTAATTGCAGTGTATTCTTTTTGAACTAATCTGCCTCCAATTATTTTTGTCCATTGTGCAGCGTAAAGTGGTGATTTTGCAACTATCATTAATCCTGCTGTGTCTCTGTCTAATCTATGAACTAAATAAATTGGGTAGCCCACTTGAATAGCTAATTCTTTGTCTAATGGGTGAGCAATGTCTTTTCCACCTTGAACTGCAATTCCTGCAGGTTTGTTTATTATGAGAATTTCTTCATTTTCATATATAATTGGTATCTGTTTCATCCGAAAATATAATATAAAGTAGGAGCGTAAAAATGACAAGAAGTAAAACTGTATCTGTGCTTGTTTCTGTTTGTATTTTTTTAATTTGTGTTTTATTTCCACCTTTTGTATTGGCAGAAGAAGTGATTGATAATGATTATGGATATTCCCTTGATTTGCCAGAAGGATTTTCTGTTGCTGAATATACGCAAGACGGATTTTCTTATAGATTTGTTCATGATAAATTACCTGTTTCTTTGATTTTAAAATTGTATACGGATAATAAGTTTAATTCTTCTGAACAAGCTTTGTCTGGTACGCTTGATAAACTTTCTGCTAAATATGAAATAGATAAATTTCAATGGCGTAATGTGGATTGTGCAATTTCTTCTTTTGAAATGAAAATTCCAAATACTCAAGGTTCAAAAGGTTGGTCTGTTGGTGTTCCTTTGGTGCAAAAAAATGCCCATTTGGTTTTGTTGTGTTATGCTGACTTAGATAAAGCATTAAATTGTGAACAGTTTATTATTTCTTCGCTGAATTCTTTGGCAATTGATAGAGGAAGTTATTTTTCTCCGGGAATTATTACAACTTATGCATTTCCTAGAAATAATTTAAAAGATGTTTCTATTTTAATTAATGGAAAAAATATTAAAACTCAAATTGACGCTGATGATAAT
>JAXJWW010000063.1:0-21716 GCA_036307825.1 Treponemataceae bacterium | reverse complement strand
CATGCCTGCTTATCAATTAGATGGTGATGAAATTCGAGGAGCAGAAATAAATATCAGTATTGCTACAAAGAATTCTGTAACAATTACAGATGTTTCATTTGAACCATTAACAACAATTCCAAGTGATCAGGTAATTTTCTTTACATCAGATTATGATAATTTTCAAAGAATTACTGGTACAGGAAAAGATAATTGTGTAGTTTTAGAAGTTGCAGGACAGAAAGAAGCACCAATACGCTTTGTAATGGAAAAAGAAACTAATTCAAAAATAGAGTGGGATAACTCTTGTTCATTTGTCAAGTTTGAAAACAAATCTTCTGCAACTGTAGCAATCCCAGAAGATAAAGATTATCCAGTTTTGAAAAATACTTCAAATACAAGTCAAACTTACAAACTTTATATTGATGAAACTTGGACAATCGTTATTGAAGATAAAATAGAAGAAGCTACAATAAATTTTGTTACTTGTTATGATCATAGTGGAATTGTGGTAGCTCCAATAACTGCTCCTATAGGAAATCAAGTAACATTATCAGAAATCGAAAATCAGTCTGGTGCAAATTTTTACGCAATTTTTGAAGGTTGGTATGAGAATGTTGTAATTACCCAAGAAGGCACTCTTGATTTTTCATCTGCAATACTTGTAACATCTCCATACACAGTAACAAAAGATGTTACTCTATATGCAAAATGGAAATATTCCGAACCTAATCCACCTGCTGACCCTGATTTCCCTAACGATATAAGTTTCGCTGCTCCTAATGGTGTTACAATTTCTAAAACAGATTCTGAGTTTGTTATAGAAAATGCAAATTCTTCACAAGATGAAAATATATGGAGTATTGGTGTTAGTTCTGAACAAAATTTTGAAATGAAAGAAGGTCAAAACTACAAAGTTTCTGTTGAAGTAAAAGCTGATTCTGAAAAAGAAGTTCTTTTTAGATTTAAGGATATCTTACATTCCGAATCACATGCTCAGAAAAAAGTAACTGTAAATACAGAATGGCAAACTGTAGTATTTGAAACTGGTTCTTGGCAAGCAGATTGGGAATCAATATTTCAAGTTTTCATGGGAATGGTAGATAAAATTTATCTTCGTAACTTAAAGATAGAAACTTTGGATACAAAAGTTCTTCCTGTTGCTGCAAGTGAAAAGTCTATTTTGTCTAACATAACAGAAGATGGCTTTACTGTTCAAATTGATGACACAAGTGAATGGATTTCCATTGAAGGTCAAAAAGTAGAATTTGGCAATCTTTATTTAGTTTCTTTTAATGTAGTTGCAGAAGAAGAAACAAATATTGAGTTCTTTGCAAAAGCATCAACTAAAAAATACGCTGATGCTTGGTACAAGACAACTATAGGAACAGCTTCTACAAAAGTAGAACTTTATGTTCCTCATGTTGGTTCTGAATCTGAGTTTGATTTTATAGATATGGGATTCAATTCTAGTGTAGCTACAACTCTAACTGTTTCTAATTTTGAAGTAGCAACTGTCCCAATGGATGAAAAGCCTGCTGTAGTAATTGCACTTAAAGGAGAAAATAATCGTTGGGATCAGTTTATGGGGCATCTTGGTTCTGGAACTTTTTTTACTTTAGCGTCAGGGGAATCTGTTGTAATTTTTGCTCATATTGGTGCTGAAAATTTTGATAATTGGGATGTTGTTTCTGAATTACGTACTTTAACACCTTCTGATTTCTGTTCTGTTTCTGTAAACTCTGATGGTCGTCCAGTTATAACAAACAATACAAATGTTAATAGAAAATATATTCTATGCGTAAATTCAGATTATCTACTTGTTGTAACAGATATGCAGCCTTATCAAGTAACATTTGATCCTAACGGAGGAACTATTGATGGAAGTAGCTCTACTGTTACAAAAGAAGTTTATGAATTATTAGATGTTACTCCTGTAAAAGATGGATATACTTTTGTTGGCTGGGTTGATGTAGACGGGAATATCGTTTCAGAAACAAAATCAGGAATAACTGTTTATGCAAAATGGTCTAATAATCTTGAGCTTTTTGCAAATGGAGATATCGTTGGTGATTTTTCTGTTGTAAAAGAAGGTGAAACTTATGTTTATGATGATACTCTTGGAATTGAGTTAAATCATGAAGGTAATGGTATCTATACTGCTACTTTTACTTATCAAGATTATATGACTGGTTGGAATAGTCCATACGGAACTTGTCAATTTAAATTGAGAACTTCTAAAGGTAATTGGGGTGGAACTTCTTACGGAATTGCAGATTCAACTAATCAGCCTATAATTGGAGGAGATGCAGTTTTAATTGATTCTGTACAAGGAAATAATATTGTAGTGACAGGTTTTGTTGTTAATACAACATATAAAATTACAGTTACTTGTTCTCAGGATGGAACAGTAACTGTACAAGTAGCAACTGTTACAGAATAACTTATTCTAATTATAGTTAAAAGATAAAATCCCCTTAAAGTGTTATAATTTTAAGGGGATTTTTTTTACATTTTCAAAGTAAGATTGTATTTTTATTTGAAAAATTGAAAGTCTTTCTTGATTTTCTACACATAATTCCATTTTAATCTTTCCCTTGTTTTTTCTGATTTTTTGTTATATTCTTTTCCTATGAAACCTTATATCGAAACTATGTCCACTTCTGTGGCTGTTCAAAAATGTGATGAATACGAATTTGAATCTGTTTATAATTCAATAAAAAAACTTTTTTCTCTTGTTCCGCCACCAGATGTAACTGGAAAAACTGTTCTTTTAAAACCAAATATTTTGTATCCAAAAAAAGTTGAAGATGCAGTTTGTACTCATCCTGTTGTGGTTGGTGCATGTGTAAAAGCCTTTGTTGAACTTGGAGCAAAAGAAGTTTTGGTTGGAGAATCTCCTGCAATTGCAAATTCCACAAGTGCTGCAAAATCAACTGGAATTTATGACATTGTTGTTCAAAACGGAGGAATTTGGGTTGATTTTAACGGAAATTTAAATGTTCCTTGCCCAGAAGGAAAACTTGTAAAACAATTTAGTTTTGCAACTGCTTTTGAAAAGGCCGATATGATTGTTTCACTTTCAAAATTAAAAACTCATCAGTTTATGTCTTATACAGGTGCAATGAAAAATCTTTTTGGTTTGATGGTTGGACTTGATAAAGCACAAAGTCATTATCGCTTTCCTAAAAAAGAAGATTTTGGTGCTTTTTTAACTGATTTGAATCTTTGTGCAAAACCTTGTTATGCTGTAATGGATGCAATAGTTGGCATGGAAGGTCCGGGTGGTCCTGGAAGTGGGGATCCTGTAAAACTTGGATTTTTGGCAAGTTCCGATAATATTCTTGCATTGGATTGGTTTTGTTCAGAAATCGTTGGTTATAATCCTTATGAAGTTGTAAATTTAAAAGATGCTTTAGAAAGAAATATTTGGCTTGATAATCCGGAGCAAATAAAAGTTTTAGGTGAATCACTGGATGAAATTAGAGAACGAACTCGTAACTTCAAAATTGTAAAAGAACCTTCTCAAACATTGGGAAAAATGCTTCCGAAATGGTTAGATTATCTTGCCGCTAAAATTTTAACTCGTAATGTTCATTTTAATTCAAAGAAATGTTTGAAGTGTCAGCGCTGTAAACAAATTTGTCCTGCTCAGATAATAAAAATGACGGGCAAAAATCAGACAGCGCAAATAAACGATAAGACAAAATGTCTACATTGTTTTTGCTGCCATGAAATTTGCCCAGCAGATGCTATTAAGTTGTTAAGATTTTTTTAGAAGTTATTTATGGATTTGTACTTCCATCGATGATAGAAAAATCAGTTTCTTCTAAATCAATCTTCCAATTTGAGTTAAGTGAAATTTTGTAATATTTATCAGAAGTTGTGTTGTTTGTAAAAGTTCTTACAACTTCGCCACTTCCATTAAATGAATTTAATATATCCAAAGATTCTGGAGTATTTTTTGCAAATCCACTAATTCTACAAAAATCGTTCCAGTTTATTTCTTTTGAATTGATAGTTGAAAAACACATATCAAAGGTAAAATTTTCACCTGCTGGTATTTTTGCAATACTGTAAGGAATTTCATTTGTAATTTCACCATATTTATCATTTATTTTTACAAACAAATCAACATCTTGAGGCATTTTTGTAACTTCAGCAACTTTAACATCAGTAATTGTTATTGAATTATTTTTAGGTGTGTTAAAATCGATATCTAAAAATCTGTATTTTTCATCATTTTTTACAGCACCTGGAACATACATTTTTACAGGAATTGGCTTTGTTCCGATATTTACAACTTTCCAAGAATGAGAATATTTGCTGTCGATAGAATATGCGCCAATATTCAAAGTAACATCTTTTTCGTTTGCGCTTGCGTTAAAAGTTACTTCGTATAGTTTATTATCTTCAATTGCAAATCCAGTATTGATACATGGCCAACTTGAATTAGATGTTGTTTCTGGATTTACTGTTTCAAAAGAGAATTTTATTCCATTTTCAACTTTTTCAGTTGTAATTCTATCATCTTTACTTCCTAAATAAATTCCAAAAGGCGAAGAGGTTTCTTTTATTTTTTCAATTTTTAGATTTTTTATATAAATTTCAGATGTTAAAAATCCTATAGCAACTTGTAAATGTCCTCTCCATGCTTTGTTATAAGAACCTGTTTCAAAAGAATAAGATTTAAACTCTGTAGAAATAGAAGCACAAATGTTTCCTCCTCTTTCTGTTTTATGAGAATCTTTTAGTTCTACTAAAATTATTTCACCATCAGTTTGGGATTTTGCTTCAAAGCTTACTTTGTAATTTGTATTTGCTTCAAAATTCCAAGTACTTTTTGATGCTAGGAAAATATCCCATAAATCAGTTTGATTTGTTGTTAAAGAAATACAAGTTGCACCTTCATTTTCTGTTATTGTAACAGAATCAACAGAACCTTCTAGCCATTCACTTCCGTAAACCATTGGACGAATATCAATGTATTCTTCTTCAATTTCATCTTCAGGAAGATAAGCAGCTTTATTGTAATAATCAGCTATTTTATCTTCTTCTATTGTCGTTACAGAATTTTGTAAATCGCAAACATAAAATTCTGGAAGTTCTATTGATACTGATGTAACTGGAGCAGTAGAATTTTCTGTATTTGATGAAAAAAGATTTTCACAAGCGAAAAAAACAAATAAACAAATAGAGATAATTAAAAAAGAAAATATAATTTTTTTCATAAAAACTCCTATATAAAGGGGTATCAAAATAGATAATACCTCATTATATTATCGGCAGATTTATTGATTTTCAGTATCTTTTTCTACAACGGATTTTCCGCGCCAAGAGCCAATAATCCAACGAATAAAAACAACGATTCCTCTAAAAATTTCGTCAGCAGCCATTGCAATCCAAGCACCAACAATTCCTAGGTGAAAGAAAATTCCCAAAATCCAGGTGAAGACTACAGAAATTCCCCACATTGAGCCGATTCCTAAAACTGTTGGAAAAACTACATCACCTGCAGAGCGCATACTACGGATAACGATTAAGTTTATACAGCGCCCGATTTCTAAGAAGATTGCAACAAACATAACTTTTTGACCAATTTCGATAATTGTTTGGTTTGGTGTAAAAAATCCTAAAGTCCATTTTGAAATTGCAAAATTTACAATAGAAACGATGATAGAAACTATCATTGCACTTGATAAACTTTTCATAACCCGTTTGTAAGCAAAGTCGTAATCGTTTGCTCCAACACTTTGCCCAACTACAATTGAAGTTGCTCCAGCCATTGCGTTTGAGTAAATCAAAGAGAACAAAGTTAGCATATTACAAAAGATTTTTGCGTTAATTGCTTCCGGTCCCATTGTATTTACAAAGGCGGTAATTATGATTTGAGCAATATTATATGAGATATTTTCCCCAGCGGTCGGGATTCCTAATTTAATGAGTTTTGAAAGTAATTCTTTTGGGAAAGGCTTTAGTAACTTGAAAGATAATTTTCCTTTGATGATTTTTCTAAACAAAATGTAAGAAATAATCATTCCTAATGTGCTACTTAAACTTGTAGAAATTGCAACTCCCTTTACGCCAAGATTTAAGTGTGCTAATGGTCCATAAAGGAATGTGTAATTTGCAATAATATTTACTACATTCATTCCAAAGAAAATGAACATTCCTACGCTAGTTTTTCCATGACAGTTAAATACTTGGGAAAAAATCATTACGATTGCATCTGTAAAAAGAAAGAAGCCTACGATTTTCATGTAAGCATTAGCATCTTCCATCATTATAGAAGGAATTTGAATTGCTGTTAATAAAGGTTTACTAAAAGTTGTGATGATAAAACAAACTGCTACACTCAAAACTAAATTGAACAAAACAGAAACTGTATAAATCTGGTTCATTTTTTCAGTTTGTTTTGCACCGATATATTGAGCAACAATAACGCCTGTTGCACTTGTTATAATAGAAAACGCTAGGCGCAAAAATCCCATAATTTGATTTGCATTTCCGATTGCACCAACAGCGGTTTGAGAATAATGACTTATCATGATTGTATCGATATAACCGAGTGTCATGGATAAAATCATTTGAATAAAAATTGGCCAGGCAAGTTTAAAAATTGAGATGTTTCTTGCGTCATTTTGTAAGTTTGTTTTATTTTCCATAATTCTTTATAACTTGTTTTTATATAATAGTAAAGTATGGAAATTTTTTATCAAAGTTTGTATTAAGAAAAAACAAAATAAAACTAGTAATATAAAGATAAATAATTTATAATCAGTTTATGAATAATCGAAAAACAAAAATTGTCTGTTCTATGGGACCGACTTCTGAATCTTTAGATGTAGTTTGCGATTTGCTTCGTTCTGGAATGAATGTTGCAAGATTTAATTTTTCTCACGGAACTCACGAATATCATAAAAAAAATATTGAAACTGTTAGAGAAGCCAGTAGAATAACAAAAATTCCTTGTGCAATTTTGTTAGATACAAAAGGTCCAGAAATTCGAACCGGAACCGTTGTAGATAACGGAACAAATTGTGGAAAAATCAAAATAAATACAGATGATATTTTCTTAATGACAAATGACGATTGTCTTTGTTCAGAAGCAGTTTATGAAGATGGAAAATTGATAAGTCCAGGGAAAATTTCTTTAAGTTGGAAAAAACTTCCTGAAGAAATTGAAAAAGATTGTAAAATTTTAATTGCCGATGGTCTTATCGAAATGTTGGTTTTAGAAACAGATAAAACTTCAACTATTACTTGTAAGGCATTGAATAGTGGTTCTATCGGAAGCAAGAAAAATGTAAATGTAATCGGAGTTCATCCGGATATTCCTGTTTTAAGTGAACAAGATAAAAAAGATATTGAGTTTGGTATCAAAATTGGAGTTGATTTTATTGCAGCAAGTTTTATCAGTTCTGCAAGTGATGTTGTTTCAATTTTACGATTTATCGAACCATTTAATTCAAAAGTGAGAGTTATTGCAAAAATTGAAAACGAAGAAGGTTTAGATGATATAGAAGATATTATCGAAGTTTCTTCTGGAATTATGGTTGCTCGTGGAGATTTAGGTGTTCAACTTGCAACTGAAAGAATTCCTCTTGCTCAGAAAAAAATAATTCAGGCTTGTAACAAGGCAGGAAAACCAGTTATTACTGCAACTCAAATGTTGGATTCAATGATTACAAATCCTCGTCCAACTCGTGCAGAACTTACTGATGTTGCTAACGCAATTTTTGATGGAACTGATGCTGTTATGCTTTCTGGAGAAACTGCAAATGGTGCTTATCCTGTGGAAGCGGTAAAAACTTTGGATAAAATTGCTCGTACTGTAGAAAGTTCAGAAACTTATAAAGAAAAGATGAGAAGTTTCAGTCTTAATTCTTCAAATTGGGCGGGAACAAATCCTTCTGATGTTGGAAGCGTTATGGCTCATGCGGCTTATGCAACTGCAACTGATATTCAGGCAAAAGCCTTGTTAGTTCCAACTATTAGTGGAAATACTCCTCGTCTTATAAGTCGATTCCGTCCTGAACAAATGGTAATTGCTGCAACTCCAAGCGAAACTGTTTATCGTCAACTTTTATTGAACTGGGGCGTATTTCCATTGCTTGTAAAAATTGCAGAAGATTCTGAAGAAATGATTCAAAATGCAATTAGAACTGCATTGGATGCAAAAGTTGTTTCCAAGTCTGACAAGGTTGTTATGGTTTGTGGAATGCCAATTTTTAGTCCAATGATGATAAACACAATTCGAGTTTTGCTTGTTGGAACTGTTTTGGCTCGTGGACAACTTGGAGGTGGATTTATCGGAAACAAAGACGATAATCCAAGTTACAGAGTTACGGGGCGTGTAATTCGCGTTGAAAGTGCCGAAGATGCCGTAAAAGCGCTTAAAAAAACAAATGCCGAAATTCTTGTTACACGAAATTTAGATATGGCTTTTGTTCCAATTTTGCGTCTTGTTGATGGCTTAGTTATCGAAAATCCTTCTGAAATGGATGAAGAATTACTTTCTTTGATAAATCCTAATTTAATTTGGGTTGCCCAAGTAACTGACGCTATGAAAAAACTTGAACCAGGTTCTACTGTTACAATAGATAGTAGCGAAAAACTAATCTACGAAGGAACTATTTAATCTTTTAGTTTTTTCTCGTATTTTTTTGGATTAGCTGAATATTCAATCCAAGAGATTCCTTGATTATTCAGCTTTTCCATAAGTTTGATATTAAGACTTTCTGGACAGAGTTTTTTTGCTTGTTCTAATTCTAGTTTTGATTCTTCAAATTTTTCTTGGTCAAATAAAGTTTGTGAATAAATTATTTTTGCAAAGTATAATTCGCTATCATTTGTTGCATCTGTAACCGCTTGTTTTACAAAATCGTAAGTTTTTTGCTTGTCTCCACCTGCAATTCCAGGAACATAATAATACCACATTCCAAGATTTATGAGAGCAAAACTCATTTTTGGGTCTTGCACTAAGGCTTGTTCATAATAAGTTTTTACTTCAAGTCCAGATTTGATGGCTTCTGAAAGAGTTGCAAATTGCAAAGAAAAAGAAATCAAATCGCCTTGATTTACCAAAAGCCATTTGTTTGCAGTTTTTTCATTTGAATTTAGTGAATTTATAAAATCCGCAGTTTTTTTAATTTGATTTTGAGTTTCTGCTTTTAATTGATTTTTTGCAGTTTTATCATTTTCAATTAGTTTTACTTGATTTTTAAGTTTTTCCAAAAAAAACATATTTTCTAAAATAAGTTTAGTTTCTTCAGAAAAATCTTTGTAATTTGTCTTGGAAAAAATTGTATTTTCATATTCTGAAATTTTTTCCAACATTGTTTGAGGTTTGTCATATTTTTCAAGTTCCATTCTAAAATGATTTACTTGATTTATAATATTTTCTTCTTCAGTTGATGGTTGTGCAATTAGACAATATGCACAGAAAAAAATGATAAAAATTAAAAAAAATCGTGATTTCATATTTATTGATGATAAGTTTTGAAAAATTTATGTCAAGTGGTTTTTAAACTTTTTTTCTTGTTGATAACTTGTGGAAAAGTCTAATAAACCTAGTATTTACAAGGATTTTGTGGATTTTAAAAAAAATAAATTTTTTTTAATTTTTTTTGAAAAAAAATCTGGATTTTTAGTAGTTGTATAAAAAATAAATGCTGTTTTTGTAATTCTTTGTATTATAAAGAATTAGGTTTAATTAAAAACCGACTTTACATATAGTATTTACAAAAAAATACTATACTTTTTACTAATTTGTTAAAATATAAAGAATAAAAGTCTTACAAGTTATCTACATTCTAAAAAAATAAAATGTGGATAACTTGTGGATAAACTTAAAGATTATGTGTCAAAATAACCTATTTTTGAATAAATTACTTTGCTCCATATTCTTTGTAATAATTTTCAATATCTTGTTTTATTTTATCATCAATGATGATTTTTCCGTCTTTTCCAGTTGGTTTGTTGTAAAGATATTCTACAACTTCGCCCATTGTTACGATGGCGTTAGCTGGAAATCCGTATAAATCTGTAATTTCTTCCAAAGCAGATTTTTCGCCTTTTCCTTTTTCTTGGCGATTTAATGAAACCATCAAACCTTTGATTTCAATATTATCTGGATTTGGACATTGTGCTTTAATGATTGGGAATGTTTCTTCGATAGATTTTCCAGAAGTTGTTACATCTTCAATAATGACGATTTTATCACCTTCTTTAATTAAACTTCCTAATAAAAGACCTACATCTCCGCCGTGGTCTTTTGCTTCTTTTCTGTTTGAACAATATCGAATTTCTTTGCCATAAAGTTGACTAAATGCGATTACTGTTGCAACGCTTAATGGAATACCTTTGTAGGCAGGTCCAAAAAGAACATCAAAATCACTTCCGTAGTTTTCATAAATTGCTTTTGCATAATATTGCCCGAGTTTTTGCAACTGGCTTCCTGTAATGTAAGCTCCAGCATTCATAAAAAAAGGTGATTGTCTTCCACTTTTAAGTGTAAAACTTCCAAACTTCAAAACTTGGCTTTCAACCATAAAATCAATAAATTCTTTCTTATAATCTTGCATAAATTTGATTTTAAATAGTGATTTTATTATTGTCAACACAAGAATTAATTTTTATGTTATAATAAAATTATGAAAAGATTTGTTATTTTATGTTTAATTCTTAGTTCTGTGCTATTTTCTGTATCAGCAGAAAATATTTATTCTATTGGAACAAACTATATTTTCTTTAATGAATATTCAACTTATAAAGATATAAAAACTGAATCTAAGTTAAACGGAATAGGATTTGATTTTTCATACAGACGATTTTCTACAGAAAGTGATTATACAACTGATTTTGATATTAACGCTGATGATGGTTCTTTTTTTTATACAAATAAATTCACTTTGGAAGTTGGATTTTGGTACAGTTTAAATGTGAATTTTCCTTTAGCCGCAACAATCAATAAAGATGGAATTGAACTTTCAGTAAATAATAAAAAAGATGGATTTTTTACTGTGATAGTTGATAATATCTGTGGCGCAAGTTTATTAATGAATTTAACACCAAATTTTTTCATTGATATTTCACTTGGACCAAAAGTTGGTTTTTTCTATATAAACTACGAACACATGACAAATCTTACACTAGGTGTTGGAATGGAACTTGGTGGAAGATATTATTTTAATAATGAAAAAAATTCAAAAGAACAAATGGGATTTGGTTTTGGCTCTAAAGTAAGTTATGATTTTTATTCTATAGCTCAAGCATATTATCCAGAAGATTACTCAAATTACGGAATTTTTTCGATTACACCTTTTATATCTTTTGTGCTAAAAAATTAAAATTATCTTTCCGATAATTAAATTATGAAACAATCTGAAAAATCTATTATTTTTGGCGGCATTGTACTTTTATTTTTAGCTGCCTTTTTTACTATATCTATTATGGTTCAATTTTTGAACTATGGAGTTACAAAAGAAATATCATCTTTCTTTAGAATTGGCGGAATTCTTTTATCTGCTTATGGATATTCTGCAATTTTTGTTCCTGTTTTTTTGTTTGTATCCTCATTAACTTTGTTTTCAACAGGTTTTACTAAAAAACGAGCCGTAATTTTAGCATCTTCTCTTTTACCATTTTATACTGTTGTTGCTACAGAACGAATTCTCAATAATATTTTGCCTGGTTCAACAGAGCCTATTTTTATTTTAAAATTGATAACATCAATTTGTATTTGTGGATTATTAATTGCTATTGAATATTTAGCAACTGGAATTGCCTTTGATGCTATCGTATCTATCAAAAATAAGAAAAATCAAAAGTTAAAAAAAACTAACTATGAAAATGAAGTTTCTGACGAAATTCAAGAGGCTGAAGAAAATATAAATGAAATTAGAATCATTGAGGAAGTTCCAGAAGATAGAGAATCAACTCAAGTAGAATTTTCAGAAAATAAAAAGGAAACTTCTATCGATGATGAATCTGAAAAGGAAGAAGTTACAGAAGAAGTTTTTGAAGAAGAAACAAACTCATTAGAAGCTGATGAATTTTCAAATCAAGAACAAGATGATGAGATTGAAGAAGTTGAAGAGCAACAAGAAATTGATGTTGTTCAACAAGATGATAAGATAGAAGAACCTTTTATTGAAGAATTTATTGAAGAAGAACAAATTTCTGAAGTTCAAGAAGAAAGTCCTATACAAGTTGTATTTTCAAAATCAAAGGAATATCAGGAAGAAATTGAAAATGAAGTTGAAGAAATTACTGAAGAAAATAACGAACCTATAGAAGAAAAATCCGATTTTCAAGATTTATATGAACCAGATTCTGCTGAAGCTGAATTTTTAGAAAATCCTTTTGGGGATGATGAAACAGAATCCGAAAGTGAAAATGAAGTTATCCAAGGAAATGTACTTGATTCAGAAAATGAAGAAGAGGAAAAAACTGAAGTTCAAGAAGATATTTACAAGTACGATTATAATATCGAGCCAGAACAACAAACTGAATTCATGTCCGAAGAAGAGCGAATGAATACAATTGTTCCCTTGATGGATATTCAACTTGGTGATGATGAGGGTGAAAAAGAAGTTGAAGATGAAGATACTAAAAATTATGAGATAGAAGAATCTAATGAGATTTCTGATTATAACGATGAAGAATTAGAAAATAAATTTACTTCAAGTTTTGATGACTTTGAAAATATTGATTTTGATAATATTGAAGAAAATGATGACGAGGAACAATCTTCTATTCCACAAGATCCTTTGTTTCAAAGTGCCCATCAAGATTTTAATGTAGATGAATCAGATGAAAATCAAGATGATGATGAAGAATTTTGCTCAGAAGAATATAACGATTATGATAACGACGAAAAAGAAAATGATGATTTTGAAGTTCACAGTGAAAAAGTTGAGGTTGTTGAAAATCCTCAGGTAATTCCGTCTGTTCCAAAAAAACAAAAAAGAGGGGCTTACAGAGTTCCTTCTGAAGGTTTGTTGACTTCATATCCAGATGGGGAATATTGGATTATCGATTCTGATACGCAAAAAGCAGCTGTTCTTTTGAAAGAAACTTTAAGTGAATTTAAAATTGAAGCTGAAGTTACAGGAATTAGAAAAGGTCCTGTTATTACAATGTTTGAAATTCTTCCAGCTCCTGGTGTAAAACTTAGTAAAATTGTTGCTTTACAAGATAATATTGCTTTACGCTTAGCAGCTTCAAGTATTCGTATTGTTGCTCCTATTCCTGGAAAAAGTGCGGTAGGTATCGAAGTTCCAAATAAACAAAGAGCCATTGTAAGTTTTAAAGAATTGATAGAAACAGAAACTGCGGCCTATAAAAAAATGGCAATTCCAGTAGTTCTTGGAAAAGATATTACAGGCGAAGCACAACTTTTAGATTTAGCAAAAACTCCTCACCTTTTGATTGCTGGTTCTACCGGTTCTGGAAAATCAGTTTGTGTAAACTCAATGATTCTTTCAATTTTGTATAAGCGTTCTCCAAATGAAGTAAAACTCATTCTTATCGATCCAAAAGTTGTAGAATTAAAACTTTATAATGATATTCCTCATCTTTTAACTCCGGTTATTACAGAACCAAAACGAGCTTTCCAAGCAATGCAATATTGTTTGTGCGAAATGGAAAGACGATATGCACTTTTAGATGGAATGGGTGTTCGTGATATTACAAGTTATAATCATCGTATTGAAGAAAGAAATATCGCTACTGAAAAATTGCCATATATCGTGGTTGTAATTGATGAGTTTGCAGACTTAATGGCAACTACAGGAAAAGAATTGGAATCAGTTGTTGCTCGTCTTGCCGCTATGAGCCGTGCTGTTGGTATTCACCTTGTACTTGCAAC
The DNA here is from genome assembly GCA_036307825.1 of Treponemataceae bacterium. Lineage (GTDB taxonomy): Bacteria > Spirochaetota > Spirochaetia > Treponematales > Treponemataceae > RGIG9060. The sequence continues at coordinate 7,864 of JAXJWW010000063.1, read as the reverse complement.
ACAGCGCCCTTCTATTGATGTTATCACAGGTTTGATTAAAGCAAATATTCCTACTCGAATTGCATTTATGGTTGCATCAAAGATGGATAGCCGAATTATTATTGACCAAGTTGGAGCAGAAAAACTTTTAGGTCGTGGAGATATGCTTTACGCTTCTGCAACTGATCCTTTCCCTGTGCGTATTCAAGGAACTTTTGTTTCTGATAATGAAGTAGAAAATGTTGTTGAGTATGTAAAACAATATGGTGAACCAGAATATATTGATGACGAAATCTTTGTAGAAGATGATGACGATGTTGATGTTGGACCAAATCTTTTTGGCGACGGTGAAGATCCGTTATACAACAAAGCATTAGAAATTGTAATTCAGGCGGGAAAGGCTTCGGCTTCGTATATTCAGCGTAGATTAAAAATTGGATACAATCGCGCCGCTCGTCTTGTTGAAGATATGGAAGCTAGAGGAATTGTAGGCCCTGCAAACGGTTCTAAGCCTCGAGAAATTATTCACATTCCGTAATTTAGACAAAGAATATATTATTAACGCAAGGTTTGATTTCTGATTGAATTTAATCCTTGCGTTTTTTTATTTTGTAAGTTCGTAAAAAATAATTGAAGAAGCTTGAGCTACATTTAGGCTGTCCATACAAGTTTTTGCAGGAATTATGATAAGTTCATCACAAGCTTTTCTAACTTCATTTGAAATTCCGTTTTCTTCGTTGCCTAAAACGATAAGAGCATTTTTATTTGCACAAATTTTTTGTAATTCATAAGCTGATTTTTTTGCCTGTAAATCTGTTCCGATTGATACAAATTGATTTTTGAATCCTTTTAAAAAATCAACTGAAGATTTGCAAGTAAAAATATTTACAAATTCCATTCCGCCTTGAGCAACTCGATAAGAACTTGTTGTAATAAAAGATTGACTTTCATCTTGTGGAATGATGATATTTTTTATACCAAAAAATGCGGCACTTCGGATGATTGCTCCAAAGTTATTTGCGTTTCCAATTCTATCAAGTAAAATTACGTGTTCTTTATTTTTTTTCCATTCAGAAATTTCTTCTTTTGAAATTGAATTTATCTGTGGAAAATCAATCATGGCAACTACGCCTTGATGATGAACACTTTTACAGATTTTTTCTAATTCATTTTCTTCAACTTGATTATAAGGAATCTTTTTTGAGGCAAGTTTTTTGCATAAACCACCGAATAAAGGGGATTTTTCTTTAGAGAAATATAATCGTTTAATTTTTTGTAGATTTTGTTTTTCTAGAGTTTTTACAGCTGCAAATCCACAAACAGCTAATTCATTTTTTTGTTTGTTTTTCATAGTCTTTTAATCTTTATCTTTGTTTGAATTTTCTGGAACTTCTTCTGTATAAACAACTAGAGGTTTAGATTTTATTTCAAAGAATAATAGTCCAACACCAATAATCATTATTGCAATTCCAAGTAATCGAACAATTAATGTTCCGATTTTTGCAGGTATTATTAAAAGGATGATAGCAATTACAATTGAACCAATAATTTCTGCGATATAAGGTTTTGTATTAATTCCAACTTGTTTCATTTTTATTATGCTGTAAATTTCCATTCCACTAGAAATTAATAGATAGAAAGCAAGAGTATAAACCATAACTGTCCATAAAATTCCAGCAAAAACTAAAGGAAGGAAGATAGCCAATAAGCCTACAATAATGCTTATGGTTCCACGAATAGTAATTGTTTTTACAAAGTTTGAATCTGCTATCAATTTTCTGATTGAAAATAAATTGAAAATTCCGTTTCCAATAGAAAAGATACCAAGAATGATTACTATGGCTTTTATACATTGATGAGGAACGATTAGCATCATCAATCCGATAATGATTGAAAGAATTCCGATTCCAATATAAGTTTTTCGCATTGTAGGATTTATATCCCCTTCAAAAATAAAGAAATATCAATTTAAATATAACACAAATTTTGTTTTTACGCTATAATTGTGCTATGAGTAAATGCTATTGTTGTTTTAGACCAGAAAAATCTTGTTATTGTAAATATATTAAAAGTTTTGACTGTGGTGTAAAATTTGTTCTCTTAATGCATCCAAAAGAAGCCTTTAAACAAAAGACAGGTACGGGGCGACTTACAAATATCGCTTTGATTGATTCAGAAATTATTATTGGTGTGGATTTTACAGAAAACAAGCGACTTTTAGAATTACTTTCTGATGAACAATACTATCCAGTTTTGCTTTATCCAGATGAAAATGCTTGGACCGCTTCTAATCCCGCATTAAAAACTGAACTTGGAACAAATAAAAAACTTTTAGTAATTGTTCTTGATGCAACTTGGCCTTTAGCAAAAAAAATGCTTAAACTTTCTCCAAACTTACACGAAATTCCCAAAATTTCATTTAGGGCAGGTTATCGTTCTCAATTCAAATTCAAAAAGCAACCCGCAGAAGAATGTTTATCTTCTATTGAATCTTGCTATTATTTGATAAAAGAATTGCAATCAAATGAAGTTGTAAACATTCAGCCTGAAGATGCTCCTGAAGTTTTGCTAGATGTTTTTTCAAAAATGGTAGAATATCAACTTGAAAGCCATCGCCAACGAGAAGAAGCAGGTTTACCGAATCGGTATACAAGGCATCAAAATCAGTAGTAAAACTTTTTGTTTTTTGCTAGAATAAAATAAATTCATTTTTCTAAGGAATATTTTTATGATTTTTTCACCAATTGAAGTTCAAGAAACAGTTGATATGTTTATGCGTAACAAACTTGATGTTCGTGCAATTACTTTGGGAATCTCTTTAAGAGATTGTGCATGTTCAGATGGAAAAGAAAGCCGTCGTCGTATGTACGATAAAATTATGAAATACGCAGGAAATCTTGTTTCAGTTGGAAGACAGATTGAAAGTGAGTTTGGTGTTCCAATTATCAATAAGCGCGTGGCTGTAACTCCAATTTCATTAGTTGCAGAACCATCTGGCGAAAAAGATTATGTTGAGTGGGCTATCACCTTAGATAAAATTGCAAAAGAATTAAATATTGATTTTATCGGTGGATTTTCGGCTCTTGTTCAAAAGGGAATTACACCAGGAGATAGAATTTTGCTCGAATCAATTCCTGAGGCTTTGGCTGTAACAGATAGAGTTTGTTCTTCTATTAACTTAGGTTCAACAAAGTCTGGTATCAATATGAACGCTGTAAAAGATATGGGACGAATTATTCAGGCAACTGCCCAAAGAACAAAAGATTCTGATGGCTTAGGTTGTGCAAAATTAGTAGTGTTCTGTAATGCTCCCGAAGATAATCCGTTTATGGCTGGTGCTTTCCATGGTCCAGGTGAAGGGGACGCTGTTTTATCAGTTGGTGTTTCAGGTCCTGGTGTTGTTGCTGCTGCTTGTAAAGAATATCAAGGTGAGCCTTTAGATGTGGTTGCCGACGGAATTAAAAAAACTGCCTTCAAAATTACTCGAATGGGACAACTTGTTGGAACTGAAGCCGCAAAACGACTTGGAGTAGATTTTGGTATTTTGGATTTATCTCTTGCTCCAACTCCAGCGGTTGGTGATTCCGTTGCTCGTATCCTTGAAGAAATGGGCTTAGAATCTGCTGGAGCTCCGGGAACAACTGCTGCCCTTGCAATGCTTACTGATATGGTAAAAAAAGGTGGCGTTATGGCAAGTACAAATGTTGGTGGTCTTTCTGGCGCTTTCATTCCTGTTTCAGAAGATGAAGGAATGATTGAAGCTGTTAAAAAAGGTTCTATCACTTTGGAAAAACTTGAAGCAATGACATGTGTTTGTTCAGTTGGTCTTGATATGATTGCAATTCCGGGAAATACTCCAGAAACAACTATTAGTGGAATTATTGCTGATGAAATGGCAATCGGTATGGTAAATAACAAAACTACAGCAGTTAGAGTAATTCCTGTTCCAAATAAAGATGTTGGTGAATGGGTTGAGTTTGGGGGACTTTTAGGTGGTGCTCCAATTATGGCTGTAAACAAATTTAGTTGTGCCGATTTTATCAATCGTGGAGGAAGAATTCCTGCACCAATTCACAGTTTTAGAAACTAGAAAAATTTATGTTTAAATCTCTTTTTGTAATTGCTCTTCCAATTATTCTGCAAAATTTGATGCAGTCAACAGTAAATATGTTGGATACTTTGATGGTAGGTCAACTTGGTTCTGTGGAAATTGCTGCTGTTGGACTTGGTAATCAAATTTATATGCTTTTAAATATGGTTCTTTTTGGAATTTCTTCTGGGGGAGCTATTTTTATTGCGCAATTTTGGGGCAAAAAAGAAAACTCTGGAATCTGGAAAATGGAAGGAGTTATGTTTTCATTTTCAATAGTGATTGCTTTGATTTTCACTTTTGTAAGTGTTTTCTTTCCAAAATTTTTAATTGGGTTATATTCCAAAGATTTTCATGTTATTGAAATCGGTGCAAGATATTTAAGAATTGTAGCTTTTAGTTTTCCATTTTTTGCAATGAGTTTTGCTTTTTCTATGGCACTAAGAAGTACCGAGCATGTAAAACTTCCAATGGTTGCAACAATGATTTCTCTTGTTTTAAATGCAATTTTAAATTACTTGTTGATTTTTGGAATTGGATTTTTTCCTTCTCTGGGAATTGTTGGTGCTGCCATTGCAACTTGTATTTCTAGAATTGTTGAATGTTTTATTTTATTCATAGTTGCTTATTCAAAAAAATATGAAGTTGCTTCCTCTGTAAAAAATTTATTTTCATTTACTTTTTTTGAAGTTAGAAAATTTATAAAAATTGCTTTTCCTGTAATTATTAACGAAGCAATCTGGGGATTAGGAACTTCAATGCATAGTTTAATAATGGGAAGAACAAGCACAGAAGCGATTTCGGCTTTCAATATTACAGGAACAATTAGTCAGATTACTTGGGTGTTTTTTATTGGTGTTGGAAATGCTGCGGGAATTATCATCGGAAAGAAAATTGGCGAAGGTAACGAAACTGAGGCAAGAAAATATGCAAATACACTTTCTTGGTTTATGCCATTGATGGCAATTTTTATCGGTTTACTTTTGATTCCGATTTCAAAATTTCTTCCTTTTATGTTCAATGTGGAAGCAAATATTCTTGTTCAAGCAAAAATGATGCTGATGATTTTAATGTGTTGTTATCCTTTGAATGCTTTTAATATGTGCTGGGTTGTAGGAATTTGTAGAGCAGGTGGCGATACTGTTTTTGCGGCAATTATTGATGTGTGTTTTATGTGGATAATTGCAATTCCTCTTGCTGCTTGTGTTGCGTATTTTACAAATGTGCAACCTTATATCATATATATTTGTTTATTATCTGAACAAATCTTCAAAGCGATTGTAGGTTTTTATAGAATAAAATCTGGAAAATGGCTACACAATGTGGTAGAATAAATTATTAATGAAAAACAAAGGAATTTTTTATGGCATTTAAAATTTTTATTGATGGAAAAGAAGGAACAACTGGTCTTAAGATTTTTGAACGATTTGAAAACAGAAAAGATTTAGAAATTCTTTTAATAGACGAAGATAAACGAAAAGATATAAACGAAAGAAAGCGTCTTATCAATGAATCTGATTATACATTTTTGTGTTTGCCAGATGCGGCTGCAATTGAAGCTGTAAGTTTGTGCGAAAATCCAAATACAATAATCATTGATGCTTCAACTGCTCACAGAACAAATCCTGCTTGGGCTTACGGTTTTCCAGAATTATCTAGCGACCACCGAAAAAAAGTTGAAACTTCAAAGAGAATTGCAGTTCCTGGATGTTATGCAAGTGGATTTAACGCCCTTGTTTATCCTTTAGTAAAATCTGGGATTTTGCCTAAAGATTATCCTGTGGTTTGTCATGCGGTTTCTGGTTATAGTGGAGCAGGGAAAAAAGCAATTGCACAATATGGTGATGAAAATCGTGATTTTCAGTTAGAAAGCCCACGACTTTATGCATTAACACAAGAACACAAACATCTTCCTGAAATGCAAAAAGTAAGTGGATTAAGTTTTAAACCTGCATTTAGTCCTTATATTTGTGATTATTTTTCTGGAATGTCAGTATCAATTCCTTTGCATATTAGAATGTTAAATTCTTCAAAAGGAAGTATCGGACATGCAAGTTGTCAAGAAATTTGTGATATGTTCAAAGCTCATTATGAAGGAAGTCGTTTTGTAAAAGTTGCAGATTTTATGGGCGAAGATATTTTGACAGAGCCATTTATTCCTGCAAATACACTTTCTGGAACAAACAATATGCAAATATTCATTTGTGGAAATGAGGAACGAGTTACAATTACTTCTCGTTTTGACAACTTAGGAAAAGGCGCAAGTGGTGCTGCTGTTCAATGTATGAATATTTCAATGGGAGTTGACGAAGGTTTAGGTTTATAAACATTTAACTATTTTCGTATTCTGGGGGGAAATATGAAATTGTGTTATCAAAAATTTTTTTTTCTTACGGTATTTATTTTTTGTGTTTTGGGAATATTTTTTTCTTGTACAAAAATTCCAGAACTCACTCTTGAGGAAATTGAAGAACTTATTTCTAGTCAATCAGGAAATATAGAAAATAAAACAATTTCAAAACCTTGGCAAGGTGAATCCTTTGTTCCCGGAAAAGTTGGTGGCACTTGGTATACGAGTATCACCAGCGACCCAAAAAGTTTTAATCTTCTAATTGCCGAACGAGATGGTGCCACAAACGGCGTTTTAAGTTTTTTACACGATTCTCTTTTAGATTATAATTATGCAACAAAAGAATGGAAAGGCAGATTAGCTGAACCTAAAATTGTTACTGATTCAAAAAATGATAAACTAGATGTTTATTTTACTTTGCGTGATGATTTGTATTGGACTTTCTACGATTCAGATGAAAAAATAAAAGTTACTTCTGATGATGTTGTTTTTTGGTACAACGAAATTGTAGGCGACCCAGAATTTCAAAGTTCGGGGTATAATGGACAATTTATTTCCATGCCTGATGGAAGTCAAGCGCATATCGATATGGAAAAAATTGATGACAGAACTTTTGTGTTCCGTTATCCTCGAATAATTTCTGAACCACTTTTGCATTGTAACATGGATTTTGGTCCACGATTTATTTATGAAAAAGCAAAGAAAGAAGGTGGCGTTCAAGGAGTAAAATCAATTTGTTCTATAGATATGAATCCAAAAGAATTACCATCAATTGGAAGAAATTATCTTGTAGAATATTTTCCGGGGCAACGATTAGTTTATAAACGCAATCCTCATTTTTGGGAAAAAGATATAAACGGAGTTGCTGTTGTTTATCCAGAAGAAATGATTGTAAATATCGTTAGCGATAGAAATACAGAATTTCTTTTATTTAACGAAGGAAAACTTGAAGGTTATTCACCTCGTCCAGAAGAATTAACTGATGTTGTAAATAATTCTGGAAAGGATTACACAGTTTTTAACGGAGGTGGTTCTTTAGGTTCTGGTTTGTGGAGTTTTAATCAAAATCCTGTAAACAAAGATAAGCCGTTTTATAATTGGTTTACAAAAAAAGAATTTAGACAAGCAATGAGTTGTTTGTTAAATCGTGATAGAATTATTTCTCAAGCCTACAGAGGCATGGGAGTTCCTAATTATTATTTTTTTCCAGAACCCAATCCATTTTTTAATCCAGAAATTACTTTACAATATCGTTTTGATTTAGAAAGAGCAACTGAACTTTTATCAAAATGTGGAATGACAAAAAAATCTGATGGTTGGCTTTACGACCAAAATAATAATCTTGTGGAATTTGATTTAACAATTTCTGGAGATGATAGTTTAACACAAGATATTGCTTCTATCATTGCTGATGAATGTAGCAAAGTTGGTGTTAAAGTAAAAAT
>JAXJWW010000062.1:0-31413 GCA_036307825.1 Treponemataceae bacterium | reverse complement strand
GAACTGACTTTGTAGAAACTTCTTCCATTTTTAGATTTCTAAGATATGTTTTATTTGAACGCCCACATGCAACTTGCAAATATCCTAAGAAATCTTTATTCCAACAGCCTGTTTCAATTTCTACAGTTTGCCATTCTGTTCCTACTTCTACTTTTTTCTGATTTGCGTTATTTGAATTTATAGGTTTAGCTTGTAATACAACTAATGTTTTGGCATCTGCCTTTATTTCAACTGATATTTTGTAATTCTTATTAGCCTTAAAATTCCAATTTTCTAACGAATCTGCCCAATAACTCCAAACATCACTTGTTGATGTTGCACTTGGTATTGTTATCACATCATAGCCTGATTCTGTTTTTATTGTTGCACCTTTTATAGTTCCGAGTTCTAAATCTGTGTAATATTTTTTTCCAACTTCTGAACTTACAAAGCCTTCGCCCACTACAAAGAAACTTGATTCATATTGTATCTTTTCAAATTTTGCATACAATGTTACATCTTTTTCTACTGCATATGGAATAGTTACCGCTTTTGCATTTATCCAATCAAGAGTTCCATCTGATTTTTTTACAACACCTTCATACCAGCCAATAAATTTATATCCATATTCAATTGGTTCTGAACTAAATTGATATCCTTCATAAACTTTATAAGAAGAATTTTTTCCAGCAACAACAGTTGTTACTGTATAAGTTGTATTTATTACTTCTGTTTCTGGGAGTTGAATTTCTTCTTCAACCTTTTCAGAAACTGTAAGTTCTACGTTTGCAGAAGTTTTTTCAATTTTTACATCTGAAGATTCAATTGCAACTGTAGCTTTTGCTTCTTCAGCATCTTCTGTAATTGCTGTTTCTGCTAGAATTTTTTCTACTTTTGCTTTTCCTGCTAATGTTACAGTTTCAACATCTGCTGAAATTTGTACTTTACCAAAAGAAGCATCTGCATCTTCACTTTCAAGTTTACAATTTGAATTAATTTGTACATTTTCTACTTTTGCAGTTTTTCCAGTTCCCTCATTTTGCAAAACAACACGAACATCTTCTTTTGCAACATAAAGATTTTTTATAGATGTACTTGCAATATGAATTGAATTTGATCCACCACCATTTACATAAACAGAATCAACCTCAAAACAGTTTCTAATAGCAAGATCACCATCATCTAATTGTTCGTCAGCAATAACACTTTCAATATTTCTAAGATTTAATAATGTTGCACCTGTAGATTCTACAATAAATGTAGCATATTTTGCATCGCCGTTTTTAATTGTAATCGATTTATCAATGGTGTAAGAATCACCATGTTTTATTTCAATTTCTTCTTTACCCAAATCAATTATATCACCATCTTGTGCTTCATTAATTCTTTGTTTTAATGTTTTAGATTGTACATCCCCCTCGCTAGGTTTTTCTGTAACAGGAGGATTTACAGGATTATCACCTGGTTTATCTCCACAAGCTGTTATTAAAAATAAGATACTTAAAACAGCTAACATAGATAGTAAGATTTTTTTCATAGTTATAAAAATCTCCTTTTATAAAATAATCTTCCCAAAACTGAGAACTACATATGTATTTTACCATAACAACACCTAAAAATCTACTTTAAATAATTTCTATTACATTTACTAATTTTGTTTCCCATAAAAAAAGGACTGCTTAAAAACAGTCCTTCAAATAAACAAATTTTAGAAAAAAGTTATTTTCGCTTATTTATACATAAATTCTAAGAAATCAGGGATTCTTCTTGACCAAGCTTGTTCATTATGTGAATGTCCAACAACTTCTTGATAGAACAAATCGCCATCATCTGATGGTTTTTCAGCTTGTTTGTAACCTTTGCTTAAAATATAATCTTTTAAGTGTTGAGTTCCAGGAAGAAGAATCATTTCTAGAGCATCGCCAGTTCCGCAGTCAATGTAGAATTTAACTTTATTGTCGCTAGAAAAATTAAATCCGTCAGTTGCGATAATTTGTTCAAAACCTGTGCTTCCACCTGAGAATAATCCAGCACCACTAAATACTTCAGGATTTGCGGATGCAAAATATGCAGAACAGAAAGCCCCGTAACTACTTCCTGCAATTACGCGTCCACTTCGGTCTTGAATTACATTAAAATTTGCTTCAATAAATGGAATGATTTCTTCTACAATCATCAAGCGATGTTCATTTGCATAGCGTTTAAATTCTGCTGAATCTGTTACAACATCACCGTCAGGAAGTTCATCACACCAACCTGCATATTCTTTTGTTCGATTTCGATTATTTGAAATTCCAACTACGATTGCACTTTGAATTTTTCCTTCTTGAACAAGGCGTTCCATAGAAGATTCAACTTTCCAACCTTGCCATGGAAGATTTTTATGATCCCAAACATTTTGACCATCAAGCATATATAAAACAGGGAATTTTTTTAAGTTATCTGAATATGCATTGTTGCAATATTCAGCTGGAAGATAAACATAAATATCTCTTGCGCCCATCCATTCATATTTACTTTCAAATTTGAAGATTTTTAATCCACCAACTTTATCAGAAAGACGAACAAAACTTGATTTTTTTCTATCACATTGTTTAAAATCATTTGCTGGGTCATTCATCTGACGACCATCCCCTTCTTTAATCATATAAGTTAAAAAATTCTTGTCAGTTTTTAATTTTACTGTCTTATAAAAGACTGGTGAATTTTTGATGTTCTTTAATTCAGTTCCAGAAATTTCTGAATGACTGTCGCAATTAATTGTAACTACAGGTAAAGTTCCATCTTCTAAACTTGGTGCAAAATATAAAAATGTAACTTCGTAATTTCCTTTTCCGTCACTAACTACAACTGGACATCCATTTTGATTTACAAATTCAGCAAAAATCTTTTCTTGTGCCTTGAACAATTCATCACCAGAAAATTGTTTACTTGCTGATTTTAAATCCGCTGTAAAAGATTTTAAAAGTTTTCCTTGAGCAGAAAGACTTGTTACCAAACAAAATACTAATAAAACAAAAATAATTTTTTTTATTTGTTTCACCATTTCCTCCAAAAATATTTTCTCTACGATTTATATTTTAACACGGATTTTATATTTTATGTTATAATTTTTTTATGAAAAATATTTTTATTATCAACGGAAGCCCAAAACCAAAATATAGCATCACACTACAAACTTCACTTTTTTTGCAAAAGAAATTTACAGATTGCAATTTTGAATTTAGCCATGTTGCAAAATTGAACAAAGAGTTGGACACAAATCCAAACGAAGTTTTTGAAAAAATTTGTGTAAGTGACATCGTAATTTTTTCTTATCCAGTTTACACTTTTATTGCGCCTTATCAACTTCATCTTTTTATTGAAAAACTAAAAAAACACAATTTTGATTTTAGCGGAAAAGTTGCAACTCAAATCACAACTTCAAAACATTTTTACGATGTTACAGCGCATCGATACATAAAAGATAACGCACTTGATTTAGGTTTTAATTTTATCAACGGACTTTCTGCCGATATGGAAGATTTGCTAAAAACTTCTGGGCAAAATGAAGCGGAAAACTTTTTCAAAAGAGTTTTGTGGTGTACCGAAAATCAACTTTTTGACGATTACCCAAACAAAAATCAAAATAGTATTTCTACTGAAAAACCAACTTCGATTGTTAAATTTACAGATGAATTTAAAATTGATTTACCAAAAGATGATTCAAAAGAAATTGTTATCATCACAGATTATGATAAATCAAATCCACAAGATAAAAATTTAAAATTTATGATAGATAAATTTATCGATTTACTTCCTTACAAAACAAAAATTGTTAACATTCGAGAATATAAATTTAAAGGCGGATGTTTAGGTTGCTTTAGATGTGCCTCTGACGGAAAATGTATTTACACAGATGGCTTTGACGAATTTTTACGAAACGAAATTCAAACTGCATCTTCAATGATTTACGCTTTTAGAATCAAAGAACATTCTATGGGTTCAGTTTTCAAACTTTACGATGATAGACAATTTTGTAACGGACACAGAACAGTTACAGTTGGAATGCCAGTTGGATATCTTGTAAGCGGAAATTTATCCCAAGAAGAAAACTTACGCACAATTATTCAAGCCCGAAGTGATGTTGGCGGAAATTTTCTAGCAGGAATTGCAACAGATGAAATTTCACCTTCTTCAAAAGAAAACAAAACTGAATTTGAAATTTACAGTTTAGTAAAAAATTTGATTTTTGCTTTTGAAAATAAATTCACTCAAAGTTCAAACTTTTATGGCATCGGCGGAATGAAAATCTTTAGAGATTTAATTTATCAAATGCAAGGAATGATGAAAGCCGACCACAAATTTTACAAAAAGCAAGGTCTTTACAACGATTTTCCACAAAAACACAAAGGAAAAATTTTTGCGATGTATCTTGTAGGTTTGCTTAATTCACCAAAACTTGCATCCAAAATCGGCAACAAAATGAACGAAGGAATGATTGCCCCATACAAAAAACTTTTAGATAATCTGGATAAAAAATAGTTTTTACAAAAATTTTTTAAAAGAAAATCTTAGCGTCATTCCGAACTTGTTTCGGAATCTTTTTCAGAATAGATACTGAACCAAGTTCAGTATGACAAAACTTTTTACTAAAAATTTTTAAAGGGAAGTAGGATTTTTTCTACTTCCCTATTTTTTTTGCAAAAATTTTTCCACACACAAAAAAAGCCCCACCAAGAATTTTCTCAGTAGGGCTTATATCAACTTGCAATGAATTTTACAAGTTTATTTGTACAATTCCACAAGTTTTTGTAAGTGTTCAAATCTAGCCTTTGCAGCTTCTTCGTTTTTCTTGAACAAGAGTTCAGCTCTTTCTGGGAACTTTCTTGTAAGTGAAGAATAACGAGTTTCATTAGCAAGGAATTCTTGGTATGTTCCATCACCTGCTTTTGAAGTCAATGTGAATGGATTTTTTCCTTCTGCTTTTAATGCAGGGTTGAAACTGAATAAGTTCCAGTAACCAGCTTTAACAGCAGCTTTCATTTCATCTTGACAGTGGTTCATACCGCCCTTAACACCGTGCAATTCACATGGAGCATATCCGATAATCAATGATGGTCCGTTATATGCTTCAGCTTCTTGGATTGCTTTGAGTGCTTGTGCAGGGTTTGCACCAAGTGCGATTTGTGCAACATAAACATATCCGTAGCTCATTGCAATTTCTGCAAGTGATTTTTTACCGATATCTTTACCAGCAGCAGCAAACTGACAAACTTCACCAATGTTAGAAGCTTTTGATGCTTGTCCACCTGTATTTGAGTACATTTCTGTATCGAATACCATAACATTTACATTTTCGCCACTTGCAAGAACATGGTCTAATCCACCAAAACCGATGTCATAAGCCCATCCGTCACCACCCATAATCCATACAGATTTTTTGTTAAGGTAGTTTTTCTTTTCAAGAATTTCTTTTCTTGTTTCGCAGTCGCAATCAAGTTTTTCAAGTTCAGCAATAAGAACTTTTGTAGGTTCTTGGTTTTCGATTGTAGAATCTTTTGTTTCCATGAATTTAGCGATTGCGTCTTTCAAACTTGCAGGAGCTTTATCGCCGTTTGCAATTTCTTCAAGTTTTGCAATTAAGCTATCACGAATGAATTTTTGTCCAACATACATACCAAGACCGTGTTCAGCGTTGTCTTCGAACAATGAGTTTGCCCAAGCTGGACCTTTCTTAGAATCTTTGTTGATTGTGTATGGACATGTTGCAGCAGGACCACCCCAGATTGATGAACATCCTGTAGCATTTGAAATGTACATATTTTCACCAAATAATTGAGTAATCAAGCGAGCATAAGAAGTTTCTGCACAACCTGCACATGAACCTGAGAATTCAAGTAATGGTTGATTGAACTGTGAACCTTTAACTGTGCTATCTGCATATCCTGAATCTGTTTTCTTAGAAACATTTTTAACAAGATAGTTGAATACAGGTTGTTCTGCAATTCTTGTTTCTTGTGGAACCATTTTGATTGCAGCTGTAGGACAAACTGTAATACATTCTCCACAACCCATACAGTCAAGAGGAGTTACACTCATTGTAAATTTGTATTGTGATGCTTTTGGTTTTGTATCAACAGCAACAAGACCAGCAGGAGCATTTTTAACTTCGTCTTCACTTAACAAGAATGGACGAATTGTTGCATGTGAACAAACGAATGCACAGTTGTTACATTGAATACATTTTGTTGCATCCCATTCTGGTACCATAACAGCTGTTCCGCGTTTTTCGTAAGCTGAAGCACCAAGTTCGAATTGTCCGTCTGCACAATCTTTGAAAGCAGAAACTGGTAATGAATCTCCGTCCATAAGAGCGATAGGATTCATCAATTTTTCTACCATTGCAACAGTTTTTGCTTCACCTTCAAGAACTGGTTTTTCTTTTGTATCAACTGCATCTTTCCATGAAGCAGGAATTTCTACTTTGTGTAAGATATCAACACCAGCATCAATAGCATTCCAGTTCATTTGAACAACATCATCACCTTTCTTGCCGTATGATTTTTTAGCAGCTTGTTTCATCAAGTCAATTGCTTCATCAATAGGCATTACATTTGCCAATTTGAAGAATGCTGACTGAAGAATTGTGTTTGTGCGTTTACCCATACCAATTTCAATAGCTTTATCAATAGCATTGATTGTGTAAACTTGGATGTTGTTTTCTGCAATATATTTTTTAGAAATTGCAGGCATGTGTTTATCAAGTTCTTCATCTGTCCACTGACAGTTAATCATAAAGATACCGTTAGGTTTAACATCTTGAACCATTTTGTATCCCTTGATTACATAAGAAGGATTATGACAAGCTACAAAGTCTGCTTGGTTAATGTAGTAAGGACTTCTGATAGGTTTATCACCAAAACGAAGGTGAGAAATAGTAATACCACCAGTTTTCTTTGAGTCATATTGGAAATATGCTTGGATGTACTTATCTGTATGGTCACCAATAATTTTTGTAGAGTTTTTGTTAGCACCAACAGTACCATCACCACCAAGACCCCAGAATTTACATTCTACAGTTCCAGCAGCAGCTGTGATAGGAGCTGGTTTTACTTCTGGTAATGAAAGGTTTGTAACATCGTCTACGATACCAATTGTAAAGCGTGATTTTGGTGTAGCATTTTCAAGTTCTTTGTAAACAGCAAAAATACTTGATGGAGGTGTATCTTTTGAACCAAGACCATAACGACCACCAGTAAGAACGATATCGTTAAGACCTGCTTCGCGTAATGTTGTAGCAACATCAAGATAAAGTGGTTCACCAAGAGAACCTGGTTCTTTTGTTCTATCAAGAACTGCAATTTTTTTAACAGTTTTTGGAAGAACGCTTAAGAATTTTTCTGAAACCCAAGGGCGATACAAGCGAACTTTGATAAGTCCTACTTTTTCTCCGTGAGCATTAAGATAATCAACAACTTCTTCTGCAACATCACAAACTGAACCCATTGCAATAATTACTCTGTCAGCATCAGCTGCTCCGTAATAATTGAATAAGTCATAGTTTGTTCCAAGTTTTGCATTTACTTTTGCAAGATATTTGCAAACAACTTCTGGAAGTGCATCATAAACTGAGTTACATGCTTCTCTGTGTTGGAAGAAAACGTCACCATTTTCGTGTGAACCACGCATTGCAGGAGCATTTGGATTTAAAGCATGTGCACGGAATGCTTTTACTGCATCCATATTTGCCATATCTTTTAAATCTTCGTAATCCCAAGTTTCGATTTTTTGGATTTCGTGTGAAGTACGGAATCCGTCAAAGAAGTTGATAAATGGAACTTTTCCTTCGATTGCTGCAAGGTGAGCAACTGGAGCTAAGTCCATAACTTCTTGTGGGTTTGATTCAGCTAACATTGCAAAACCAGTTTGACGACAAGCATAAACGTCTGAGTGATCACCAAAGATGTTCAATGATTGTGCAGCAACTGTACGAGCAGAAACATGGAATACACCAGGTAACTGTTCACCTGCAATTTTATACATATTAGGAATCATCAAAAGAAGACCCTGTGATGCTGTAAATGTTGTTGTTAAAGCACCAGCTGCTAAAGAACCGTGTACTGTACCAGCAGCACCAGCTTCTGATTCCATCTCTACTACTTTTGTTTTTGTACCAAAGATATTTTTTAATCCATTTGCTGACCACTGATCAACAAAGTCTGCCATTGGTGAAGATGGTGTAATAGGATAAATTCCTGCAACTTCTGTGTAAGCATAAGCTACGTGTGCTGCAGCCTGGTTACCATCCATTGACTGTTTTTTTCTGGACATATAAGTCCTCCCTCGTAAAAATATATATTTTGTCTGTCGTTACAGTATAAATTCTTAGGCAGACAATAGATGGTCAAGAACAATTCAATCCTTGACGCATCTTTGATTAAATTCTCCATAATATTGAAGAACCTAAATAAAATTGCTTGATTATAGCATACTACGAAAATGCTTATTTTACAAGTAATTATCATTTCTATAGAAAGATACAAATATCTCTCTATAAGAAAACTAATTTTTCAATTCGTTCAAATCTTCTGCACCATCTCCAACATATTTTTTAAGTTGGATAGCGGCTACTCGTGGATTTGTAATTACAGAAGGACCAGCAATACACCCACCTTCACAAGCCATAACTTCAATAAGATTTGGAGTTTCTGGTGTCATAGGACTTTCACCTGTTTGAATTTTTCCGTAAGCAGCAAGTTGTTTCATACCAGCTTTTGAAAGCCCGTTGATAACTGCAGCTTTTAAGATTTCAGGATTCTTTAATCTGATTTTTACAGATTCTGCAACACCACCACTTACTGCGAAGTTTCGTCCAGATGATGTAGGAATAATTGTATCAGGAAGAGATTCTTCTTTTGCAACATCAATTTGTTTTGCAATTAATAAAGCTCCCATTTCTTCAGCTGAAAGAACATAATCAACTAATTCATCATCCATACCTTCTCGGCGTTTTGCTAAACATGGTCCGATAAATACAGTAATACAATCAGGGTCTTTCATTTTTGCAATTTCTGCTGTGTAATGCATTGGACTTCGAGTATCAGAAATACATGGTGAAAGTTCTGGAACATGGATATTTACAGCACGAACATAAGCTGGACAACATGAAGTTGTCATCATTTTATGACCTTCGTGCATTCGTTCTTCAAATTCTTCAGCTTCCATATCAGCAGTAAGGTCTGCACCAATAGCAACTTCCCAAACTCTTGCAAATCCACATTTTAACAAAGCAGATTCCAACTGTCCTGGATGAGCTCTAAACTGAGCGGCAATAGCTGGAGCATACATTGCAACAACATTTTTTTTGTTCATAATATGCTTGATAACATCAACTAACTGACTTTTATCCATCATAGCCCCGAAAGGACATTCTCTCATACAGTTTCCACAGAAAATACATTTGTCATAATCGATATGTTCTTTTCCGTCGTCACCTTTAGAAATTGCTCCAACTGGACAAGCTTCTTCACAAGGAACTGGAATTTTAATAATTGCATGATAAGGACAGTTTTGCAAACAAAGACCACAGTTTACACACAAAGATTCATCAATTTTTGCTCTACCATCTTGAATTGAAATTGCTTTTTTTCCACAGTTCATCATACAAGGACGAGCAAGACAAGCCTGACAAGCATTTGTTACCATATAGTGACTGCGAACACAAGCATTACAAGCATCATTCAAAACTGTGAGCATTGGCCAAGTTGGTTTTTCACGAGCAAGAGCTTCACTAGCAAATTCAGAAAGTTTCTTTTCGTCATCATAATCTTCAACACTCCAACCTAAACGAGCCATAACACGCTGACGCAAAATTTCTCTATCGTGATAAATACAACATCTGATACTTTGGCTATCTTTTGGAGCTAACTCTCTTGGAATAGAGTGAACACCATCTTCTAGTTTACCTTCAAGTTGAAGTTTTGCAATTTTTACAAGAATTTCTCTTTTTAAATGAGCCGCATTGTTATTAATGTTAAGCATTAAAATTTCTCCAATTTACAATTGATATTATTTTTATTGTCCTGCAAGTTCATTGATTTTTTCAAGAACTTTTGCCAAGTTTGCGTCTGGAATAACTTCTCCATTTACTAGAACAAAAGGAGCTTTTCCACATTCAGTGTTTTTGCACTTTTCTAAACATGTAAGACCCTCAACTTCCACAAGTTCTTTTAATTCATCAGGAAGAGAATCCTCAAGAATAAGAATTTCAGAAGCACCCATTACATAACAGGCTGTTCCTGTACAAATAGAAACTTTAATTTTTTTCATAGTGTTCCTCCAGAACCATAAAAATATTATATCAAATTTATTAAAAATACTGAATACTTACTTCCTTTAAATATTCATCTTGAAGTAATGCAGCAATTTTTTTAACAACATTTCGTCGAATTTCAAGCTCAACTGGCATATTTGGATCTTGATGGGCTTCATTTATTTTTGTACCTACTACAAATTTAATCCTATCACTATCCAAAAACAAGTCAACCATCTTTGTAGCAGCATTTTGTTTTAAGGTTTCAGTTTTTGCTCCACTTTCTAAAAGTTCAGCAACTGCACCCATAGTGATAATACCTTCTGTAACCATCTCTGCACCTTCCATTTCTGAATAAGGCGGAATTTTTGGATCAAAATCTTTTAATTGAACTTTTATCGGACGATTTAATTCTCTAGAAATAATATTTGCAGTAGTCCCACCACAAATTATTCTTTTTCCATCAAAGGAATCAAAAACACGAGCATAATCTTCATCACTTTCTTTTCGTAAAGGTGGGCCTGTAAGAACTAATAAATCACGAGGATTTCTTCCGTAGATAACACCACAAGTAATATCATCTTTTGCCTTGTAGCCATCTAACATTAAGGCTTGTTTTACAACAGCTTTTGCTAATTTTCTTGCACTAATATCTGGATTTTCTAAAATTTTTTCCAGAATAAAAGTTTGTACATTTTCGTAGCCCCAACCAAAAGGATAATTTGGAGAACCCATCCCAGATTGAGTTACACCGTCAGAAAAGAAAACTAATCTATCTCCTGGCCGAGCAGCATACCGAGAATATTGCAGTTGAGCTTCTCGTTTAGGCGCAGTAGACTTATTTTTTCGTTCAATAGTTGTAATATCACGAATAGGCTCTACAATAGTTTCTTGTCTAATTAAAACATAAGGAGGATTATCATATTCTATAATTCTTACTGTGTTATTTGGTTCAATATCAACAAGAGTAAATGTTGCATAACTAATTCCTCTATCTTTACAAACAGGCAAAGTATTCATAATGATTTCTGCAGCTCGTCGCATTGGAATATCTGCCGCGATAAAACGAGTTGCCATTGTTGCAGTTAATGTTGCAAGAACTCCTGCTTTTATACCTGAACCCAAACCGTCAGATAAAGCTGTAATAACTCTACCATCAGAAGGATTTTTTTGGGATAAAAACACATCACCCTCTGCATGTTGCTTGTGCTTACAAACCTGATAGTGACCTACTTCTATAAAAGTTTCTTGTTTTTTAGGTTCAACCATAGAATTCCCCATTAATCTTCATCTTCTTCATCTTCAGAAAATGACTGAATAATAGAATTAAGGATAGATTCAGTTTCTGCAGCATTTTCACCTAAAAGATATGCAATTTTTTGAACAACGGATAAATTCTTATCAATAACCTTTCTTGCCTGAGAGACAATTCTGTGTCGTTGAACTTGAGGTGCTGTAATATCTTCAATTACACCTCCGGCAATAGATTCTTTTTCGATAGCAAAAACGGAAACATGAAAAATTTTCTTTCCACAACGCACTTCTCTTTCAATAACATCAGGACCATTTATTTCCAAAACATCAGAAAAGAATCTTGAAAAGTTTGCAATTTTTTCTAAAGAAGCACCTTCTAAACCCGGTTTTGCATCAAAAAGTTCAACAGCCTCGCTTCCCATCATTTTTGCAAAATTAAAGTTACATTCAACAATATTTAAATTTTTATCTGCAATTACAACTCCACTTGGAATTGATTTTATCAAACCATTAGCTTTTTTCTGTGCTAATTTTCGCATGTAAGAAACGCACATTGTTTTTTCGGCGCGATTATCAAGCATTGCAGTTGCAAAATGACGACAAGAATCGTATCCACAACTTGAACAGTTTAACTCATCTACAGGAGTAAACTTTCCTACAGAACGCAAAGCTCCTCGAATTTCTTCCTCTGTATGAACAATTTGATTTTCATTCTCAACTGGTAAAGTTCCTGTTAAATCTGGTGAATTATCAATTTCGTTTTTACTTATTATTTCTCTCGATGTTTCTGCATAATCTAAAATTCTAACTCGTTTCATTGCAGAAGATTCTACTGTATGAGTTCCCGGTCCATTTACACATCCGCCAGGACAAGAAAGTAATTCCATAAAAAGTGGAGCAGTTAAATCTTCAGGATTTAAATTATCAAGAGCTTCTTGAATTTGATAAATTCCAGAAATCGACATAGCTCTAATATCAGTTAATTTATCATATTTTTTTGTAGCAGCAATCATTCCTCCATCAACAGGATAGAGAGAACCTTTTGCAGAACGTTCAGGGATAAATTTTGTATCTTCTGAAATTTTTAATGCATCACTTCGGATTCCTTCTGATTTAAACCATCTACGCAAATCAGAAAATGTTAAAACTGTATCAATTGTATGCCAAACATCACTTTCCCTTTTTTTTGCAATACAAGGACCAATAAAAACAACTCCAATATCCTCGCCATAAAGTTTTTTTAAGTAACGAACATGAGCCAAAAGAGGAGATGCTAAATCTGTAATATAAGGAGATAATTCTTTTTTATAATGCTTAATGTATTCCACAACTGCAGGACAAGCAGAGGACAAAAATAATTTTTGTTTTTCAGAAGAAGTTTTTTCTGAAAGATATTTTGCCAATTCTGCAGAAACCAAATCAGCACCTAAAGCAGTTTCTGAAACTCCCCAAAATCCTAATTTTTTTAAAGCTTCGATAAACTGCTCAGAAGTAAAATCTGAAAATTCAGCTGAAAAAGAAGGTGCAAGAGAAACAATAACTTTTTCTTTTAATGTAAGAAGTTGTTTTGTTCTTGCTAAATCATCTCGAATATGTTTTGCACTTGCTGGACAATTTATAACACAATTTCCACATAGAATACACTTTTGACTTAGAATTGCAGCATGTCCATTTTCAACACGAATTGCCTTTACGGGACATTGACGAATACATTTATAACAATCTTGACATTCAGTTAGTTTTGTAAATATAGGTGCTAAATTGTTCATAATTAACACTCCAATTCATGAAGAAGTAAGTCTTCAAGACCCTCAGGTGAAACATCTGTAAAAAGTTTTCCATCAATACGAATGTTAGGTCCATTTTTACAATCACTTTCGCATAAACAACCTTTTACAGTAACTTTATCCGTAAGATTTCTTTCTATCAAAAAACGCTGAATAACTTCTGCATTTGTGGCATTTCCCCTACTAAAACAAGAACTTCCCATACAAACAGTAATAGTTTTCAAAAAAAACTCCTATATAAAGTCAAAATTATAAATCGTGTTAATTATAGAATACACTAAGAATGAAATATCCGCAAATAAAAAAAACATATAGAAAAATTTTATGTAAGCATTTAGCAAAGTAAAATTTTATAAACTATATTTTATAATAACAGAGAAAAGTAATACATAAAATAGTATTTGCTTTTCAATATGGTTGGAGGTTTTATGATAAGCTTTACAGAATTGGATTTACAGTATGCACATCGATTTTATAATTTTAAAGGCGAAGCCCAATATTTGCATGGGCATACTGGAAAATTGATTATTGAAGTTGAAGATTCAATAAACAAAGGTGTTAATATGGTTTTTCCTTGCAATGAAATAAAAAAAACTGCATGGAATATTTTACAAAATTTTGATCACGCATTAATTTTAAGAGAAGACGATCCACTTCTACCTGCAATTTTAAAAGTGTATGAAGATCAAGGAATAAAAAATAGAACGCCTACAAACAAAATGAAAGGTCCAGCATTTAAAACTGAACTTGCTACAGCCTATCCAGAGTGCCGTTTAGTTGTAACAAAAGAAACTATGACGGTCGAAGGTATGATTAAAATCGTTTACGATTTACTCAAAGATAAATTAAATATTTCAAAGTTGACTTTTTACAGTGGTGATAATGCTGCTAGCCAAGAATTTACAACAAGAAACAATATCGAACGCTGTCCTCTGTGTGGAATTGCATTAAACGAAAATGGGGTTTGCCCAAAATGTGGATATAAAAAATAGTATCCTAAAGAAACTTTGGTGATAACTAAAAAGTTTAAAACATAGCATCATCTTGAACTTGATTTATAATCTAAACACTGTATGAAGTGTAGATTCCGAAACAAGTTCAGGATGACATTTTTTTATACAAACCCAAAGAAAAACAATTTAGAAAATTTATTTAATTAAAACTCATCTTTACCAATGTATTTTCTTTCTATTTCATCTGCGGAGTTAGCTATATTACATATTGTTTCATCAATTAGTTTTTCCGTTTTTATTAAGAAAACTTTTTTGAGTAAAAATTCTACAAACCTTGCTTTTTGTTTTCGTGATATCGTTGCCACCATTCTTGTTCTATTTGATTAGATTCTTCTTCTTGAAATTTGAACTCTTTATCAAATTTTACAATTTCATCTTTTGCACTAATAACAGCATCTACAATACAACTTTCAAAATGAGTATCTCTGGAACTTTCGAAAATCTCGATAGCTTCTTCTATTGTTTTAGGTTCTTTGTACAAACGTTTACTTAAAAGAGCATCCATAACATCGGCAGCCGCCATAATTCTTGCACAAAGAGGAATTTCAATTCCAGCAATTTTATTTGGATAACCAGTTCCATTCCATTTTTCGTGATGATAAAACGCCATTTGTTTTGCAATTTCATTAAATCGACCATCATTAACCATAGGTAAAAACTCAAGAAGATTTTTTCCTTCTGTTGTATGGCATTTCATTTTTTCAAATTCTTCGTCGGTAAATTTTCCGATTTTATTCAAAATTCCTTCTGGAACATGAATTTTTCCAATATCATGCAAAAAAGCAGCAGTACTAAAAAGAGAAATATAACCGGGTGTTAATTCTTTTGTATAATACCCAAGTTTTACCATTTCATTACAAATAATTTCAACATATTTTTGAGTGTGAATAACATGTCGTCCTGTATATAAATCGTGACTACCCAAAACTTCAGCAATAAATTTAATAATTTTAAATTGAGTATCTGCTAGCTGATGATTTTTTTCTTGCAATTTGTCATTTATGATTTCAACTTTTTTATTATTTTCTTCTAGTTTTTTATTAATTACTTCGGTTTTTTTCATAGATTTAACCAAAGTTTTAAGAGTATTATGTGTTCTATTTGACATATAGTCAGTTAGAATAAACAAAAAGATATATTCAATAATAAGACCTGGAATATTTTTTATAAACCAGAAAAAAGGAGTTTCAACACCACCTAAAACCAAAGGAACTCTAAAAGATCTAAACCAATAACAAATACAAGATAATAAGAAACAAGCAATCGTTGTATATCTTGTAGCCTTTCTATTGTAGTAAAGACAAGTAATGAAAGGTGGAAAAGCAAAAGAAATTGTTATTGTTATAATTCCTTCATAACCGAGTAAAAAAACAAATCCCGAAGTTACAAAAATTCCCATGTACATTAAAAAATATTGATTTACATTTTTCTTAATTAAAAACATGTATAATAGTGAAAAAAATGTTGAATATATAAAAACAGTTAATGAATATAAATGAGGAACAATCCAAATATTTACAGCACTTAAAATTGCAAAAATAATTGGAACAGGAATTGTAAAAAAAAGAATCATATTTACTTTTTTATTTACATTTACAATATTTTCGTTAAAGAAAGATTTATCATTTGATAACATAAAACTCTCCAAAATAAAATAACTCTATTCTTTATACGCTACCATAGAAATTTTTAGTTGTAAACTATTTTTAATAAAATTAATTACAAACTATATGAATTATTTTTTAATCAAAATTAGTAATCATTCAATAAAAATCTTTGCAAAATACTTCATTCAGATATAAAATATCATTATAGGATAAAACTTTTTTTTGGAGGACATGATGGCTATTTCATTTTATTCTTTAGGCGCAGCACAGGAAGTTACAGGTTCTAAACATATTCTAGAAATTAACGGTCGGCAGATTATGGTTGACTGCGGAGCTTTTCAAGGAAAACGAAACGAATCTGACGATAAAAACCGAAATTTTGATGTTGCCTGCGACAAGCTTGAATCAGTTATTTTAACTCACGCACATTATGACCATTGTGGACTTTTACCAGTTCTTACAAAAAAAGGTTTTAAGGGAAATATTTACGCAACTCCAGCAACAAGAGCCTTAGCAGATTTAATTATGATGGATAGTGCTCACATTCAAGCTCGTGATGCAGAATACTTACGAAAACAAGCCAAACGAAAAGGTGAAAAATTTACTTGGACTCCACTTTTTAATGAAAAAGATGTTATCAATGCAGCAAATCAAATTGTAACACTTTCCTATGAAAGAAATATGTTTATCGCACCAGATATTCAATTAAAATTTTTTGATGCAGGACATATTTTAGGTTCAGCCTTTGCATCTGTTTCAATTAGCGGACAACGAAAAGATGATACAATCAATGTTCTTTTTACAGGTGATATTGGACGAAACAACAAACCGATTATCAGAAACCCATCCACAGATGTTCCTGCTCCAGATTATATCGTCCTCGAAAGTACATACGGAGACAGAAAACACGAAGATGTAGATGTAGCAATGGATGAATTAGCACAAATTGTTAAAAGGGCAATTGCACAAGGCGGAAAAATTATCATTCCTGCATTTGCAATCGAAAGAACACAAGAATTAGTTTATTATTTTCATATGTTGGTTGATAGAAAAATCATTCCTCAAATTCCAATTTATGTTGACTCTCCAATGGCAACTAACGCAACAAGTATTTTCCAAGTTCATCCTGAATGTTACGACCAAAAAACTCACGATGCATTCCTTGTTCATCATAAAAATCCATTCGGATTTAACGCATTAAAATTCGTAACAAGTGTTGAAGAATCAAAATCTCTCAATCAAAAACAAGGGCCAATGGTTATCATTAGTGCAGACGGAATGTGTGAAGCCGGACGAATTTTGCATCACTTAGCAAATAATGTTTCTGATAGCCGAAACACAATTTTGTTAGTTGGATATATGGCAGAAAATACACTCGGTCGCCGATTACGAAACCGAGAAACTGAAGTTAAAATCATGGGAGATTGGTACAAAGTAAATGCATCTATCGAACAGATTAACGCCTTCTCTGCCCACGCAGACTACGAAGAAATGGTAAACTGGCTTAACACTATCGATACATCTCGACTTAAAAAGATTTTTATGGTTCACGGTGAAAAGAAAGCTCAAGAATATTTCTACAATTATCTACATGAAAATGGATATCCAAATGTAGATATCGTAAAATATGGCGAAACCTACGATATCGTATAAACTACTTTACAAAATACAAGCTATTATTTATAATGTAGTTATTGGAAATGCCTAAAATTCAGGCGGCGTACTCCCAACTCTATCGGTTTTACCGAAATAACGACTAGGGAGGCTCTAAGATGACGAAGTACGAAAAAATTTCGTTAGCTATTAGTATAGCACTTTTTATTCTTAGTTTGCTCTCTTACTTAAAAATGTAACTGAGTAAAAAATAAAAGCCGCCATAGTCTTGCACACTGTTGGCGACTTTTCGCATAATCGTGGAGACGACCAAATGAGTTTTAGTCATTTCCTTTCTTTTAATATACACCTACTTAGTAATTTTTGCAAGTTCTTCGACTACGCTCAAGAAAAATATTAAGCGTAGTCATATGCTTTACTAAGTTTAGACTTAACTATTCTGCACTTGTATATTTATCTGGATCATTTACCATTAAAATTGGCTGTCCTGTTGCATCAATTGCATCACGCCATAATGAACCTTCAGGATTTACCTTATTGCGTTTTGCAGTTACAAGACGAGTTGGCAAGTGAACATATTTGTTATGAACAAGCCCGATAACAATTTTTGTCTTTCCTGCCATAGCGGCATGAACTGCATTATTTCCTAATCGTTCACAGTAAATTGAGTCAGTTGGAGATGCCGGAGCAGAACGAATTTGATAACTTGGATCAATATATTTCAAATTGATATGGATACCTTTTTTATCAAAATATTCTGTAATTTTATCTTTTAAGAATAAACCAATATCCCCTAACTTGATATTTCCAGAAGCATCATGTTCTCCTGTTGTTTTTAAAAGCTCTTGACCTGCACCTTCTGCAACAACAACTACAGCGTGATGTCGCTTTGTAATTCTTCGTTCAAGTTCTGCCAAAAATCCCTTATCACCTTCAAGTTCAAATGGAATTTCTGGAATCAAACAGAAGTTTGCTTCGTGACTTGCAAGAACAGTTGCAGTTGCAATAAACCCAGATTCTCGCCCCATCAATTTGATAAGACCGATTCCGTTTACATGAGAATGAGCCTCCATGTGAGCAGCGCCTACAGCTTCAGTTGCTTTTTCAACAGCTGTATCAAAACCAAAAGAACGCTGGATAAATACAAGGTCATTATCAACTGTCTTTGGAATACCAATTACAGAAATTTTAAGTCCACGCTTTTCAATTTCTTCAGCAACTTCTAAAGCGCCTCTTTGTGTTCCGTCACCACCAACAATAAAAATCATATTCATATTTAATGCTTCAATAGCATCAACAATTTCCATAACACGATTTCCACCACCACGGCTTGTTCCTAAAAAAGAACCTCCTGTTTTGTGAATATCATCTACAAGGTCTGGAGTTAAATCAATTGTATCAAATTCATTTTCTGGAAATAAACCTTTAAAACCAAAACGGATTCCACGAATTCGGCGAACTCCGTAGCGATTATACAAACAGCGAACAACAGCTCTAATAACATCATTTAATCCAGGGCACAATCCACCACAAGTACAAATTCCGGCGTTTACATGTTTTGGATTAAAATAAATATATTCACGAGGTCCTGCTTTTTCAATTAAATTATTATTGTAAGCATCAGCCTCTGTTTCAAGAACATCATCATAAACATCAACATTATAGCGAACAAATTCATTATCCTTAACATAATTTGCTTTAAAATCTCCATGCTTTTTAGAAAGCTGAATTGGAGAAGGAACCTTACATGGTCCAAGATTATCTACTGTAAAATCGAATCTACCTTTCACGGTGAACTCCTAAATAAATGATGCGCCAAAAATTCTTTATTTGGCGATTACTATATATTTTACACGATAAATCAACGATTTGTCAAAAAAAAGATTTTTTGATATACTAATTTTCAATGAAACAAACACAATTTTATTCAGTTATTTATTCAGATGACGATATCGTAGTTTTTAACAAAAAATCCGGATTGCTAGTTGCAGCCGACAGATACGATAAAGATGCTCCTCGACTTGATGTTTTGGCTCAAGAAGAATTTGGCGAACTTTTGGCAGTTCACAGAATTGATAAAGACACATCAGGATTGATAGTTTACGCTAGAAATTCAGAAAGCCACAGACATTTATCAATGCAATTTGAACAACGACAAGTAGAAAAAACATATCACGCTTTAGTTTATGGTCGCCCTAGCTGGACAGAATATCGAGCTGACCAAAGTTTACAACCAGACGGCGATGATAGACACAGAACAGTTGTAAACAAGCGCTTTGGAAAACCATCTGTTACAGATTTTAGATTAGTTGGAACCTGTGGTCCTTATTCTTGGGTAGAAGCAAAACCTCTAACAGGGCGAACTCATCAAATTAGAGCACACCTTGCTCATTGTAAATTAAGTATTGTTTGCGACCCTCTTTACGGAGGGAACCAAAAACCAGTTAGACTTTCAGAAATAAAGCGCTCTTGGAAAGGTGATGTTTACGAAGAACGCCCACTTCTAAATAGACTTGCCTTACATGCCTACAAAATTTCATTTATTCATCCAACAAAAAATGAAAAAGTAGAATTTGTAGCACCTTATTACAAAGATATGGATTCAGTTAGAAAACAATTAGCAAAACTTTTTAAAATTGATCCATTAGCAGAGTAAATCATAGAAAAGTCATTAAAACAGATTTAATTCGTCGTTGGGCTTGGTCTTCTACAAGATAGATAACATTTCCACGACGAATTGCTTCCCCTGTGCTTGGTAAAGAGCCGAATTGTTCTAAAAGCCATCCACCAAGTGTATCAAATTCTTCGGAATCAAGTGACAAAGAAAAAATACTGTTCAAATCTTCAAGTCTAGTTTCACCAGGAACACTAAATTTATTTGCATTGATAACTTGAATTCGATTTACAGGATTTCCTTCTCCATCATCAAAATTATCTGTAATTCGTCCAAAAACAGAACGCAAAATATCATCCATTGTGATAATTCCGCAGTTACTTCCATGTTCATCAACAACGATTGCAAGATTTTGTTTTTCTTTTTTCAAAATTTTCAAAAGTGTAATTGCCGAAATTGTTTCAGGAACATAACTTACTTTTTTTAGCAATTTTTTTATGTCAAAATTTTCTTTGTATTTTGTACCAGAAAACATCACTTCTTTGAAATGTAAAATTCCCAAAATATTATCAAAACTTTCAGTATAAACTGGTAATCGAGAATATCCACATGTTGAAAAAGTTTTAACAACTTCATCGTAATTTGCATCAACAGAAATTGAAGCAACCAAAGTTCTTGGCTTTAAAATATCCCTAACTCGTAAATCCGAAAATTCAAAAATCTTATTAAGCATATTTTTTTCTTTTGCTTCTAAAGTTCCTTCTTTATTTCCAACTTCAATTAAAGTTTTTAGTTCTTCTTCTGTAATCAAAGGAGCCTTTCGAGGAGCAATTTTTGATTCAATTTTATTAATACCTTTAGAAAGCAAAGTAAAAATGAAAACAATTGGAAATAAAATTTTCTTTATAACATTCAATGGAATAGCTACAATTTTTGCTACCTCATAAGATTGATTTGTTGCAATTGTTTTTGGCAAAATTTCACCAAAAATGATAACAAGAATTGTCATTATTCCAGTTGCAATCCCTGCTCCACTATCACCAAACAAGGAAATTGCAAGAGAAGTCGCCAAAGCCGAAGAATAAGTATTAACAAAATTATTTCCAACCAAAATTGTACTTAAAAGTGAATCCATATTGGATTTTAATTTGCTTATTAAAGTTGCATTCTTTCTTTTTTCTAGCAAATATTGGCGCATTTGAATTTTGCTAATTGATAAAAACGCACTTTCTGAACCAGAAAAAAATGCAGACAAGGCAACTAATAATAAAATTCCTACAATATAAAAAATTAACATTGACTTTCTCCAATTTTCTTAATTTGAACTTTGTTAATTTTTCTATCTGTAGAATCTAAAATTGTAAAAATACAATCTCTATCTTTTATAACAGTATCCTTTTCTGGAAATCCATCATATAATTCTGTTAAATATCCATTTATAGTTTCATAATTTTTTGAATCTAATTTTATTCCTAAAGTTTCGTAAACATCAATTAAACGAGCCGAGCCAGACAATATTGCTTCTTCACTTGATTTTTTTACAATTTCTGGAATATCTATAGAATCATATTCATCATAAATACTTCCAAAAATTTCTTCTGAAATATCTTCAGTTGTAAGAATTCCAGCCGTTCCAGAATATTCATCTAAAACAACTGCCATGCTTTCGTGATTTTCTTCTAACATCTGCCTGATAGAAGACATTTTTTTTGTTTCTAAAATAAATAAAGGAGAACGCAAAACTTCTTTTACATTGAAAGATGCTTCATCTAAACCTTTACAAAAAACATCTTTCATATACAAAATTCCTTTTATATCATCTAAATCTTTGTTATAAACAGGAAATCTTGATAAGTGAGATTTTTGAGAAAGTTCTATCAATTTTTGATAAGTGATATCCATTGGAATAGCGGTGATTTTTGTTCGTGGCACCATAATTTCTTTTGCAGATAAATCTGTAAATTTGAAAACTCGGTGCATCATGGTTTTTTCACCTGCTTGTAAAACACCTTCTTCTTCGCCAACTTGAATGAACTGTTTAATTTCTTCTTCTGTAAATGAAACTTTTTTTTCAGAAAATTTTACACCAAACACACTAGCGATAAGACGAGTTACTTTTGTTAAAATAAAAACTACTGGAGTAAAAATCCATCCAAAAAATTTAATCAATGGTGCAAAAAGAAATGCAACACCTTCTGGATGTCGAGTTCCAATAGTTTTAGGAGTGATTTCACCAAAAATAAGTAAGAGGATAGTTACAATTACTGTTGCATAACCAACACCCGCAGAACCAAAAAGTTCAAAGGCGATAGAAGTGATAATTGCAGAAAGAGCAATATTTACGATATTGTTTCCTACAAGAATTGTATTTAATAACTTTTCTTTTTTATCTAAAAGTTTTCCAGCTCGGATTGCTCTTTTATCTTTTTTATTTCTTAAAAGTCGTAATCGCAACTTATTAATTGATAAAAAAGCACTTTCCGAAGCTGAAAAAATCATAGAAAGTAAAATCAGGACTACTGCAAAAATCAATAGCCCTGTTATAGACGACGAGTCTGATGTTTCCATGCTTACTCTGAAACCTCGTCTGTTGATGGAGTTTCTACTGTACTTTCTGCTGCACTTTTAATCATATCAATTGTTGCTTGAATACTAGGAACAGCATCTGATTTAGGCATTACTTCGATAGCTTTTTCTAAGTATGATACAACCATTTCATCTGAAGCTCCGATATTAGCAGCAAGATATGCAGCTGTTTGATAAGCTTCTTGTGCATCAATAGCAGGAATTCCTTCTGTTTGTGCAACTTCAACAAAAATTTCAATAGCTCGTTGTGCATTTCCTTTAGAATATTCAGCTAATGCTTCTTCGTAAGCAAAATTCATTTTGTATTTTGTAGCAAGACCAGATTTGTTTTCTGGGTCGAGTTCTGGAATTTCTGCAACTAAATCTCTAAGTAAATATCTAAAAGAAGTATCTAAATTTCCTGCTAATTCATCAATAATTGCAAGTCTATCAAATCCTTCTGTTTCTGCAAGTTTTTTTCTAAGACTAACAACTGCTTTAGCATTTTTATTAAAAGATGATAATTCTTTAAGAACTTTGCTATCATTAAGTTTAACTTCTTGATTTTCTTCTGTGATAGGATCAAACATTTGATCTCCATAAACACAACCAATTACATACCCTTCAGGAGTTGCAAGAACTACAGTTGGAACAGCTTGAACAGCAAATTTACTTGCAAGTTCATAGTTTGCCATCATTTGATCATAATCCATTACACCTTCTGTAACTGGAAAATCAATATTTACTAATTGATAATATTTTCCAACTTTAGATTGAAACTTTGGAGTTGCAAAAAGTTCATTCAATTGTTGACTAATTGGATCAGTCTCTAAATTTGAAAAGAAAACAAGAACATTAGTTCCTGTACTTTCAGCTTTTTTACAAGCTTCTTCGTAATTTGTACCCCAAACACCAACTTCTTTGCTACATCCAGCAAAAGAAATAACCATAAATGCGATTAACAAAAATCCCATTATTTTAGAAAAATTTTTCATAAAAAAAATCCTTTTCATTTTGATATTTAAATTATAATAGGGTTGTTCTAATCAGTCAAACAACTTTTAAAACAACCCTTTATTTATTAAAATTTTATGCCTTAAAATAGTTTACACCAGCGGCAAAGATATTTTGGCAACGATTTCCTTCGATATTTTTTATCAAAGTATCGCTTGAACCATTTTGGCCCATTCCAACAGTTCTTTCACTATGACCCATTTTTCCAAGAACACGACCATCTGGACTTGTAAGACCTTCGATAGCAAATGCAGAACCGTTTGGATTGTCTGGTTCTTGCACAGCAGGATTTCCAGCAAAATCTGTATACTGAGTAAAAACTTGTCCCTTTGTAAACAATTCTTGAGCAAGTTCATCGCTAATGATGATTCTTCCTTCACCATGAGAAATTGGCACAAGATGAGTTCCTTCTTGCAAAACAGATGGATGTAAAGCCCAAGGAGAAGTTGCTGAAGTAAGACGAGTTCTAGCCACACGAGAAATATGTCGACCAATTGTGTTGAATGTAAGAGTTGGCATATCTTCTGTAACTGTTCTGATTTCACCATAAGGAACAAGCCCAACTTTGATAAGTGCTTGGAATCCGTTACAAATACCCAATACCAAACCATCACGATTTTTGATTAAATTCATTACAGAATCTGCAATTTTATTTTCTCGTAAAACATTGGCAATGAATTTTCCAGAACCGTCTGGTTCATCTCCAGCTGAGAATCCGCCAGAAAGTGCTAAAATTTGAGAAGTAGAAATTTCTTTTTCAAGTCTTTCCAAAGATTCTGCCAAAGCTTCTTTTGTGTGATTTCTAAACACAACAATTTTTGTTTCAGCCCCAGCCAAAGTAAAGGCACGACTCATATCAAATTCACAGTTTGTTCCAGGGAAAACAGGAAGAACAACTTTTGGTTTTGCATCTTTTGTTGTGTTAAAAGAAGCAATTTCACTTCGTTTTTGGGCAACAGATGAATGTAAATTTTGTGCAAATTCAGGCATTTTTTCATTATTACCAAGAACTGCTTTTACTGCATCTTTTCCAGAAACAGATGGGAATACTTTTTCAAGTTTTCCTTCCCAAGCATTTTGTGCTTCATCAAGTGAAATAATAATTTTTTCTGTTGAAGATGTTTTTGAATCAACATAATCAACTCTAATTTCTTTTTCTTTAATTGTAGTTCCGATATGTAACCATTGTTTTGTATCAAGTTTTTCAGAAGCTTCAACAAGAATAGTTCCATATTGTGGAATAAACAATAATTCTTGAGCATTAGTATTTAATTCACAACCGATTCCATTTCCAAAAGCCATTTTAGAAACAGCTTCTGCAATACCACCAGCTCCAACTGTGTACATTGCAAGAACTTTTCCTTCTTTATTCAAGTTGTACAATGCATTTGCGTTTGCTTTGAAAACATCAAAATCAGGAGCTAAGTTTTCTGTGTATGGCTGTAAAACAGCATAAAGATAAGAACCAGCTTGTTTAAACTCACCACTTTGAATATTTTTTGCATTTTCTGTTGTTACTGCAAAAGAAACAAGTGTTGGAGGAACTGTTAAATCTTCAAAAGTTCCAGACATGCTGTCTTTTCCACCAATTGAAGCTGTTCCCATTGCTTTTTGAGCTTCCAAAGCACCAAGTAAGGCTGCAGTTGGTTTTCCCCAAGCTTTATCGCTAGAAGTTCTTTCAAAATATTCTTGGAAAGTTAATCTACAGCTTTCAGGATTTCCACCCATAGAAGTAACTTTTGCCAAAGAACTTAAAACTGCAATTTGAGCACCATGCCATGGACTCCAAGTTGAAACTCTTGGGTCATATCCGTAAGTCATCAAACTTGCTGTATCTGTTTCGTAAGGCATTTGTACAGGAATTTTTGCAGCACATCCACTTTCTGGAGTAGCTTGATTTGTTCCACCCATTGGGAAAATTACAGTTGCAGAACCGATTGAACCGTCAAATCTTTCGGACAAACCTTTTTGTGAACAACAAGCCAAATCACTTAAGTTTGTAAGCCAAGCAGATTTTATTTTTTCTGCACTATTTTCGTTTGAAGAATTTAAAACATTTTCTACAGATTCTAAAGGTTTACACAAAGGAGAATTTATTTTTACAGGAGATTCAATTACAGCCTTTGTACTTCTACTTGCACCAGCAGTATCTAAGAATGAACGGTCAATATCAACAATAGTTTTTCCACGCCATTTCATTACAAGGCGATTTGTATCTGTAACTTCTGCAATTACAGTTGCATTTAAGTTTTCTTCAGAAGCAGCCTTGATGATTTTTTCTACATCAGATTTTCTTACAACCAAAGCCATTCTTTCTTGTGATTCTGAAATTGCAAGTTCTGTTCCGTTTAATCCTTCGTATTTTTTTGGAACTGCATCAAGATTGATTTCAAGACCTGGAGCAAGTTCTCCTACTGCAACTGCAACACCACCAGCACCAAAGTCATTACAACGACGAATCATTTTGCTAACTTCAGGATTTCTGAATAATCTTTGAATTTTGCGTTCTTCTACAGCGTTTCCTTTTTGAACTTCTGCTGCAGCTGTTGAAACTGATTTTGTGTTGTGAACTTTTGATGAACCTGTTGCTCCACCAATTCCGTCACGACCAGTTCCACCACCAACAAGAACAATTACATCTCCAGCTTCTGGAGTTTCGCGCATAACGATGTCAGCAGGACTTGCAGCAATAACAGCACCAAGTTCCATGCGTTTTGCTTCAAACCCAGGATGATAAATTTCTGCAACTTGTCCAGTTGTAAGCCCAATTTGGTTTCCGTAAGCACTAAATCCTTGAGCAGCTTCACGAGTAAGTTTCATTTGTGGAAGTTTACCTTCTCTTGTTGAAGAAAGAGGTACAGTTGGATCAGCAGCTCCTGTAACACGCAATGCTTGATAAACCCAACTTCGACCAGAAAGTGGGTCACGAATTGCACCACCGATACAAGTTGCAGCACCACCATAAGGTTCAATTTCAGTTGGGTGATTGTGAGTTTCATTTTTGAACATCAAAAGCCAGCGTTCAGTTTCTTCGGCTTTAGTTTCAATATTTGTTTTATGAACATCGATATAAATTGAACAAGCGTTAATTTCTTCAGAAATTTCGATGTCATCAAGTTTTCCATGTTTTTTAAGATATTTTGCACCGATACATGCCATATCCATCAATGTAAGAGGTTTTGCATTCTCGTTATTGATGTCAGCTCGTTCTGCATAAACATCTGTACGCATTATTTTGTAGTTATCAAGAGATTTTTCAAATAACTCTTTGAAATCTCCCTCTTCGATTTGAATTTCATCTAAAACTGTATTGAAAGTTGTGTGACGACAATGGTCAGACCAATAAGTATCTAAAACTTTGATTTCAGTTTCAGTTGGATCACGATTGATTTTTTTGAAATAATCCTGCAAAAATTTGATGTCTGCAAAATCCATTGCAAGACCCATTTTTTTGTGATATTCACTTAAAGCTTCATCATTATAGTTGATAAAACCTTCTTGCACAGGAATATCATCTGGAATAGAAACTTCCATTTTTAGACTTTCTGGAACATCTAAATCTGCCAAACGAGAATCTACAGGATTAATAAGATATTTTTCGATTCGGCGAACATCTTCAACTGAAATTTCACCTTGTAAAATTACCATTTTTGCACAACGAACTCTTGGTGGTTCTGTGCCAACAGTTGTACTAGAAGCAAGACCTGCTCTAAGCAAACTCAAACATTGCTCAGCTGAATCTGCTCTCTGGTCATACTGACCTGGCAAATATTCCCAAGCAATAACTATATCATTTTCTTCAAGTGGGATATGTTCAAAATAACAAAAATCACTTTGAGCTTCAGAGAAAATTCTTGCAGCCGCTGCCTTAATAACAGCCTCTGTAACATTTTCCACATCATATCGATTCAAATATCGAACATTAGTGATTCCATCAATTCCCAAAAAACCAGTCAATTCAGACTTAATACTAAGAGCTTCATTTTCAAAGCCATTTTTTCTTTCTACGTAAATACGGTACATTATTCCATTCTAATGTCTTTTAGGATAAATATCAATGATTTTCTTCCATTTATGAATTCGATTTTGCTTTCATTTTTTTAAATTTGGTTTTATAATATTAGTC
This sequence comes from Treponemataceae bacterium, assembly GCA_036307825.1. Taxonomy (GTDB): domain Bacteria; phylum Spirochaetota; class Spirochaetia; order Treponematales; family Treponemataceae; genus RGIG9060. The sequence continues at coordinate 3,546 of JAXJWW010000062.1, read as the reverse complement.
AGTAAAATTATTCTATTTTTCTATAATTTATATGGAGGAAAAATGAAATTTAGAAATTTCTTAAAAGTATTACTAACTTCAATATTAGTAATATTTATGTGTTTCGCCCTTGTTGGATGTGGCGAAAATGCTGGGGGCGGAGACAATTCTGACAATCCAAGTTTAGGAAGTGGAGACTCATACACAATAGACGAAACATTACCGCCACCTGCTGAAGGATATATCCGTATCAATACTCTATCAACAAATGCCGACAATCTTTGGATTTGGAATGACTTTGATTCAGAAGCAACATCAAAATGTACATCTTGGGATGCTGCAGGAAGTGGATATCCAATAACAGGAACTAACGGAAGTTTTGTTTATGCTGATATTAAATTAATCGATGCCCCTGAACAACTTGGATTTATCATAAGAAAAGGTTCTACAAAGTTAAGTGGAGATGCTGATGTCATCTTTATTTTCCCTTCAAAATATAATGAAATTTTCTTAAAGAATGGTAACGGAACAATTTACGTTGATAAAGATTTAACAAAATTACCTAAAGGATTAGCTAGTGCAACAATTACTGATGAAACTAAAATAACAGCTAACATATCAGGAATAACTCTTTCAAAAGAAAATTTGAAAGTTTATAAAACTGATGGAACTACAGAAGTTGAAATTGAATCAATTTCTGATAACAAAATCACTTTAAAATCACATAGCCTAAAAACAGATGGAACTGTATTACTTGCTTATACAGATGAACTCGGCACAGATAAACGTATGGCAAGTTTTAGCTCTACACTAGTAGATTCATGGTTTGTTGTTGATGATACTTCTGATTTTGGTTATCACAATGGGATTTTTAAAACATGGGCACCTCTTGCAACGTCTGCAAAAGTTCTTTTATTTGCCGATGCATCTAAAGTTACAGCTGGTGAAGTTACAGCAGAAATTCCAATGACAAGAAATGTTGATGGAACTTGGGAGACAGACGAATCAAGTACAAAAGTTGGAACTAACAAATATTATAAATATTCATTAATTAATAACGGAGTTAAATACGATGTTTCTGACATTTGGTCTTATGTAGCAAGTCCTGATTCAATGGCTTCTCAAATCGTTGATATAAATGATCCTTCTATTTCTTCATCTTGGGAATCAACTTATACAAACCCATTTGGTAACTCAGGTACAGAAACAAAAACATATTCCGATGCAGTTATCTACGAAATGCACATTCGCGACTGGGCAAAAGCATTTGGTTCTACAAATAAAGGCAAATTTACAGAAATTACTGAAGAACTCGGTGATTCTGGAAAATTTGCAACACACCTAAAAGATTTAGGTATTACACACGTTCAAATCTTACCAGCATTTGATTATGCTCAACCTAACTCAGATGAAAACTATAACTGGGGGTATAACCCATACCACTATAATGTACCAGAAGGTCGTTATGTAAAAGATATGGTTGATGGTACTGACGCTGTAAAACAATTCAGAGATTTAATTAAAGCATTCCATGATCAAGGAATCGCAGTTATCATGGATGTTGTTTACAACCATACAGCAGGAACTGGAGGTGGTTCATTATATGATATGACAGTGCCTCAATACTTCTATCGAATGACAGCAAATGGTTCTTATTCAAATGGTTCGGGTTGTGGAAACGAAGTTGCTACAAATCATAAAATGGTAGCAAAATATGTTATCGATTCTTTAGTTCATTGGATGGAAGATTATCATATTAACGGATTCCGTTTTGACCTTATGGGATGCCATGAACAAGATTTTATGAAAGAAGTTTACGAAACTTTATATGAAATCGACAACAATGTTATGGTATATGGTGAACCATGGCAAGGTGGAACAGCCCAAACAAAAAATCCAACAGATAAAACTATATCAACAACAAAAGGTTTTGGTGTTGGAGCATTTGAAGATACATTCCGTAATGGTATCAAAGGTGGAGAATTCGGTGGATTCCAAGCAGGACATGTACAAGGAACTTATAAAGACAACGACATTATCAACGGACTTTTAGGAAAATCTGGTCGTAACAGTTCAAATGGAACTTCAAAACCTGGTCTAATGTTAAGTTATGTTGAATGTCACGATAATTATACATTGTATGATAAACTTGCAATTTCACAATTCTCATTCTCAGGAAAAAATGATGCACAACTTAAAACATTGTGGAAAAAATTTGAAGCATTAGATACAACTAAGCAAAAAGCTGTTTCTGCACAAAATAAACTTGCAGCAGCTTATGTTTTCTTATCACAAGGAACTCCATTTATCAATGGTGGTCAAGAATTTATGCGTGATAAGAAAGGTGACCATAACAGTTATCAATCAGATGATACAATTAACGGAATTGACCTAGGATACAAAGAAACTCATAAAGATGTTTATAATGTATACAAAGGTTTAATTGCACTCAGAAAAGCTAACTCATCAGCCTTCGGAGGAAACACATCTGCAACTGCTGAAAAAGTTAAAGAAGGTGTAACTAAATACACAACAGGTAATTTCTTAGTTTACTTCAATGCAACAGATTCTGCAGAAGCTATCACAACTACAGGTTACACAAAAGTTGTTGATGTAACATCAGGAACACCTACAGAAAGTACAACACTTCCTACTTCAGTTCCTGCAAAAGGTTTTGTAATTTTTAAAAAATAAGTTTTAAGATAATACAAATAATTACTAAATAAACGTAAGCCCTAGTAGATAAAATCTGCTAGGGCTTTTCTATTAAATAAAAAATAAGTTCACCACAATCAAAGAATCAAATACATAACTAATTACATAACATGGAAAAAAATTCCTAACTTATTTAAGAACCCTTCCTTTACATATCATTAAGGGGAGCTGTTCGGCATGACAAAAGTTATTAGCCATTACATTAGAATAAAACTAAATAAACACTTAAAAAGAAGTGAATAATTTATAAAAAATGTCCCTTTAGTAAGTATAATATTGTTAAAAAAATATTAGAAAACTAAACCACTTGAATACAGTTACTTATAGTGTTCCGAGTTTGATGCAAGTTACATTGAACTTTATAATCAGTATTCCAACATGTATGTAGATAAGTTTATACTCATTTCACATAATAGTTATAAGTCAAATTAGCATTCCAAGCATTCTTTAGAATCATTTATGTACATAGTATAAATGTAAAACCAAGTTCAGCGTGAGAAAACTTAATAACCACTACATTAGTATAAACAAAAAAAGCCACACCCAAAAGATGTAGCTAATATAATTTAAAACAAAAAAAAGCCTAGTAACTTACGCACCCTTTGGTGCTATCAAGTTTGATGCAGGCAATAATAGAACTTTGAAATCATCCCACAAACTTGTAGATAGAATGTCTGTAGACTATTCCTACATTAAAATAAAAAAAGCCTGGCAACTTCCTACTTTCCCACTTTGCAGCAGTATCATCGGCGTAAGAGAGCTTGACTTCCGTGTTCGGTATGGGAACGGGTATTTCCTCTCCACTATGGCCACCAGGCATTATTAACAAATTAACAGAAGAAAACTTTTTTT
>JAXJWW010000061.1:0-4434 GCA_036307825.1 Treponemataceae bacterium | reverse complement strand
ATTTCGGAATATTACTAAAATTTCTGCTAGACTCTGAAACAAGTTCAGAGTGACAAGATAGATGGTGAACCAAATTCAGCATGACAAATTTTCCGTACACCTTTATTATCATGAGAAAAAAGCAATTTGAATAAATTTTGCTCAAAAAAATTCAATTTTTTTATAAAATTTTCGCTTTCCCGCTTCGCAATAAAAATCTTCGACAAAAAAAGCAAATTTTCTTTCGAAAAGTCGTTAGACTTTTCGAAGACCTGTGACTTTTTCTACAAGTTGCGCCCCACAATGCCTTATCCATTTCGCTTTAACCTAATCTTCGCCCATTCTCTGCAACTTGCCCAAAACAAAGCAAGAACCAATGCGTAAACGCAAAATTCAGCCAAAAATCGCAGCAAAATGAATACTAGTAAATCTTGTGAAGAAAACACGTAAGGGGAGATTGACACGCCTGCAAGTTTTGTGAAACAAAACTTGATTGTAAGCCGAAGGCTTACTAATCTTGCAAGCGAAGCGCAGCACTAACGAACTGGGACATTTTTCGTCGAAAGCGTTGGCTGAAAATTATTCATTTACAAAATTTCATCTTGCTTTATTTTGTGTAAACCTACCTTGAAAAATATCTATTTTTATGGCATAATATGAAATAATAATCTATGCATTTTTTAATGCAAAAAAAAGAGGCAATATTTTGTACGAGAATGTAGATCCAAAAGTAAATTTTTCAGAACAAGAAGAAAAAATCCTTGAATTTTGGAAAGAAAAAGGAATTTTCAAAAAATCAATTTCACAGCGTGAAGGTTGTGATGAGTATGTTTTCTATGATGGTCCTCCATTTGCAACAGGACTTCCACACTTTGGTCATTTTATTCCAAGTACAATTAAAGATATTATTCCACGCTACCAAACAATGAAAGGCAAAAAAGTTGAACGCCGTTTTGGTTGGGACTGTCACGGATTGCCAGTTGAAAACTTAATCGAAAAAGAATTAGGCTTAAACTCAAAAACTGACATCGAAAATTACGGTGTTGCAAACTTTAACGAAGCTTGTCGCGATAGTGTTTTGCGTTATGTAAACGAATGGAAGCAAACTATTACTCGTCTTGGTCGTTGGGTTGATTTTGACAACGATTACAAAACAATGAATCCAGATTATATGGAATCAATTTGGTGGGTAATGAAAAGTCTTTGGGAAAAAGGTCTTTTATACGAAGGTCATTATATTCTTCCTTATTGTCCTCGTTGTTCAACTGTTCTTTCTAATCATGAATTAGCAACAGGCGGATACAAAGATGTTCACGACCCAGCAATTACAATTCGCTTCAAAGTTGTAAAAGCAGGTCCTTCAATCAATGATGATGAAATTACTAACGGAAAAACTTATTTCCTTGCTTGGACAACAACACCTTGGACACTTCCTTCAAACTTAGGTTTAACTGCAGGTCCAGATATCGATTATGTAAAAGTAAAAGATGGTGATGAATATTATATTCTTGCTCAAGCTCGTTTAGGTGCTTACTATAAAAATCCAGAAGACTACGAAATTATTTGGACAAAAAAAGGTTCTGAACTTTTAGGTTGTAAATACGAACCACTTTTCCCTTATTTTGCATCTTTAGAAACAAATGAAGATGGAAGTGACGGAGCTTTCCGAGTTTTCAATGCTGATTTCGTTTCTACAGAAGACGGAACAGGTATCGTTCACACAGCTCCAGGTTTTGGTGAAGACGATAACAAAGTTTTCAAGGGTAGTGGAGTTCCTACTGTTTGTCCAGTTGATAACGAATGTAAATTTACTTCTGAAGTTCCAGATTACAAGGGTAGATTTGTAAAAGAATGTGATAAAGACATCATGGAACGATTAAAGCAAGAAGGAAAACTTGTAAAACGCGACCAAATTTTACACGCTTATCCACATTGTTGGAGATGTTCTAGTCCACTTATCTATCGTGGTGTAGGAAGTTGGTTTGTTAAAGTTGAATCAATGCGCGATAAACTTTTAAAAGCCAATTCTCAAATTACATGGCAACCTGCTCACATCAAAGAAGGTCGTTTTGGAAAATGGCTTGCAAACGCTCGTGACTGGGCAATTAGCCGAAATCGTTATTGGGGAAATCCTCTTCCAATTTGGAAATGTCCAGACTGTGGAAAAACAATTTGTGTAGGAAGTCGCCAAGAATTAAAAGATTTATCAGGAACATATCCAGAAGATTTACATAAACATTTTGTTGATAAAATCACAATTCCTTGTAAATGTGGTGGAACAATGACTCGTATTCCAGAAGTTTTAGACTGTTGGTTTGAGTCTGGTTCTATGCCTTATGCACAAAATCATTATCCTTTTGAAAATAAAGAATATTTTGAAAAACACTTCCCTGCAAACTTTATTTCTGAAGGATTAGACCAAACTCGTGGATGGTTCTACACATTAACAGTTCTTGCAGCAGCTCTTTTTGATAGACCTGCTTTTGAAAATTGTGTTGTAAACGGTCTTATTCTTGCTTCTGACGGAAAGAAAATGTCTAAGAGTTTAAGAAACTACACAGACCCTGCAGAAGTTATGAGTAAATTTGGTGCAGATGCAATTCGCTTGTTCTTGATGCATTCACCTGCCGTAAAAGCAGATGACTTAAAATATAGTGACGATGGTGTTCGCGATGTTCTAAAAGGAATTTTGATTCCATTGTGGAACAGTTACAGTTTCTTTGTAACTTACGCAAATATCGACAATGTAAAAGCAACAGGAAAAGCTTTTGAAAATTCTTTACCATCAAATCCACTTGATAGATGGATTCTTTCTATTACTCAAAAATTAGTAAAAGATGTAACAGAAGCACTTGATGATTACGACTTGTCAAAAGCAATCGACCCAATTGTTGCATATATTGACCAATTAAATAACTGGTACATTCGTCGTAGTCGTCGTCGATTCTGGAAGTCAGAAAATGATTCAGACAAAAACGAAGCATACGAATCACTTTATATTGCTCTAAAAACTTTTGCTCAAGTTGCAGCTCCTGTAATTCCATTTATTACAGAAAGCATTTATTTGAACTTGCGCAATGAAAATGACGCAGAATCAGTTCACTTGTGTGATTATCCAGTTTATAACGAAAAATTCAGAGATGAACAACTTGAATTTAAGATGGATACAGTTCAAAAAGCTGTTTCTATGGGGCGTTCTTTAAGATATCAATATAACTTAAAAATTCGTCAGCCATTAAAGAGTGTTGAACTTGTTACAAGAAATCCTGAAGAAAAGAAAGTTCTCTTAGAAATGGAAGATTCAATTCGCGAAGAATTAAATGTTAAAAAGGTTGTTTTCCACGAAAGAGAAGATGAGTTAGTTGAATATCAAGCAAAAGCTAACTTTAGAACTTTAGGAAAAGAACTTGGTCCATTAATGAAAGCTGCTTCTGTAAAAATTGCAGAACTTGAACAAGAAGCAATTCAATCAATTCTTGATGGTTCAACCTTGAGTATCGAAGTTGAAGGCAAAAATGTTGAATTAACTATCGAAAAGATTATTGTTGAACGCTTAGAAAAAGCAAATCTTAAAGTTGTAAACGATGGAACTTTAACTGTTGCTCTTGATTCTGAAATTACAGAAGAATTAAAACTTGAAGGTTATGTTAGAGATTTAGTTCGTGGTATTCAAAACTTACGAAAAGAAAGCGGACTTGCAGTAACAGATAGAATCAATCTTGTTCTTTCTGGATGTGAAGAATTGAACAAAGCTTATTCTGCTTTTGCTGATTATATTTCTAATGAAACTTTAGCTGACAAAATTGATTGGCAAGAAAAATCAGATTCTTCATTTACAGAAATTGAAGCTGACGACAAAACTTGGAGTGCAAAACTTGAAAAAGTTTAACTTTAATATTTTACAGTTTCTTATTTTTGCAGTTTGCTTTGTCTTTGTTTTTATGTTTACAAGCTGTGCAACTTTGGACAAAGCAACTACTGTGGATTTTTTTTCGTGTTTTGATACCGATTCATATTTATATGGAACTGTAGATGTTAAAGAAAATTCCGATTTTGTAAAATCAACTTTAATTGAAAATTTTGGTTTACCTGGACGAGTTGTATCCAAAATTTTGCCACGATGTAATAAAATTTATTTTTCATTATATTCCGGTAACAAGGCTGTAAAAATTAATAATCAAAATTTTCAAGGTATTGTTACTGGAAATTTTCCTGTAAAAATTTTAAATAATTCTTTAAAGAAAGTAAAATCTATAAAGCAAGTAACTCAAGATGAGTTAAAGTATTTTCAGTATGATGATTTGAATGTTTTGCCTGTGAGTAAAAATGTTTTGTTGATTTGTACTGGTGATATGTTGTCTTTTTACGAAAGTTTTAATAAAAATCTTTTTACAAAAAATTCTTCTATTACAAAAACTTTTTTAGAAGATTTAAATTTGTTAAATTCCACAAATT
>JAXJWW010000060.1:0-17190 GCA_036307825.1 Treponemataceae bacterium | reverse complement strand
GTTTTAGATGAAATGTCAGAAATTGAAAGTGAATCAACTTTTGAAGAAACTGACAAATCAGCAACAAACGGTTTTGCAGATTTACCAGAAATTGAAGACGAGTCGGTTTTAGATGAAATGCCAGAAATTGAAAGTGAATCAACTTTTGAAGAAACTGACAATTTAGCAACAAACGATTTTGCAGATTTACCAGAAATTGAAGATGAACCAGTTTTAGATGAAATGCCAACTTTGGAAGATGATTTTTCTTCTGAAAGTACGGATATTATGCAAGATTCAATTTTGGATAGTTCAGATTTTGCTGAGTCTGCAAATGAAGGCTTAGATATTATGGAAGAAGAATTCCCTGATTTTAGTGATATTCCAACTGCTTCTGAAAATGATATTGTTGATTCAGACTTAGATAGTGATGATGACGATGGATTTTTTGGAATCGGAAATGATTATGGAGATTTAAATACTGATATGGATTTTGATGACGATGCATTTGATTCAAACATTGATACATCTAGTGATTTAGATGAATCTATACCTAGCCCGGATTTATCATTTTCTGATTTGTATGTTGATACACCAGATAATGATTGTCCGGAAAAGAAACGCTGTTCAATTCCTGTGTTGATTTGTAGTTTGTGCGCAGTAATTTGTGTAATTGTACTTTTATTGATTCTTTTTTTAACTCCTTCAAAATTGAAAAACAAAGAAGAAAATTCTGAAGTTTCAATTTGGCAAGAAGAAACAACTGTTCAAGAAGTTATTCCATCTCCTGTAGAAACACCTACAGAATATGTTCCAGAAGAAATTGATGTTGTTGTTGAAGAAGAAGCAAAAGAAGACGAAATTGTTATTGTAGAAGCTCCTGTTGTAACTCCTGTGGAACCAGAGCCTGTTCAAGAAAAATTGAAGGGTGTTGAGTACAAAATTAAATGGGGTGATACTTTGTGGGATATTGCAGGAACATATTATAAAAATCCTTGGTTGTATCGTGAAATTGCAAAATACAATGGATTAGAAAATCCAGATTACATTGTTTCAGGAACAATCATTACAATTCCACCAAGATAATTTAATAGGATTTATGATTTTATTTAGAAAAAAAATATTTTCTCTATTGATGATTTGTGCATTCTGTTTTTCAGGATGCACAAATTCTTCTGAGTATTATGTTCAAGGTTTAGTTAATTTAAGTTCTCAAGAAAATAATAAAGCGATTAAGAATTTTGAAAAAGCGATTAAAAAAGGTTCTAGTCTTGAAGTTTTATTTAGTTTAAAAGAATTACAAAAATTAAATATTCCTAAAACTAAAATGTTGAATCTTTCAAAAATTGCAATTTCTAAAAGTAAAAATCCGGAAGAAGAAACATACAATTTTTATTTGCAAGCTTTAATCGATAATCAAAAATATGAACAAGCAATAAAATTTTCAAATTCATTATTAAATTTAAAAATTAAAAATGATTGGATGATGTATTGTTTTTGTTATGCAACAGTTATGAAAGAGCAGAATTTAGAAAGTGTTATTCTAAAAGATTGGCTTACTCAAGAAAGTTTTTCAGATTATCATGCAAAATTTATTGAAGAAATTTTTATTGGTGAATTTGCAAATAAATTAATTTTACAAAATGATTTTAAGTTTCTTTTAGAATTTAGAAATTTAGTTTACGAAAAAAAATATAGTGTTGCATTGGAAAAACTTTCTTTGTTTGTAAAAGATTTTGAAAGTATTTTAGAATTTTCTCCACAAGTAATTTCTGATATTGGAAAAGTTTTTTTGTATGGAAGTTCAGAAAAAATAAAATTATATTTTGGTTTTGAATCTAGAAATGAAGTTGCACAAAGTTTAAAAAATATTTCTAGTAACAAAAATGATAATACAAAAAAAGAAAATTTTTTTTACATAGATTTTTATGCAGGACGAATTTTTGATAAATCTGGAAGTCAATATTTTAGTTTGGCAAAAGAAAGTTTTTTGTCCGCAATAGAAAATTCAATTAACGATATCACTTTTGATAATGCACTTTTGTGTTATTTAAATCAATTAAAAAAAGAATCTATAAAGTCTTTAATCACTGGAATTGAAAAATACGGATTGCTATGGAAAGATAAAACTTATTATTCGGATTTACTAAATGAAATAAAATTATATTTGTTATCCACTCGTCAATGGACATTGTTTTGTAATTTTTATAAAACTATTGAGCAAGTTGCTGATGAAGAAATAAAATTTGTTTGGGGATATTTAACGGCAAGATTGATAAAAGAAGAATTTGTCTCTGTACAAAATTTTTCTAATTATGATATTCGTCAAATATTTAATTCTGTTTTTGAAAATTCCCAAAGTCCACTTTATTACAGAATAATGTCTGCTTATCAAAATAAAATTGAGCCAAAAATGATTTTAAAAAATATGTGTCAAAGTACAGAGTTTGTTTCAATTGATAAAATTAAAACTGAATTACTTTATAATTTATTTTCTGCTTGTGTAAAATATGGACAGATAAAAAAGTTTTATGGAATTTTAAATGAATATAAAAAATATATAAGTTCAGATGATTTAAGTTTTTTTGTAAAAAAAATAAATCAGAATTTTGGAAGTAATGAAAATCTATATCCAACTATTTTAAGAATTTCAAGTGCAGTTTTTTCAAATTCAGGAAGTGGAAAAGATGAAGAAGTTTTAAAATTATTTTATCCAAGAAATTTTTATGATTTTGTAAAATTTTATGCTAATGAGTATAATCTTTCTGAAAGTCTTTTGTTTTCTTTAATCAGAACTGAAAGTTATTTTGATAAAAATGTTTTTTCTAGAGTTGGTGCAACTGGTTTAACACAGTTGATGCCGGAAACTGCTTCAAAAGATATTGCAAGAAAATTACGAGTACAAAATTTTGATTTGCTTGATCCACAAACAAATATTAATTTTGGTGCTTTTTATTTAAGCAATATGATTCGTTTGTTTAAAGGTTCAACAATGCTTTCTGTAATTTCTTACAATACAGGAAGGAGAAGAATTCTTAATTGGGTGGATGATTATCCAAATGTTCCAATGGATATTTGGGTAGAAATGTTACCATACGAGGAAAGTCGTGAATATGGAAAAAGAGTTTTTACTAGTACTTTTATTTACGAGCTTCTTTATTACGGTGACAATTCTTATCAAACTGTTGAAGTTTTTAGTAGATACTAAAAATTATTTTTCAGTTGCAATCCAAATTCCTTTTAAATTACTTTGAATTGGAAGTTGTGTGTTTTTGCATTTTTCAAAATATTTATTTGCAACAGGTAATTCATTTGAAATTTTATCAAAGTGAATTTGAGCTTGTTCAATTTCACCTTGATAAAATAAATTTCTTGCGTCTTCAAATTTATTCCAGAGAAATTTGTTTTTTTCAAATTCTTTTTCTGTAAGAGGAGTAAAAACTGTAACTGTTTTTGATTTTCCAACAACTTGAATTTTTGCTATTTCAATGAATTGTAGTTTTGATCCAAATTTTTCTGCTTGTATTTTTGTTTCTTCAGAACATAATGTATAAAGTCCAAATTGTTTATTTATTCCTTCTAATCTACTTGCAAGATTAACTGAATCACCAAGCATTGTGTAATCAAATCTTTTGCTTGACCCCATGTTTCCAACTACAGCAAATCCTGTATTTATTCCAATTCTGTTTTTTATTTTTGCTCCAGAAATTTTTGTTAATTCGTCTTGAATTTTTTCTAATTCAATTTGACATTCAATTGCTGCTTCAATTGCTTTTTGTGCATGGTTACTTTGTTCTGCTGGAGCATTCCAAAAAGCGATAATAGCATCCCCTTCATATTTGTCAATTGTTCCACCTGAGTTTAAAATAATATCTGTCATTTTTGAAAGATAAATATTTAGAAATTCAGTAAGTTTTTCTGGTGAAAGATTTTCAGAAATAGATGTAAAACCTTCAATATCAGAAAAGAAAATACTTATCTCTTTTCGTTCTCCTCCTAGTTTTAATTTTTCTGGATTTAAAATTAATTGTTCAATTACAAGTGGACTTAAATATTGTTTAAATGCTTCCTTTATGTAGCGTCTTTGTTTTCCTTCTGTGTAGTAACTTACAAAAAATGTTATTGTGTATGATAAAATTATTGATGACAAAATACTTACAAAAGGAATCCATAATCCAGATTTAAATGTTACAAAGCAAATTATTGTGTAAAGTGTGATAAATAAAAATATAAAACTACAACTTAATAAAATAATTTTTTTTGATGAAAAATTATTTTCGATAATTTGTATTATAAAAGTTATTAAAAAAGAAAATAAACTTATCAAAAAAAAGTTTATTGTTGTAGGAGATTTTTTAATAAAATCATTTTGTAAAATATTATCCAATAGCGTAATGTGAATTCCAACTCCTGGATATGAAGATGAAAGTGGCGTTGCACAAATATCGTAAAGCCCAGGTGCATAATAACCAAAGAAAACATAACCATCTGAAAAATCTTCTGGATATAAAATTGGTTCTTCTCCATTTTGTATTGCGTAGTAACTTTGTAAAATATCACATGCAGAATATGGAATGTAAGATTCTAATCCTTTTTTGAATCGTAACAAAACTGCACCATCTTTATCAGTTTTTATGTTTGTTAAAAGTTTATATTCTTCTGTATCAAAATAATTTGCTTTAGAATAATTTTCAGAACCTACAAGATAAGTTGCACTTGCTAAAGTTGGAAAACTTTTTTTATCTCTATTGTAAAAAAGTCTACTTCGCCTAATGATAGAATCAGAATCTGGAATTGAATTTATGTTACCTTGTATTGCTGATTTTGAATCAATTTCAGGAATTGAAGTTACTGGAATATCTTGGTTCTTTGTACTGCTATCATAAAATTGAATTTGAATTACTTTACCAAATTCTTCAGATGCTTTTGCAAAGTATAAATCGTCTTCTGTTCCGTAAATTGATGGTTCAGAAAAAATTACATCGAATGTTAAGGATTTTGCATTTGCAAGATTAAAAAAATTTACGATATCACCGTAAGCACTTCTTGGCCAAGGCCAGCTCCAATTCATTTCGGAACTTGCCCAATCAAGACTATTTTGGTCAAGGAGAACAACAAATAAATTTTCAGATGTTTTATTTGAAACAGTTTTATTTGTTCTAAAATCGTAAGTTTTGTTTTCTAAAAATTCAAACGCGCCAAATAAATCAAGTGTAAAAATAAAAATTGTTGTTATCAAAGTTATGAAAAAAATTCTTTTAATTTTCATATTGTTTCCTTAACCAAAATTTTTATTAAAAATATTGCTTTATATTTTCAAATCGATTAACTCTGCTTTCTTCATTGTATTCATTTTTATTTTTTATCTGCTTATTTATATTTTTAACAATCTTATTTGCTTTTTGTAATCTTTTTTTTGGTGTTGGGTGAGTTTTTCCAAATCCAAGTAAATAATTTTTGCTTTTATTATTTTTTAAAGTTTCAAGAGAACCTATCATTCCTTTTGGATTGTATCCGGTTTTATTCATAAGGAAAATAGCCATTTCATCGGCATCGAATTCTGAATTTTTTGAATATCCGGAATTTACCAATTCTGTAGAAAAATTTGTTAACAATGCACCATTCTGCATAATGTCATTTATTTTATCCGATGATTCACCTTGTTGATATGCCATAATTGCAAAAGTAGTTGTTGCAATTGCTCCTAAAGTTTGTGTTCTTGTATTTTTCTTTATTGCTTTTATACTATGTTCAAGTTGAATATGACTAATTTCGTGAGCAATAATTGCAGCAAGTTCATCTTCTGAATTTGCAGATTTCAACATTCCTCTTGAAATTAAAATATGTCCACCTGGTGTTGCAAAAGCATTAATAATATTTGTATCAAGAACTCCAATTGAATAACCTTTGTATGGGTTTACATTATCAGCATGAATTGCAAGTGCGCTACAAATTGAATTTAAATAAGTGTAAAGGTTTTCATTATAATATAATTTATATGTTCCCAGAATATTTGCTGCAACTTCTGTTCCAATTTCATATTTGTCTTGTGGAGTGTAATCAAAAGAAATTGTATTTGATGTTGATGCACAAGAAACAAATAAAAATAAAAATGTTATTACTAAAATAAAAAATAAAATTTTAGTTTTCATATTATTCCACCTTTAAATTTCCTTCTGTTATGAACTTTTCTAAATTGTTATTTTCGTTTGTTTTTTTTGAAAGTTGTTCTATTATAGTTACTGCTTCAAAATTTTTTTTACGAGATGAAAGTTTAGTTTCTGAAAATCCTTTTCCCGCAAGTGCAATTTCTTTTTCTGTAGTTCCATTGTTGGTAAAATAATTTATAACTCTTTTTGAAGTTACATTTGCTGATAAAATCCAACCTGTTTGTGAAGTGTTATTTTCATTTCGAACTTTAATCCATTTATCATTAATGGTATTTTGCAATACTATTAATTTTGTACCATAGTTTACATCCGCAATCTTTTCAGAAAAAAATCCTGTGTCAGTTTTAATTTGCGCTTTTTCAATTGATACATAAACATGCTTTTGTGCAAAAGCAGATAAATTTGTTACGAGAAATAAAATGGTAATTACAAAAAGTTTTTGTTTTAATTTTTTCATTCTATCATGTCCTTATCTATTTAAACTAATTTTTCTTTTTTATAGAATTAAAATTGATTGTGTTATTTTCTTTTTTTTCCATTTCAGAACCTTTCCCAGCAAGAGCATGTTCTTTTTCCTTTGAACTAAGTCTATCCATAAATTTTACAACTCTTCTTTTTGTAACATTTGTGGATAGAATCCATCCTGTAACTTCTTGTTTTTCATTGATGGCAACCTTTAACCATTCATCTTCTATAGAATTTTCTAAAATTAAAAGTTTTGTTCCGTATTTTAATTCTGCAACTTTCTCTGCAAATAATCCTGTTCCCGATTTTAAGTCTGTTTTTTCAACAGAAACATATACAAATTCTTGAGCAAAAATTGGTAACGCAAAAAATATCGATAAAAATATAATAGCAATTAGCTTTGTTTTTCTAAATTGCATATTTCCTCCCAGTTTTTTTGTTAAATTAATAACTAGTATATCGATTATTATTATCCCAGAAAATATTCTATTTGTCTATAAACAGTTTGTTAAATCAAATAGAAAGAATTTTTATGATTTAATTGAAAAAAAATTGATGTATTATCTTAAACACTTATGAAATCGGATTTTGTTACATTTTTCATTTTTTTTTGATATTAAAAAGTTAAACAATCTGTTTAAAATAAAAATGTTTTGATGCATGGACAAAAGCTAGTTATGACAATCACTAAAAGGAATTTTCTTTCGCCTTGCATCAAAACTAAAAATTTATAAAACTTATTTAATAAAAATCAATCCTAAAATTGCAAGTGGAATTAGATAATATGCGAACCATTGCAATTTTCCTTTTTTAATAAGCTTCATCAACATTGTAAGAGAAACAACGCCAGAAGTAAAAGCTGCAAGACAACCAATTACCAATGGAAGAGCAGAAACAGTTTGAGTTAAAGTTCCTAAATCTTTTGCTTCAAGAACGAAAGCTCCCAAAATTGCAGGAATTGAAAGCAAGAATGAAAATTCTCCAGCAGTTTCTCTGTCGATTTTTGCTAAAAGTGAAGCAGAAATTGTAATTCCACTACGAGAAATTCCTGGTAAAGTTCCGATTCCTTGAGCAAAACCTACAAAAAGACCTTGTTTTACAGAAATTGGTGAAAGTTGTGTAGAATTTGTTTGTGAATCATTTTTGTTTCCTTGTCGATTTGAAAAAATCAATAAGAAAGCGGTGATAATAAAACCTACAAAAACAAGTTTGATTGGAAATTCTGGTAAAAATTTACTTGCTACAATTCCCATAATTCCTGTTACAAAAGTTCCCACGATAATTGCAACAATCATAGAAAGTTCAGCTTTGTCTTCCGGTTTTGATTTTCTTGTAATCCATCTTGCAAAAACGCAAAGTAAAGACCAAATTCTTTTTCTAAAAACTAAGATTACAGCCAATAATGTTGCTAAATGTAAGCAAACGTCAAAAATCAATGGAAGTTCAAGTCCAAAAAGATTTTGAACAACAGCAAGATGCCCTGAACTTGAAATCGGAAGAAATTCTGCGATTCCTTGTAAAATACCTAAAATTAATGCTTGAAAAATACTCATAGATTTAAGAATATCAGATTGCTTTTTAACTGGCAAGATGTTTAATAAAACGCTATAATATAATCATGAAATTTGATACTGATATGCAAGATGATTTAACAAATTCACAAAATTTTGAAACTGTGGGAAAATCCTTTGAGCGCCTTTACAAAATCGTTCAAAAATTACGAAGTCCAGAAGGTTGTCCTTGGGATAAAGAGCAAACTCCGCTAACAATGAGAGCTCCACTAATTGAAGAAACTTTTGAAGCAGTTGATGCAATTTCGAACGAAGATGCAAATCACACAAAAGAAGAACTTGGGGATGTTTTTTTGAATGCCTCCATGATTTCTAGTATGTATCAGGAAAATGATGATTTTACTATCGTTCAAGTTTTGAACGAAGTTTGTGATAAGATTATTCGTCGTCATCCTCATGTTTGGAAAGAATCAGAAGGTTCCTCAAGCGTTGTTGAAGGTTCACAAAATAACGCTGAAAAAGTTTTAGAACAATGGGAAGCAATAAAACAAAAGGTTGAAGGAAGAAAGAAAAAATCTTCTTTGGAAGAAATTTCCTACGGATTGTCACCGCTTTTACGAGCTTATAAAATTCAAAAAAAAGCGGCTAAAAAAGGTTTTGAGTGGAAAGATTCAGAAGGACCTTGGGGCAAAATTCAAGAAGAGCTTTGGGAACTAAAAGAAGCAAGCAAGTCACTTTCACAAGAAGAAATTCAACAAGAATTGGGAGATGTGCTTTTTTCTGTGGTGAATTTGGCTCGTCACCTAAAAGTTGACCCAGTTTTAGCACTTGCTTCTACAAACGAAAAATTCAAACGACGATTTGGTTATGTAGAAGAAAAAATGGAATCTTCTGGAATTGAAATGAAGCAAGAAAATCTTGAAATTATGGATAAATTTTGGGATGAAGGCAAAAACTTAGGTTTGTAAGAATTACATATATGGAAAAAACTATAGACTATCATTGTTTTTTTTCATATATTTATAGTAAGATGTAATTAATTCCGTTTTTATTTTAAACGGTTATTTGGAGTAAGAATGATTAGAAAAGAGTTTTGTTCTTTAAAAAACGAAGAATCTGAAGAAAATGAAAAAAAATGCAAAGATTCACATGGCTCTGATGCTGTTTCAGAAAAATTCTTAAAAACTCGGCAGATTATGCTTTATGATGAAATTGATAGTGATTCTGCAGAAAAAGTTATTCGTCAGTTATTAATTTTGGAAGCTGATTCTGACAAACCAATTTATCTATTTATAAATTCTCCAGGTGGTTCAGTTTCATCAGGTTTTGCAATTTTTGATGCAATTCGATTTGTAAATGCTCCAGTTTATACAATTGGTGCAGGGGATGTAGCAAGTGCAGGTGCATTGATTTACCTTGCCGCTCCAAAAGAAAGACGACTTTCTTTACCAAACAGTAGTTACTTAATTCATCAACCTTTGATTAGTGGAGTTTACCGAGGTGTTGCAACTGATGTAGAAATCTTTGCAACTGAAATGGAAAAAACTCGTGCAAAAATCAATAAAATTATCTCTGAGGAAACAGGAATCAGTTTAGAACAGGTTCAAAAAGATACAGATAGAGATTATTGGTTAACAGCTGAAGAAGCAATGAATTACGGTCTAGTAGGAAAAATTATTACAAATCGTTCAGAAATAACTACTGACTGAAATTTCTAAATTTGGTATAATGTCCTATGGAATTTTCTTTATCTGAAGAAGTAATACACGAAATAATTTTTGCAATGGAAAATCAAACATCAGAATTTTTGTTTGATTCTCAAGATTTAAATTGTTGTTCCATTGATAAAATTCAGGACTTGGAAACTTCTGAGGTTAAAAGTCGTTTTTACAAAATTCCACAATGGAATTCAGCTAGTGGATTTAGGGTTATGGAACAATTTGTTTCGGAATTGCATAATCCAATCGCTAGAGAAGAATTAAAGGATGTGCTTTTTTCTGGAAAAAGTGTGTTCAAAAATTTCAAAAAGGTGCTTCACTCTTATCCTGAGGTTGAAAAAAAGTGGTTTGCCTTCAAAGAATTAAAGATGAAAAATCTTATTTCTGAATGGTATGATACTTTACGAGAATCTTGGGGTTTGGAAAAGTTAAGTGAAGAAATTGAAGACTATCCAGAACTTGTTCTTGATGGTTTTGTTTTTAAGGAAGGATTTGCAAGTAATTTTTCTGAACTTTTTAATGAAGTAAAAGAGAAATTTATAGCAGAAATTGATAATTCAGATATAAATGGTTTTGAAAAAGCCTTTTCCCATTTAATAAAAATCAATTTTTTGTCAGTTGATGAAAATGATACCTTCCTTTTGTTTGCCGAAACTGAAACTGGTGAATTTGCAGGTGCTATTTCTATAGTTGCTTGTCCTCCAACAGAAAGAGATGTTGTACAAATTCCTTTTTTGTTTGTGGAAAAAAAATTCAGAGGATTTGGGTTGGCTAGAGAATTGATGGATAGATGTCTTACTTTTTTACGAAAAAAATCTATTCGTCGTGTTTTAATTGCAAGTACAGTTTTACCGCAACAATTTATTTCAGTTTTAGAAGTAAATGGTTTTTATCAGAGTGGAACTTGTTATGTTGCAGAATTATTTTAGTTAGACTTTGCTAGTTTTTTTTGTTTGCAAAGTATTTTTTAGGAGTTCATATGAAACGAGATTTTCAAATTAACGAAGAACAATTTATTGCATTATTAGAAGATGCAGTTACAAAAGTAAAAACAGAAGAAGATCCAGTTGTGCTTACAGAGTACAAAAAGATTTTCAAAAAAGTTGTTCCTCTAACATTACGCAGTTATGTTGCAGCTTATCTTGCAAAAAATGCTTGTGGTGGTTTTAGATTTAAGAGCAGAAGAGACAGAGTTTCTCCTCGTGATAGAAGACATCATGAAGATTTTTCCAGAAATTCTACTGAAGGTGAAAATGTTGTAAGACAAAAAGCTCCAAGAATTGTAATTGACGAAGCTGATGCTACAACAATTTTTATTGGAATTGGTAGAAATCGACATGTTTTCCCAAGAGATTTGGTTGGTTTGATTGCACAAGTTGTTCAAATTGAAAGAGAAAGAATTGGTTCAATCAAAGTTTTAGATAATTATTCTTTTGTTCAACTTTACAAAGATGATGCTGACAAAGTTATCAATGTTTTAAATGGATATGACTATCGTGGAAGAAAACTTGTTGTAAGTTTTTCAAGAAAACGAGATGAAGTTGAAGGTGAAAAATTTGATGACGATGGATATTCTTCTGAATCAATAGAAAATGAAGCATATAACACTGATTATTCTACAGAAGATGAATCAACATCAAAAGAATTTTTGGTATAACAATGACTAATATTATCTGTCTTACACTTGGTGATTTTGGTGTAAATACATATTTGTTTGCTTACAAAAAGGGAATTTGCATTGTAGATCCAGGTGATAAGGCAGATATAATTGAAAAAAGTGTAATTTCTTTACAAGAAAAATCTAATCTTCCAAAAGATTGCGAAATATCAATTTTTTTGACTCATGGACATTTAGATCATGTTGGCGCAATTGAAAAATTAAAATCAATTTTTACAAATGCAAAGATTTTTATCAATAAAAAAGATGAAAGGGCTTTGGGAAAAAATTCCTACGATTTTCAGTACAAAGATTTTGCTCGTTCTGGAATGGGCTTTTTCGTTGAAAAGATGTTACCAGAAGAAAATGATTTACCATCTGCTGATATTTTTTATACTGATAAAGATTTTCTTTTTGAAGGTTGGCAGGTTATCGAAACTCCAGGGCATACACAAGGTTCAAGTTGTTTGTACAATAAAAATGAAAAACTTTTGATTTCTGGCGACACATTATTTTGGAATTCTTACGGAAGAACTGATTTATTTGGTGGAAGTGATAAACAAATGGTGGAAAGTTTGAAAAAGCTTTTTACACTTCCAGATGATGTAAAGGTTTTTCCTGGTCACGGAAAATACGGCTTTACATTATCTGAAATTTCTCTTTATTAAAATTTATTGTGTTTGGCTCAATGATTCTGAAATACTGAATGCATGATCACCCATTTTTTCTATGTGGCGAACTACATCAAGATACAAAAGTTCAGCTTTTACATTAGCACCTTGTTCAAGTCGTTTTCTTGCAATCTTTTTAAGATTTTTTCTGAACATATCAATTTGGTCTTCCATAACTTCTGCAAGGCGTAGTTTTTCATGATTAAGTGGTTTATTGATATTTTCTTTAATAAACTCAAGGAAATGTTGAACAAGATCCATGTAAGGGTCGAGTCTTTCTAAGTCTTCTTGAGCAAATTCCATTTTCTTTTCTACACTTCGCTTAATAAGAACAGCTACGCTATAACAATCGTCAGTAAGACTTTCAAGGTCATCAACAATTCTAAGCATCATAGAAATATTATTTCTAAGTTTATCGTTCAATGGAAGAGTTTGGCAATTTACTAAGAATTTAGAAATTTCTTCTTGCATTTGATCTGCATAATCTTCTGTAGCTGAAAGCTGTTCCATGTTTTCAGAAATAAATGTTTCATTTCTTTGTGAAAGACCTTTTTGAATTCTTTCAAACATTTCTATAACAATATCTGTCATATCAGAAATTTCTTTTTCTGCACAAATAACTGCTGCTTCAGAATTTTCTCTAATTCCAACTTGTGAAAATTCAAATTTATAGAAAGAAGGAGTTTCGTCTTTGTGTGGTTTTATAACTCGTTCTGTTAATTTTGCAATTTGATTTACAAATGGAAGGAATAAAATTGTACAAGATGTATTAAAAATTGTATGTAACATTGCAATATGTACTGCGATGTTGTTATTTGCTTCACCTGGTGTAATGAAATCTACAAAGTTTAATAATGGTCGTAGGAAGATAAGTGCAATAATTGTTCCAGAAACATTAAATAAAACATGAACTAAAGCTGTTCGTCTGGCATTTACTTTTGTTCCCATTGCTGCCATAACAGCATCGATTGTTGAACCAATGTTTGAACCCAAAACTAAAGCGGCTGAAAAATCCCAAGAGAGCAACCCTTGAGTCGCCATTGTAATAACAATTGCTGTTACAGCACTTGATGAGTGAAGTAACATTGTTACTAAAGCAGAAATTCCAATTCCTGCTAGAATACTTAGAAAACTTCCGTTGTTTAAAGTTACCAAAAATCCTGCATTTTCAGCATTGATTCCTGGAATTGCATTTTTTAACAAATCTAATCCGAAGAACAAAAGGGCAAATCCCATTAAAACTTCACCAAAGTTTGTTAAAGTTGTTTTATTGATTTTTTTGATAAAAACACATAAATATCCAATTCCGAAAATAGGAATGGCAAGTTTTGAAATACTAAAAGAAAAACCAAAGAGAGTTACAATCCATGCTGTAATTGTAGTTCCGATATTTGCACCAAAAATAACTCCAACTGATTGTGCTAAAGTCATTAATCCTGCGTTTACAAAGGAAACTACCATAACCGTCGTAGCTCCTGATGACTGAATAATCATTGTTATAAACATTCCTGTAATAACAGCAAAAATACGATTACTTGTCATTAAACCCAAAACACGATGCAAGCTTTGTCCAGCACTCTTTTGGATTCCATCGCTCATTAATTGCATTCCATAAAGAAGTAAAGCAAGACTTCCTAAAAGTTGGAAAATTATTGATACTACCATAAAGAAACCTTATATTAAATGTATTAAATAATCAATACTAGAATAAAAGCAAGTCTTATGTTAAAATTTAATTGTGAAAGTTGATTTTTGTAAACTTATTTTTATTTTCTCTATACTATTTTCTATTTGTACCTTGTCTTGTACCAAAAAAGAAGAAGTCGTGGAAGTTGTTCAGCCTAAATGGACACCTGTTGAAAATCATATTGCAGTTCTTTTTGGATATGGATACAACGACAAGCCTTTTGTAGATTCAATTTGTTCTGTTTTGGCAGATGAATATGGCCTTGAAGAAAATGATGGATTGATTTTACCTTTAGTTTATCCTCAGGATTTTATTGTAACTGGTTCGGTTGCAAGAATTTCAAATTTATCTTCAATAATAAAGGAAAAAAATTGTAAATCTCTTATCACTTTAGGTGCCCCAGAGTTTACTCATAGGGCCTTGGCAAAAATTCAAGATGATAATATAAGTTGTACTGTTGTTTCTTTGTTTTCTCAGGATGATATTTTAGGTACAGAATCTGGTTCGTTTTTGGTTTTTGATTTTGCAGAAAAGGAACTTGTTTTATCAGAAGAAAGTGAAGAACTTGTAACTAATCAAAGTTCATCAACGGATTTACATTCTTTAACAAAAGATACAGAATTACAACATCTTGATAAAATGAATTTTATTTTGGAAAAAACTATCAATTTGTTAAAAAATCCAAGTGAATTGCAAAATAAAGAAATTTCTCAAATTGCTACAGGTATTTTTGGCAAAGATTGGGAAGTTTCATCTTTCCTTGATAGCGATACAGGGTTGCGTTCTCGTAATCATTTTGTTCTAAAATATATAGAACCTATTGTTATTCCAGAACCTGAGGAAGAAACAGTAAAAAAATGGTACGAAAAATTTATCATTAAATAAGGTTGAAATTTAAGGACAGGTAGATATGAATGCTTTGACTCAAATTGAGTCTAATTTAATTGGTTCAAGACAAGATATTATTGATTTAGAAAATAAGAATTCTGCTAATATTTTGGTAATTTCAGATGTTCATGGTGATTATGACGTTTTTTGCGACATCATCGAAGAGTTTGGTGTTGTTTCAGACGCTCTTGTTTTTTGTGGTGATGGTGTTTCTGACATTTGTGCTTTCATAGAAAATGCCTATGACGATGAATCTTTACAAGATTTGTTACCTCCTGTAATTGCTATTGTTAAAGGTAACGGAGATATGAGTAAGAATATAATATCTGTTCCAAAGACTTCTACAAATACAACTGGAGCTGAAACTATAACAGCTCCTCTTAGCCTTTTATTTACCGCTGCTGGAAGAAATATTTATGTTTTGCATGGTCATCAATATTCTGTAGAATATGGACTTGATAATTTAGCTGTTACTGCAGAAAATTTAGATGCAGATTTGGTTTTCTTTGGTCATACACACAGACCCCATTGGGAAGATATTTCTGGAACTCTTTTTTTGAATCCGGGAAGTTGTGCTCGTCCACGGGGTGGAAATCCTCCAAGTTTTGCTGTGGTAAGTTATCCTGGAATGCAAGATAGATACGATGTTTCTTTTTTTGGAATCCGCAGAGAATTGTTTGGAAAAAATAGTTTTTATCCAGTAAATGTTTAATTTATTAAGGATAAATTATAAAATCATCTTGAGAAATTTATTCATCATCTGAAGATTTTTTTCTAAGAATTACAGAAGCTGGAAAGTTACTTTCTGTAAAATCCTGCTGTGATTCAAGGTAATCTTCTGGTTGGAAAACAAAATCACTTTGACTTTCTGAAGGAAGAATTCTTTTTCCTGAAATCACCAAGCCAAAAGCTAATTTTTCAAATTCTGTAATTGGAATTGGTTTTGAAAAGTAATAACCTTGAATCATATCGCATTTTGCTTCTTTTAAGAAATCAACTTGGTCTTTGTATTCAACACCTTCAGAAACTGTTTTCATTTTGAGTTTTCTTGCAAGATCAATTACGCTACGAACAATTGTATCACTTTTTACAGTATCAGAGTTTTCACCGATAAAAAAGCCTCTATCTATTTTAATTGTATCAACTGGGATATTTTTTAGAATGTTAAGCGAAGAATATCCTGAGCCAAAATCATCAATAGAACAACTATATCCTAAATCGTGAATTAAATTGATAATATCTGTAAGAATTTCCATGTTTTCAAAAACAACTGTTTCTGTAAGTTCTAGTTCAATTAAATTACTTGGAACTTCGTATTTTCTACGGATTTCTTCAAATTTTCCTAAGAAAGTAAAATCATGAAGATAAGCTCTAGAAAGGTTTACTGAAATTACAACTGGATTTACTCCTCTATCAATCCATTGTCGTAAAAGATGACAAGTTCTGTCAAAAACATAAAGGTCAAGATCAAGGATAAATCCATTATTTTCGAATAGCGGAATAAAATCGTTTGGCGGAATTAATCCTCGATTTGGATCTGCCCAACGAACAAGAGCTTCCGCTCCCGCAATCTTATTTTGTGAAATATCATATTTTGGTTGAAGATAAATCTGAAATTCTTCGTTTTTCAATGCAGATTTCATTCTGTTTTCAATGATTTTATGCTGAATCATTACAGTTAAATCCCATTCATCAAAAAATCCACAACGCAAGAATGAATCTTTTATCGGTTTTGCTGTTGAAAGTGCAATGGCACATCTATCGTAACAAGCTAATAAGTCAAATTTTTGAATATTTTGTGCAGATGTTGTTTTTTCAACACTATTTTCAATAGGGCAAATTCCACAAACTATACAGATATAAAATTTTTCGTTATCACCAAAGGCTGTATTGAATTTGTTAATTTGACTTGCCCAAGTTTTTAATCGCTCGATACATAGTTGATCGTTATCATATTTTATCAAAGCTTTAAAATTATCAGAACTTGTTCTTGCAATAATTTCGTTTTCATTTAGTAAACTTCTTATTGTTTTATAAATGTATCTTAAAGCTTCATCACCTTTTTCTCTTCCAAATTTGTCGTTTATAATTTTAAATTGATAAATATCAATTGCAATTACAGCATATTTTATGTTTGTATTTGTGTTTATAAGTTCGTTGGCTTTTTGTGTAAACCAGTTTTGATTTCCTTCTCCAGTTAGAGGATCTGTAAATGCAATATCTCTAAGAACTTTATGACTTCTAAGTTGAAACAAAGAAATTCCCATAATAAAAATTAAAAGTATAATTCCTAAAGAAATACATAAAACAAAAATCAGTTGAGTATGACCATCTTCTTTATTTGGTAAAATGTGAGATGGAACCATTGTAAACAAATACCAATTATTGTGGGACATTGGTGTATAAATTAAAGTGTATTCTTGTTCATCAGTAGAAGTGTAACT
>JAXJWW010000059.1:0-8135 GCA_036307825.1 Treponemataceae bacterium | reverse complement strand
TACACCAACTGGACCATTCCATACGATTGATTTTGCGTTAAGAATTGTGTCTGTGTAAATTTCAACTGTTTTAGGACCAACATCCATAGCCATTAAGTCTGCTGGAATATCTGTTGAGTCGATTGCAACTGGAGTTGCATCTGGGCTAAATTCTGCTGCACCTACATGGTCAACAGGAAGAATGATTTTTGCACCTTTTTCAGCTGCTTTTGCAAGAAGGTCTTTTGCTGTATCAATAAAATCATCTTCAACAAGTGATTTACCAACATTGTAACCTTGTGCTTTTAAGAATGTGTAAGCCATTCCACCACCAATTACCAATGCTGAAGCGTTTTTCAAAAGTGATTCCAAAACAGCGATTTTTGAAGAACCTTTTGCACCACCAATAATAGCAATCATTGGTTTTTCTGGGTTTGTAACCATTGGTTGAATGTATTTAACTTCTTTTTCCATCAAGAATCCGCCAACTTTTGTTTCAACGAATTTTGCAATAGAAGCTGTTGAAGCTTGGTCGCGGTGAGCTGTTCCGAAAGCGTCGTTTACGAAAATATCTCCGTAAGAAGCAAGTTCTTTTGCCATTGTGTCACGTTCAGCAGCATCTTTTGATGTTTCTTCTTTGTGGAAACGTGTATTTTCAAGCATTGCAACTGCTCCTTCTGGAAGAGCGTCGATTGCAGCTTTTTGTCCTAATGCATCTGGAAGGAATGTAACTTCTTTTCCAAGTTTTTCAGCAAAATATTTTACAACTGGAGCCATGCGGTTTTTACCGTTGATGAATGCTTCTGAATCAGCATCTGTCCAAGTTTTTCCAGCTTTTTCTGCTTTTTCTTGAGCTTTTTTAACATCTTTTTTTGGATCTCCAAGGTGGCTCATAAGAACTAAACTTCTTGGATTCTGTTCGAGAATGTATTTAATAGTAGGAAGAGCTGCCATGATACGAGTATCATCTTGAACAACTCCGTCTTTCATAGGTACGTTAAAATCAACACGCATGATGATGCGTTTGCCTTTCAAATCAATGTCTTTTACTGTCTTAATCATAATATTAAAACTCCTATATGAAATATGTTATATAAAATATATATATTTCCCTATAAAAAATCAATATATAGGAAAATTAATTGCAATATAATGACTTTTCAACTGATAAAATTACTTCATCTGGAGTTGAAGCCCCTGCTGTTAATCCTACAACTTCTAAACTAAAAAACTCTTTTGGAAGTTCACAAGGATTTTCAATATGACACGCAAATTTACATCGATATTCAGGATTTTCTGAAAAATCTTGTGCCATAGAAAAAAGTCTACAAGTATTTGCTGAAGATTTTCCGCCAATTACCACAACACCATCAACTTGATCACAAAGTTTTTTTAATGCTTCTTGCCGTTCTGTTGTGGCAGGACAAATCGTATTAAGAATCTGAATTGAAGGAAATTTTTCTTTTAGAACTTTTCCAATTGATTCATATTCTGTTGCACTTATCGTTGTTTGACTTAGTAAAACAATATTATCCTTATTTATAGAAGAATTTTGACAAATTTGATTTGATAGAATTTCTGCATCCTTTGTATTTTCGATAACATAACATTCTGAACAAAACTCTTTTACAAAACCTTCTAGCCCCGTAACTTCCCCATGATTTTTATCTCCTGCAATAATTACAGCAAATTGTCGTTTTGCAAAATCTGCAGCTCGTTTTTGATTAGACAAAACTCTAGGACAAGTTGCATTTATTATTGTACAACCTGTTTTTTCTAGCAGTTTGATAATTTGAGGTGCAACACCATGAGCACGAACAATTACAACAGAGTTTTCATCAATATCAAAAGAAAATTTATCATTTTGCAATTTTAAAACCCTAACTCCTTTTTGCTCCAAATTATCCAAAGCATTTTGGTTATGAATCAAAGGACCTAGGGTATAAATATTTTTGTGAGGAAAATCTTTTATCGATTGTTCTGCTGATTCTACTGCACGGCGAACACCCATGCAGTAACCCATAATATCAGCTTTAATAATTTCCATTTTCTTCTATTATAAGAGTTTTGATACAATTGATTTAACTGATGATAAATCGATGTTTTTGAAACCTTTTAGAACATCAAGAACATTATCTTCATTTTTATCATCGTCATCAAGAGAAGCAACAACTTTCTTTACGATAGTTGTAAGATTTGTTGAAGAAAGTTTACTTGGTACAATCTTTTTTAAGATGTCAATTTCATCATGAAGTTCATCTTTATCAACTTCACCCTTTGTGTTTTCTGTTTTTGTTGACATCAATTTTTTGAAGATATCGGCTGCGTTATCAAAAATTCCATCATCATCATCATTTGCTTGTTTTGCAAGAGTTTTTACATTATCTGCTGAAAGTGCGCCTTTCAACAATGATGTAATCAAATCTGAAGAACCACTTGATGAAGTTTTTTTTGATGAACTTGCCTTTGTAACTTTTTTTGTAGAACTTGTAGTTGTTTTACTTGAAGAAGATTTTGTTGCAGATGCAACTGTTTTTGCAAGACTTGCTAATTTGCTTAAATCTAAAGCCATTTTCCCACTCCTAAAATAAAAGATATTTATTGGTATTATTTTATCACGATTTTTTTTTACAGACAAGAAAAATTTCACAAGTTAAAAAAAATCGGCTCAGACTTGCATGATACTACAAGAACTGAGCCATTTTATTAAATCAATTTCTGATTTTCAATTATTTTTTTGTAAGAACTTTTAACTTACCAAGTTTTTACATTGTATTTACCGGAACTTGCAGTACCACTAATGTAGTATCCTTCGGCTCCTGTAAGAGTAATATCAACTGTTTGTTTTGAACCATTTGTAAAAATCACAGAGGTTGCTCCTGAAGGAATTTTTACTTGATAAATTGATTCGTTGTATTCATTTCTTCCTAAAGAAGTCATTTTTGTTCCTGGCCAAGAAGAACCTACAGTTCCTTTTGAGTTAAAGAAATATGCATAAACTGTTGACCAATTCATATTGTTAGTGAATTTTACACTTGTTGATGTAGTAGTTGTTCCAGTTGATGATGAAGATTTTGTCCAGATTGCAAAATTTACACCAGAGTAATTATCTGTATATCCAGAACCTGGGTTATAATCTTGTCCACCAATTTTAACAATTACAGTTCCTTTTGTTCCTGTAATTTTTGCAACATAAATATTTTGTTCAGCTTTCCAAACTTCAATAGCACTATCGTAACCAATTCCCATATCTTTTCTTAATTTAATAAGATGATCGATATGTTGTCTTAAGTTATAGCCTGTTCCTTGAACGCTATTATTTGCTTTGTACTGATATCCATTTCCTGTAAAATAATGTTGCCATGCTACACAAGGATAACCTGGATGTGTTAAAAGATATGCGTATGCAGGAGCTAAATCGCCTGGATCTAATTCCCAGTGAGCTTGTGTTGAACCTGTATCATGGTTATCAACGAAAGTTACAGCATAAGCTGGAGCTTGGCGGAAAATATTGTTTGAATCAGCAAGGCGTCTCATATCCCAACGACCAGATTCATTTCCGTAACCGAAAGCGTAGTTTAAATTTCCTTTAAGAACAAAGTCAAAAACGCGTGTTTTGTATCCACCATTAGCTGTCTGATTTACCCAATTCATGAGTTCATCTTTCCAACCTTGTGACCAGTTAGGATCGAATCCAGCTGATGGCCAATATTCACCTACAGAAAAATCTGCTGATGTATTTGAGTTATATTTTCCAACATAGTATCCGCTGTAACCTTTTACAAAGTCATATCGCCAACCAACAAAACCAAGTTTTTTTAATTTGTTGTTCATCCAAGAAGTAATTCCATTTTGAACATCCCAGTTTGTGTGGTCAATATCACGACCAGCTGAATATCCTTCACCTGTATCGTAATTTCCTCTTTTTGAAGAAGCTCTCATTACAGAAGAACCAGAAAATCCTTCGTCGTCAGCACAAATTGAATAGAAATTATCGTTCCAAGATGGATTTGTAAAATCACCCCAGTCAGATGTTCCGCAACGGTGGTTGATAACAATGTCGGCAATGGCTTTTGCAGGAGAAATTGATGAAATAACTTTTTTAAGTTCAGCTTCTGTTCCGTAGGCTGAGTTGAAATTGTTTAATTGAGTTGGAAGATAACCTTCTGTACTTGCAGAAAGTGATGGAGGTGGAAACCAAACATATTCGAAAGTATCCTTGATTTCAGATGCCTTTCCTTGCATTGTAGCATACCATTTCCCATGAGTAGAAGAATCGCTACGACTTGCACTTTCCCAGTTAAATCCTTGTAACATTACTCCAGATTTTGGATTTGCTAGAGATGAAGTTCGAGAGTCTAGAAGAGATGAATTTTCTACAGGTTTTTCCTCTGTAGTTACAGCGTTTGAACAGGATAATAATCCTACCATTAAGAAAGAAGTTAATAGTAAAACTACTAACCCAACTTTGAAACCACTTTTAGCAAACATAACTTTCCTCCTTTTTGCCTAGGCCATTTTGTACAACCATACAAAACCTATATCTACTGCTATCGCAATAAAACACTAAGAAAATGTTATTTTGTAAAAAAGGTATTATTAAATAAAGGAGATATTTTTACTCTCTATATTTTGATTGTAAATCCAGATTTTTTATCCGTCAATAAAAAAAATTGAAAAATTTGAAAATTTTTAATAACTTTTTCAAAACTAAATGATAATATACAGAAAAAGTGAACAGTAAACTTTTTTTATAAATTCATATAAACAAAATCCTTGCCCACTTTTTCTCACTCTTTTATTTTGCATAATTTTGAATAGTTTCTTGACGAACTGTAAAATAGTTTAATTTTCCTTCTGTGTACACAGTGTAAGGTTTGTAAGTATCTCCCCAATCAGCAGGTTTATCAATAAATTTATCAGTTGTATCTCTGTAAATCAGATTTGAACTATTGATAAAAGGTTCAATCATTGAATGCCATTTTTTTATTTGTGCAATGCTATTATCATCATCAAAGAAACTATCTTCATTTGAATATTCAATAAGATATTTTTTGTATAAATCCATAAATTCAGGAACTTGCAAAATTTTTTGAATCAAAGGACGATTTCTTGAATTTAAACTTCCCCAATTTACTGGATTTTGTTTTCCCGCATCAATTCCAAGATGAGAAACTCCAAGAACATTATCATAATCATAAGGAATAAAATAAGCTTTTCCGTCTTTATCAAAGTAGAAATAAAAATTATTTTTGTTTACCCAATAATCATCCCACATTCCAAGAATAACATTAATAGCATAAGTTCTTAAAAATAAATCTCCTGCCATTCTTTGTGTATAAAATTTTTTGACAACAAGTTTATCTTCTTCATCATTTTTGCCGTCGTTACAATTAGGAAGATTATTCAATTCGTACATAAAACCTTTTATTTGATTTGTACCATCTAAAAATTCGTTATCACCTTTGTAATCGTAGGAGTAATTGTTAATTGAAAAATCAACTATTTTTCCTTTTTTGTTTTTTACAGGCTTACAAGATTCTTCACCCATAGAATCGATATTTGCAAGAACAAAATCAGTTCCACTGCCTGCTTTATATAAACATTTCCAAAGATTTCCTTTATTTGAAGAAAGATATCCGCCTCCTTCTTTTAAAGTGCGTTCTTTTAAAAATTGTTTTTTTATTTCTTCAATCATTCCGTAAATTCCGTAGTCTATACTTTCAAATTCAGTTGTATCACCATCTTTGTCTAAATCTAAATCATCTTGAATTTGAATAATCAAACGAGTATAAGAGGCTCGCGGAGAAAGCCAAATTCCGTTTTGTCGGAAAAGATTATAAGAATAAATTTCTCGACTGTAAGTTGCATCATCTTTAAATCTTTTTAAGATTACACCTTTCATACAGTCAGCAAGTTTTTTTTCTACACCGGATTCTTCTTGTTCATCCGTAAGCCATTCTTCAAAATCTAGGGCAAAGTGAGATTGTACATAATCATTTTTTTTCATTCCGTTTCCTTTTTGTGGACGACGACGACTTGTATTTCCTCTAACCCTAAAACCGATATCTTTGAAAAACCATTCTTTGTTGTCTTTTGTAAAATAGAAGCCTTTTGCAACAACATTTTCTTCGTGATTGATATTTATATCACAATAATCAAGATGTTTGTTCCATTCTGAACGATCAAAAACTAAAACTATTTGCCCAAGGGCATCTGGATTAAATATGTTATCCAAAGACTCTGTTCTAGAAGAATATTTTGGATTAAGTTCTTCTTTATTTTCTGACCAGTAAAGTGTAGTTAAATCTTCTTTTGTAATTATCTTACTTGTTACAGTATTGGGTCTTTCTTTTTTTATTTCACTTTGAGAAGAATCTAAAACAATTTTGCTATTCAAACTTAAAAAATTATTTGAATTTGTAGTTTCGTTAGCAACTTCTACAGTCTTGCAAGAAAATATAAAAAATGTAATAAAAAATAATAAAATAATTGAAATTTGTTTTGTAAAATTTGCTTTCATTGTAATCTTCCTAAAAAAAAGTCTGATTACATAATATCACATTTTGTAAAAGAAAACTAATTTTTAATTGAAAAAAAGCTACTTTACATCGTTTATGACATAAAGTAGCTAAAACAACTAAATCTTCTAAAAGATTTTTAGGCTAAAAAACTAATATTCTATTTTTACAAGAGTTGCCTTAGGAGAACCTAAAACTCCCATTACAATACCACCGGCAAGTCCTGCAGCTCCACCAAATGTACTTATTGTGTTAAATACAGTTGCTTCTTGGGTTTCAACAGCCCAATCCATAATTCCGTAAGTACAAAAACAAGTTCCTACAATTGATAAGGCAATTCCAGTCCAATAAAGCACAGGATTTTCTGCTTTTATATTCCAATATTGAGTTCCACCTGTAGCGTTTATTGTAAATTCATCTGAAATATCTGTTGAATTTCCGGCTAGTAATGAAATAGCGCCTTTATCAAGAGTTAGTTCTGCAGGTGTATCACAAATTAGATGTGTTTTTTCTGATGTGGCAGAAGTTGAAACTGGAACAAAATATCCATCACTTAAAACAACTGTTGTACCTTGAGTGTTATAAACAGATTCAACCATAAAAATTTTTGTGCTTTTTCCATCAACTGCATTTAAAACGATTTTTGTAGGATTTTCTTCTGCAAACTTTCCACCTGTTACCGAAAGTTTTTGCGCAAAAGTAAAACTTGCCAACAAACAACATAAAATACACAACACGATTTTCTTAAAAATCATCATATCCTTCGCCTCCAAATGAAAGATAAATTTTTTTTTAGAACAAAAGTTCTTAATAAAAGTTTAGTACAGAGAAAATGCGTTTTCAAATTTTTGAGGAAAATAAAGCAAGAGGAAGGGGGCAAAATTAAAACAAAGCAAAATGGATAAGGAATTGTGTCATGCTGAATTTATTTCAGCATCTTAGTATTTTGAAAAGTACCGGTAGTCAAGGGACATTGCGTTTAAGCCCTTGACTCACCTTTGTTTTAGTTTTACTTACTTTGTAGAACCGAAATCTACTTTATTCAACTGTTTTCTTGCGCTATCGTAAGCAAAGAATGTGAAGAGAAAAATCATAATGATACGATAAATATTGTTGAAAACAAGAAGTAGCAAAGCAATAGGAGTTCCCACAACAACATTATAGACACTAATACAAACAGAAAATAGAAGTAATACGAATGTAAAAACACAAGTTATATTAACAGCACGATTGTAAATAGATCCGTCATTCATGTATTCTACCAATAAAATTCCCATTAGTATAACACCAACATAACTGAGAACATGTACAATCAAACCGATATAAACAATTATTCCAACATCAATCCCTGCACCTACATTAACCAAAGAGGAAATAAGATTTATGAAGTGACTAGGAAGTTCAAAAAATTGATCGAGTACAAAATATGCAATCCATGCACCATAAAGGATGTAGCAAACTCGGTCTTTTCCTTTTAGTGTAAAAATTAAAATTGCTAATGCTAAAATAATTACTGCAAGAGTTTCTGCATAATTAGCTGTAGAACTAATCATTTCCCTAAGGAAAAAATGTCTAAAAATAATTTCTGCCAAAGAAAGAACAATTAGTGATACAAGAATTGCAATCCCAGCTTTT
>JAXJWW010000058.1:0-33378 GCA_036307825.1 Treponemataceae bacterium | reverse complement strand
CCATCAAATTCCATATTTTCTTTGGTTGTTGAAAAGCTTTCTAAGTTAATTGTTGCTCCATCAAAATAAATTTCATTGCTTTCTACAGATGTTCCACCATTGGTATCAAAATTCAATGTATATTGATATAATTTATATGAGACTTGTGTTGTTTCACTATTTAGCATTCCTTCGCAAGTTGCATAAGCAAAAATTGTTGTTTCTGTAGTTATTTCAATTTTTGTATCTTCTGTGTATTTTTGATAATCACTTGTTTCACCAACTTTGTAGAAAATTGATGAATTTTCTGTTGAACATGAAAGAGTTACAATGGTTCCAAGGCTAACATCTCCACTTGTTGGCGAAATTACAACACTTGCTACTTGTTCTTTGAGAACATCTTCCTTGTCATCGTCTTCAGAAGGAATATCATCAACAGGAGGAACAGGTGGGTCTGTATCAACTGGAGGATTTATATCAGTAGGAGGTTCATCATCAACAACAACTTTCATCAACACTAAACTAACTTTATTGTCAGTAGGTTTAACTTTAAAAACATCACTATTTCCTGCGTAAACAACTTCTGTAGAATTTCCATTGGAAAAAGAAAGTTCTGCAAAAACGATTGCATCAATTCCAATAGGAATATCGTTAAGTTTTACTCTAGCAACTCCATCCTCAGAAATACTTGCTTGAGCTTGTGTTATCATCGTTAAATTTTCAGTTGAATTTGATGTTGCATCAAAATTTTTTGCATCATAAATCGCAACTTTTATAACAGGATTTTCACCAAGTGATATTGAACTTTGAGTATCCCCTGTATTTCTTGCAGATTTTATAATTTTAGACAAATCAATATTCAAATTGATATCAGTTTGTGTTTTTGAATTCAATAAATCGGTACAGCCAATGAAAGAAAAAAGAATGGCAAAAACTGAAATACTAAAAATAAAATAAAACTTCTTAGACATAATTCACCTCATTATATCAAAAAAAATATACAAAAATATTTTAACACAAGGAAATCATAAAATCTACACCAAAGATAAGAAAAATATTGCTACTTATAGGAAAAACTTAATCAAAAATCGAAAGATAAAAAATTCTGTCATGCTTAACTTTTTTCAGCATCTAAAACTTAAAACTCAGTCATGCTGAATTTATTTCAGCATCTGTTCACAAATATTCCGAAATATCACATGCTACGTAAGTGGTTCAGAATGACGGGAGTTCTTTTACACATAAATACTGCCTTAGTTAATACATTCAAAAAAGTGTTAATATTTTCTCAAAAAACTTTCAAAAAAAAGTAAAAAAAAAATTAAATTTTTTTTAAAAACCTGTTGACACTTTTTTGTCAATTCTGTATAGTAATAAATGTAAGGGCGATTAGCTCAGCTGGGAGAGCGTTTGGTTTACACCCAAAATGTCGGCGGTTCGATCCCGTCATCGCCCATCTTACAAAAGACTCGCAAGAAATTGCAGGTCTTTTTTTTTTGCAAAAAAATGCATTTAATTCATTTTTTTCGCTTTATGTATAAAAAACGCAAATATAGAGTAATTTTTTTCAAGATGATTTATTTACTGTACAAATTTGCTAAAAGATGTTATAATTAAACGATTTTACAAAAAAAATATTTGGAGTATTTATGCTTTATACAGATACAAGAGATAGCTCTGCTAGAGTTAGTTTTAAAACAGCCGTACTAAATGGAATGAACGAAAAAACAGGTGGACTTTACATTCCTGTAGAAATTCCAAAACTTGATATTGGATTTTTAACAAAATCCCCTGAACCATCTTTTAGAGATATTGCTTTTGAAACTTCAAAACTTTTTACAGATGGAGAAATTCCTGAATCTGATTTACAAGCAATTATTGCAGACTGCTACCCTTTTACTGCTCAAGTTGTACCTATCGATCCTGTAACTTACGTACTTGAACTTTACCACGGACCAACTTGTGCTTTCAAGGATTTTGGAGCAAGATTTATGGCTCGTATGATGTCTTATTTTAACAAAGACGAAAACGATCCATTACATATTCTTGTTGCAACTTCAGGTGATACAGGAAGTGCTGTAGGAAGTGCATTCCACAATGTTCCGGGGCTTGATGTAACAATTTTGTATCCAGAAGGAAAAATCAGTCCTTTACAAGAAAAACAACTTTCAACTTTTACAGGTAATGTTCGTGCATTAAAAGTTGCAGGAACTTTTGATGATTGTCAAAAATTAGTAAAAACAGCATTCACAGATAGCGAATTACGAAAAAAATTTAGACTATCTTCTGCAAACTCAATTAATATTTCACGCTTGTTGCCACAAAGTTTTTACTACACTTACGCATCATTAACTGTAACTCACAGAGCACCTCGCGACAGTAAAATCGACGACCCATCAATCATTATTAGTGTTCCATCAGGAAACTTTGGAAACTTAACTTCAGGATTGATTTCTCGTAAAATGGGAGCTCCTATCACAGGTTTTATCGCTGCAACAAACTCAAACAAAACAATTCCAGACTGGATAAACTATGGTGAATACAAAGCCCGTCCATCTGTTTCAACAATTTCTAATGCAATGGATGTTGGTGCTCCAAGTAACTACGAAAGAATTCAAGCGATGTACTCATTAGATGAAGTTCGTCAATTATTTGCTTCATATTGGCTAGATGATGAAGGAACTCGAAAAGCTATTCAAGAATGTAACACAAGAACAGGATACATTATCGATCCTCATGGGGCTGTTGCATGGAAAGCTTGGGATGATATTCGTCACGATGCAATGAGCGACTTAATTTTTGGAACAAAAAATGACCCTGAAAAACCAGGCTTAACACCAAATGTTCCATTCTGGGGCAAAAAAGTTGCATCAAAACAAGCAGTAGGAATCGTTCTTGAAACAGCACATCCTGCAAAATTCGGAGAAATCGTACAATCTGTACTTGGTAGAGAACCTTCTATGCCAGATAGACTTGAAAAAGTTCTTTCTTTACCAGACAACGCAATCAGTATGACAAATAAATACGAAGATTTCAAAGAATGGTTAGTAAATAATTTGTAATCTATAAATAAATTTTCAAAAATAATTAGGCGAGTTGTAAAACAAATTTGTTCTACACTCGCCTTTTTTTTATGTGTATTTAAACAAAAAAAATCTAGGCAGAAAATTTTCCACCTAGATTTATTTAATAATTTTATTTAAGTTAAAAATTATTTTACTGCTTCAAAAACAAAGTATGCTACAAATACAGCTGCAAGAATCCATGTGATGATAGAAACATCTTTTGCTTTTTTACTAAATAATTTACAGAAAACAAAAGAAATTACACCAAATGCGATACCTTTAGAAATTGAATATGAGAATGGCATTACCATAATTGTAATAAATGCAGGAATACCTTCTGTAGGGTCTTCAAAATCAATTTTCATAACAGGTTTCATCATCAAATATCCTACAAAAATCAATGCAGGAGCTGTAGCAGCAGATGGAATTACAGCAAATAAATCAGTAAAGAATAATGCTACAATAAATAAAATTGCAGTAACAACTGAAGCAAGACCAGTTCTAGCACCAGCAGCAACACCAGCTGATGATTCAACATAACTTGTAACTGTTGAAGTTCCTAAACAAGCACCAGCTACTGTACCTACTGCATCTGCTAATAAAGCACCCTTTACATTAGGAATATTTCCTTCTTTATCAACAAGCCCTGCTTGTTCTGTAACACCCATCAAAGTTCCAATTGTATCAAATAAGTCTGTAAATAAGAAAGTAAAGAATACAACAAAGAATTTTAATGTAAACACATTTGTCCATTCAAAAGCAAATAAGTGAGGAGCTTCTGGAACAGAGAATACTTTGAAATCTTCTGGAATAGTTGTTACACCAAAAGGAATTCCAATAATTGTTGTAATGATAATACCAAGCAAAACTGCTCCAGGAATATTTAATACATATAATGCAATAGTAATAAACAATCCGATAATTGCAACTAAAGCTGATGGAACATTAAAATTTACAAAACCAATAATAGTTCCTGTTGAACTTGATGCTAAACCTGCATTTGATAATCCAATAAGACAAATAAATAAACCAATACCAACAGCAACTGCTTTTTTCATTGTTGCAGGAATTGAGTTAATAATTGCTTCTCGTACACCAAAAACTGAAAGAAGGATAAATAAAATACCTTCAATTAAAACAGCTGTTAAAGCAAATTGCCATGAACAACCCATCCCAAATACAACTGTGTATGTAAAGAAAGCATTCAATCCCATACCTGATGCAAGAGCAACTGGTAAGTTAGCAAAAAATGCCATACACAAACTAGCAACAGCAGCAGAAATTGCTGTAGCAGTAAATACAGGACCAAATCCCATACCACTTTCACCAAGCATACCTGGGTTTACAGCCAAGATGTAAGCCATTGCAAGGAATGTTGTGATACCACCAATCACTTCGTTGCGAACTGTTGTACCACGTTCCTTTAATTTAAAAAATTTCTCCATTTTAAAGTTCCTCCTAAGAACTATGTAATAAAAGATAATACATTATACCATGATAGATTTTTTTTTCAATGAAAAGTTTTAATTTGTTTAAAAAGTTGATTGAAAAAGAATAGATAAATTGCTATTAAAAATAATTTATGCAAAAAAAAACAACCTTGAATTTCAAGGTTGTTTTAGTTAAGAGCGGATGATGGGAGTCGAACCCACGTCATCAGCTTGGAAGGCTGAGATAATAGCCGTTATATGACATCCGCAAGTCGTTGTAATTGCTATCAACATATATAGTTATAGCAAATCTAAAAAAAAGTGTCAACAGGTTTTGAAAAAAAAATAAAAAAAAATTTATTTTTTTTTATTTTAAATAAAAAAATTTGAAAAAGAAAAAATTTTTTATTACCATTAAGCATATGTTAATTTTTTGTTAAAACAAATCGACAAATGATGATACCTTTGTCATTTTGTTGACTAAAAAAATACTTTTCTATAGTATAAACAACATAGTTAATTTATAAATTTTCCATTATAAGAGGTAAAATACTTTGAAAAAGTCAAAATTATTTTTATCTATTTTATTTACAGTTTTGGCAATTTTTATTTTTGGATGCCAAAATCACCTACTTCCATCTCCAAAGGTAGAAACACCTACAGAAGATGCAGAGCAAAAAAATCCAGAAGTTACAATTTGGGCAGCTCCAGAGAATTTAGTTGCAACCCACGGATTAAAAGGAAAAATTGAATTATCCTGGAAAGGTGTAAAAAGTGCCTCCCGTTATTATATCTATGAAGCACCAACTCCCTATGATAGATTTATTCAAATTGCAGAAACCACATCAAATACTCAAAATTATGTTCTTGAAGAAAATTCAGGAGCCTCAAAATATTATAAAATTACTGCAGTAAAAAAAGATGGAGAAGAAAGTCCATTTAGTACAGTTGCACACGGAACAACTTTAGCAAATCCAGTAATCACTTATATCGGACAAGATGAAGAAAACTCAGACTCAGCAAGTTCTGTTCTATGGTACATGAACAACTGTAACGCTTCAACATATCAACAAAATGTACGCTACACAATCAACTGTTTTGATCCAGCAGGAAATAATGTGGCAGAAAAAATTCATGATGGAAATTCAGATTATCCTTCAATTAAATTTGAAGATTTAACACCTAACACAAATTATACTTATCAAGTTACAGCTTATATCGTTTCACATCAAAATGATACAGAAATTTCTGATAAAGTGGATTCTGCAACAGCAAGAAGATTACGCCCTAACCCACCAGAAAATCTTTCTGCCACTTTAGGAACATCAACTTCAGAAATTACTCTTACTTTTGACTTACCAGCAATGGTAGATGTTGCACTTGGAAACGGAATTTACGAGCCAAAACCTTTATACTTTAAAATTTATAGAAGAGTTGCCTCAGAAGAAGCAAAAGAAGAAGATTGGCAAATTATCGAAAGTAAATTCAGTCAACAAACATTTAGCACACAATACACTCCATCAAGTCCTGATACACCTTACGAACCTGGTCAAACAGTTACTTATGTAGATATTGCAGATTTATCAGAACTAAAGCGTGGAATTATGTATGAATACAAAATTCAATCTTATGCCGATGAAACAACTCGAGAAATCAGTTCTAATTTATCTTACACAACAACACAAGGATTCTTGATGGCTGTTCCTAAGTTTGAAACAGCAAATTACGAAATAACCCGAGACTATAAAGGGACTGCAGATGAATCAGATGATATTTATACAGAAATAAAAACAGGTTTTTCATTTACTTGGAATATGCTCGGATATGAAAAAGACTATGCATATATCTTAGCAGAAAAACGCTATAAACTTGAAGTTGATAACAATGGCGAAAAAGACGAAATTGGAGAGCCTGAAACTTATGAATATTTTACAACACTAGAATCTGTAAATGAAAAGGTTAAAATTTTTGATTTAACAGATGAATCAAACTGGGCAAATATTCGAGGTTACTACACTTATACTCTTTACATCATCAAAACCCCTGGCGAAAATTTTACACTTCCACAACCTGGAGAACCGATACAAAATCCAATTAATGTACTTACAGCATTTGGAACAACTCTTGTTACACAAGATACAACGGCACCAGAGATAAAAAATTTTACAACACAAGACGGATATAAAGACAGAGTTATTCTTTCTTGGACATATGATGAGACTATAGCAAAATATACAATCACTTATGAACTGGAAGATGGAACTGAAAATGTTATAGAAGATTTTTCTGCAATTATTGAAGGAAAAGAAAATGGTGATAAACTAACCTTTGAACATTTTGTAGAAAGTGGTTTTAGTGCAACTTACACATTAACAGCTCTTAGAGGTATAAGTGTTGAAACAGAACCTGTAACACTATCTACACTAGGGACGCCAAAATTAATTTTTGATGCAGAAAATCCTAAATATGACAAAATTAGCATAAAATGGAATCCTGTAAACAAAGTAGAAACATACGAATTATCATATTCTCTTGATGGAACAGTTTATTCAGAACCTATTATAATTCCTACCCCTACACAAGAATCTGTTAATCCAGAAAACTTTATTGTTAATACAGATGGCTCATATACATACAACTTTGTTCATCCAGAATCTTACGATGATGCAACAAAAGCAGGAAAAGATATCCAAGTAAAAATCGAAGCAAAAAATACTCTTGATTCAACAGCTGATGATATTACAACAAGACTTCTTGGACCAGCATTAGTTTCTACAACATCATTAGTTGCTAATAACTACACAACAATTTCTACGTGGTGGAATAAAGTAGAAGGTGCTAAAAAATACCTTGTAAAACGCGATAGATATTCTGTAGATAACAAAACATTAGAAAGTTCAGATTTTTACTATGTAAATACAGATGGTTCACAAGTTACTGTTCAAAACGAAGAATACAATACATCACAGATTGTAACAATTAACTTTGATGGAACACAATTTAAACTTCTTGATAATTCATATCAAAATTCAGGAAATACAAAATGGCAAATAAACCAAGATAAAATAAATTGGGGATTTCCATATCATTACACAGTATTCCCTCTAGAAAATGAAAATGACAGTTTTGATGAAGAAACACTTTCTCTTGCAGAAAAAGTAACATATTCAAACTTAGACAAAATTGAATCTGTTGGTTCTGCAATCGGATATGGACATAATGTTACTGCAACAAAATCAGAAGATCCAAGAAAGGTAACTATAACTTGGACAAAACCATATCTTTCATCAACAAGACAATACACACCAATTCTTTGGCGTAGTGAATCTGGTAAAAATAATTGGGAAAAAACTGATTTAAGCCTTGATGGTACAGGTAAATTTGTTTTCATTCCAAAATATAATAGCAACACAAATATTAACGAAAGAATTACTCCTTACGATTTTGCTATTGTTTACGAAGACACATCTTCAAAGCCAAATCAAACTTACCTAGATGATTTAGCTTCAAAAGTTGATGAAAATGGAGAACCACACAACAAAGGATACGCTTTTGCAATAGCCACAAAGGCTGAAAATGTTACAGTAAATGGTGAATCTGGATACAGTG
Source organism: Treponemataceae bacterium (assembly GCA_036307825.1). Classification (GTDB taxonomy): domain Bacteria; phylum Spirochaetota; class Spirochaetia; order Treponematales; family Treponemataceae; genus RGIG9060. The sequence continues at coordinate 25,295 of JAXJWW010000058.1, read as the reverse complement.
AAAAAATTTCTTGGACACATTGGGATTACTCCAAAAGAGCAAGAGGTCCAAAGCAAGATGCCATTTATTCTGTAAACATGAAAAACAATAACCTTGGCTCAGAATGGATAAATGTTGCCACATACAAAAATGATGGAACTATAACTCCTAGCACATACAATGAAACAACTATCGCTATAGATGGTAACGGTGTAAAAATTACTCCTAATGGATTGTCAGATAATACAGTTCACAACGGTCTTCTTAAAGTTTTACGAGATTACAAACATTACGTTCAAGTAATTGTAACAAGAGAAAATTCAAACGGACAAGTTATCACAGCATCTTTTGCTGATGATGAAGGTAATATGTACGCATATAGAGATATATCTGATGCAGAACTTGCAAAAGCAACAATGCTTGCTGTTGCCTATGCATTTTATATAAATGATGGTGGACTTTCTGATTATAGTAATATTAATAATCAATTTAAGTATGGTGGAGCAGGAAATAGTACAGGTACAACTTTCACAAATAGAGAGAGATATGGAATTTTAGATGTTTCCATGTGGGGAAAATTTTATGGACATTATTCTCTTTCAAATTATTCACCATCAATGATAACTCCTGCTAACATTGCAGCAGATTTCTTAAAAATATCTACTAGCAATTCATACAAATTTAATATCAAAGGTGATGTGGACAATTATATATATCAATTTACTGATACGAATAAATTAACAGTAAATTATGCAAACACAGAACCTAATTTATCATTATACTCTGCAACTGTTACCTTTGAAGCCCCTGATAACAACACATTAAAATTATCAGTAACAAGGAATGGAACAACAACAACAATTGTAGACACATCTGACAACGATACAAGAAAAAGATGGTTCCCTATGCAAATACATGGAGATGAAAAATACTTACTTAATGACGCCACTTACGGTTGGTGGTAAAATAAGGAGGCACGCAACATGAAACACAATAAACTTATTTTAACAATATTTATCACTCTACTCACACTAACCTCCTGTACTCAAATGTTTCAACCTAAGTTACCTATGAATACAGATTCCTCAACTTCACTTGAAAGTATTTTTGCAACAAAAGAAGAAATCACTCAACTTGAAGCACCTAAACAAGTATTTGTTGGGCAAGGACAAAATCCTACATCAATTTTATTAAGTTGGGATGCTGTAAAAGGTGCAACATCTTACACAATAGAACGAGCTATCGTAAAAGACCCAACAATTACAACTGTTCCAGAAGAAAGTGAATTTGAAATCATCAAAAAATTTGTTTATAACACAAGTTATACAGATATAGTGTTATCTTCAACGGATGCACATTATACATCAGAGGCTTATACAAATAATTATAAATATTACTACAGAATTGTTGCACAAGATCCCAGAAGCTCTTACGAACCAAGTTTACCAACTGAAGCTATTTATGGAACATTGTTCTCGCCTGTTCAAAAACTTTCTGCTGACTTAGGACGTTCAACAAATTCAATTACAATTTATTGGGACGAAGTAAAGAATGCGAAATCTTATCAAATTTGGCGAGGTGTAAATTCAAATGGAACTGGTATGGAAAAAATCAGTACAGTTAGTCCTACTTTTGATGAAACAACTAAAAAATTATTTTACACTAACAAAATTGATACAAATGAACAAGGAATAGAATTTTACTATAAAGTAATTTCTGTAAATAATTCTGGAATTGAAGCTGTAAACTCTCCTTTAGCCATGGGATATTCTTTGATGGCAGGAGCTCCTGTTGCTCCAAAAAATGTTGTAGTTTCAAACGGAAGAGGAACAAAAAACACTATTGAAATTTCTTGGGAAGGCGTTGTAGCAGACGGAGAAGTAAAATATACAGTTTTCAGAACATCATCTGTAGATTCATCTTTAACTCAACTTGTAACAGACTTTACAGGTACAACTTTTGTTGATTCAAAAGCATTAAAACCTAATGTTTACTATTACTATCAAATTCAATCTTTTACAGTTGATTCAGAAACTGGTGAAAAACTAAAATCTCCAATGTCCGATACTGGAGCAAGTTCAAAAAATCCAGTAGAAGGATTTATTTTAAGTGCACCAAGTTCTGTTAAAGTATCAAAAACTGACACAGGTATCTACTTATCATGGACACCAGCAATCGGAAATGAAACAGAACAAACTTCTTACACATATAATATTTATGCATCAGCAAACGAAAAAGATGGGTATACTCTATGCGATGAAGGATTGCAACAAACAGAATTAGTTGATGGTTATATTACATATCCAACAAGTCAAGTTGCAGAATTTTACAAGGTTTCTACAAGTTATAATGGTGTTGAAAGTACTTTAAGCGAAGCTGTTGCTCCTTCTCCAAATCCTGCAACAAATATTTCTGTTTCAAAGAATAAAAATATTGGTTCTTCTTACAGTGCAAATGCAAATGGAGTTTTCCCAGTAGAAATCACTTGGAAAGCACCAGCTGACACAAATAGTCTTAGTGGTTACCATGTTTATCGTTCAACAAAACCAGATTCTGGCTTTAGAAAAATTACAGAATCTATAATTGTACATGACGGAAAAACAGACTTTTCTTTTATAGATGCAAACGATACTGCAAAAACAAGAACTTATTATTACTATAAAGTTCTTTCTGTAAACTCTCTTGAACAGGGTGCTGAATATACTGCAACAGAAAAAGGTTATGGAGCATTAACACCAGAACAGTACATGAGAGAATACAACAAAACAGCAATAAATTCTCAAACTAAACTTACTCTTATGCACAAGAGTAACGATATGGATAAACTTGGTTCTGAAACTGCAAATGGTGCAATTAGCGGTACTTTATCTTACAATGCTAAAATTGATGGTTTGGGTGCTAGAATTTTAATGCACTATGATAACTACGCAGATTACTACATTGAAGATAAAAATGCTTCTTCTGGCGTTTATTTCTTAATTACAGGTGATACAAACACAAAAGCAAGTATGGACGCAAGTGGAACAATGGACGGAACAGTTACTTGTTCTGGTATGTATCCAGGAAAAGTAATTTACGACAAAATTCAAATCAAAAGTGGTAAAGCCGGTGGTGGTACATACGGAATTATTCGAGATGGATTTGATGGTCAAGTTGAAGTTGACTGGAAAGTTGGAGAAGAAGGTCGTTAACAAAAAAAACAGCTGAACAATCATAAGATTTATATTATGTGCGTTCAGCATAACAATAAATGAAATTTTTAAGGAATATAAAATGAAAACTAAATTTATTATGATAAACATTATTTCAATTATTTTTGCTTGTATTTTATTTGGATGTGCAACCCCTAGCCCTTTTATCGGTACTTGGTCTGATAATAGCGGAAACACTATCAGTTTTGGTGCAGAAAATGATTTTAACGCAACTATCAAAAATGCAGCTGATGAATCAATTTCTTATACAGGAAGTTATACAATTATCCAAAACGCACTCTATATTGAATGTGAAAATTTGAATATAGTAACAGAATGGGATATTAGAGGCTCTATGCTCTATCTAGAATGGACAGACAGAGATAAATTTAGCCAAAAGTTGACCTTATATAAAATCAAAAACTAATTTTTAGGTGAATTATGTACAAAAAAATATTTTTATTTATTTTAGTGTTGCTTTTTACATCTTTTGTTTTTGCACAAGAAACAGAAATTAACACAGAATCTATAAGATCAGAAGAGACTGTACAAGAAGAAGATATAGTATCTACAACAGAAGAAGTTATTGAAGATATAAATCCTAAAACTGGATTTCCTGCAATAAAAGATAAACCATTCGTAGTTTTTGACTATGGAGTTGCTGCTTCTACTGTAAATCGTGTTATTTTTCAAGAAATGTACGAAAGAAGTAATTTTAATTTTCAAGATACTCTTGTGGGTGCGTATATTTCAATGCAAACTAAACATATGAAACCACTGAACAGTATTGTTAGGCTTGCAGGTTACTATCCTTTATCATTTACATTTAATGGTGTTCAACAAGTAAGTAAAGCAATTTTACGAGGAAGTGCAGATTTATTTGCAGGTATTTTATTAGAACTTGATATGTGGAATTATCTACGGATAAATCTTTCTCCTGGTTTACATGTTTTTTATCAATACAGTGATAGATTCAACTATGTACACTTAGGAGGAGCAATTCTTGCAAACGTTGAACTTCCTATTGCTAAATATTGGACAATTAAATTAGATGGAATTGCATCTTACGATTACGCAAACTTAGGTTCCAATAAAAATATCGAAAACTATGATGCTTGCTGGCAATATCAAATTGATATAGGATTTAGATATAGTAAAAAAGATAAGAATAAGTACAATTACTTAAAGCAAGAATTATAAGAATTTTATTTATTAGGAATTTTCTTTACAAAGGGTTGAATAAGCTAGTTTAGCAACAGCTTGTTCAGCCTCTTTTTTATTTTTACCTTTTTCAGGTCCAAAAATTTGATTATCCAATCTAACTTGAACAAGAAAAACTCTATCGTGGTCAGGTCCAGAGGTTTCTACTAATTCATATCGTGGACATTTTTTATATTTTTTTTGAAACCACTCTTGTAAAAGAGTTTTATAATCTTTTTGATGTTTATTTTTTAAAACTTTTTCAACTTCTTCAACCATGAATTTTAAAACAAACTTTTCAGCTTCTCTATAACCAGAATCTAAATAATATGCGCCAATTATTGCTTCCATAGCGTCAGCTAAAATTGCTTTTTTAGTTCTTCCTCCAGAAAGTTCTTCTCCTTTTCCCAGAATAAGACACTTATCCACACCAATATTCAAAGCAATTTGTGATAAAGTTGCTTCCGAAACTACTACAGATTTTATTCTGGCTAACTCACCTTCTGGCTGATCTGTTAAATCTGAATAAAGCAAAGAAGCAGTTACCATTCCTAAAACTGCGTCACCTAAAAATTCAAGGCGTTCATTGTTTTGAAAATGTGATAAATCTGTTTTTTTTGATTCATTATTAAAAGAACGGTGATGAAAGGCTAAATCTAAAAGCGAAATACTCTTAAAGTGAATATTTAAAGATTTTTGAAAAGTTACGAGAAGTTTTTTTCTTGTGTTTGACAATTTATCTTTAGAAGGAATAAAATTCATAAAAAAAAATTGTTTTAACGCCTGAAAAAAACAAGCGTTAAAACATTACAAAAAAAACAAATTACATTTGTGTTTTGATAAAGTTGTATGCATCTCCAACTGTTTCAAATTCATTTGCTTTTTCATCGTCAATTTTGATACCTAATTCTTCTTCGAATGCATAAACTAATTCATAAGTATCAAGACTGTCTGCTTTTAAATCTTGGCGGAATGATGATTCAAGTGTGATTGATGCTTCATCAATTTCAAGTTGGTTTGCAATAATTTTTTGCATTTTTGCCAATAATTCGTCCATTTTAGATCTCCTTAAACATTACTTTCAGGCGAAATAATCTGTTTTCCTCGATAAAAGCCACATTTTGGGCATACACGATGATACATGATTAAGTTGCCACAATTTCCGCACTCAACTAGATTAGGAGCTGTTAAACGCATGTTAATTCCCTGTCTTCGTTTTGTACGAGCTTTTGAAGTTTTTGATCTAGGTACTGCCATATATAAACCTCGCTAAATAATTTGTTATTCTATTATAACAAGTTAACAATACAACAAAAGTACCTAACTGTCAACTCATTATAACATTTTTTAGATTTTTGTCAAACTAAAACATAACAAAAAATGCATTTTTGTCAAAAAAAATCCACTTTTTTTGCATTTTTTAACATTTTTTGTATTTTTTTTCTAATTCTTCCGCAACTATCGGGGGAACCATGGTAGAAATATCGCCTCCAAGAGCTGCTAGTTCCTTAATGCCACTAGATTTTAATACAAAATATTTTGGATCAGTTGGCAAAAATACGGTTTCAATTTCAGAATCTAAACTTTTGTTCATTACAGAAAGATCAAATTCATAAGAAAAATCAGCCATATTTCTTATTCCACGAACTAAAACTCTAGCTCCGACTTTCTTTGCAAAATCAACAATTAAAGAATCACAAAGATGAACATAAACGTTTCCCCAAGGTTCTACAATTTTCTTCAACATTTGTTCACGCTCTTGAGCAGAAAAGAGGTAGTTTTTTGCAGAATTAACAGCAATAACAACATGTATCTCAGAAAAAATTGTACGAGCTCTTTCGATAATGTTTAAATGTCCGTAAGTTGGAGGATCAAAAGATCCCGGAAATAATGCAGAAATCATCCCTTATATAGTATATTTTGTTTGATTTTCGGTCAAGTATTTTAAAAGATATATTAAAGATATTTGACGAAAAATAAGAAGCATAGTACAATATAAGTTAAGAATGCTTTTAAAGTGTTTTAAAATTTTTTGGTTTAGGAGATAAGAATGAAAAAAATAAAAGTACTCTGTATTTCTTTATTGTCACTTTTGTTGGTATTAAACTTTTTTGCTTGTAAATCAACACCAGAACCAGTTGAACAACCTAAGGTAAAAACAGAACCAGTGAAAGATCAAAAAAAAGATACTACAAAAGAAAAAAAACACGAAGTTCAAGAAACTGCAACAGTTGAAGATGAACCTACTCTAACACTTACTATCGAAGAAGAAGTAGATGATGAATATACTCGTTCTGTTAAAGCAATTGAAACAGATGAAGTTATCACTCCAGATACATTTGCTGAAGACAAAAAAGCTATTCTACAAACAATTGCTGAACTTGATGTCATCATGAAAAACAAAGATTACAATAGTTGGATTGGATATGTAACTCCACAATCAATTGACTATTGGAAACAAAAATCTCACTTACAAGCAGTTTCTGCTCGTCTTCCAGGAAACAGAATTCAATTAAAAACTCTAGAAGATTATTTTAACTGGGTTTTTAGACTTTCAAGACAAAATGCTAGAGTTGACGAAATTCGCTATATTTCTAGTAAATTGGTAAAAGCTGTTCAAGTTGATGGAACAAAAGATACCATCTACTATCAATTTGAAAAACAAAATGGAAGATGGCTAATTTCATTAGATACAATTGATTTATAATGCAAAATTTCTCTAGAATTACAAATATCTCTAAAAAAAATTATTGCGTTATAAAAAAAACTGGTATAGAATAGTAAAATATACCGATTTTAATGTTTATTTTATGAACATTCACAGTACATGGAGGATAAAATGAAAAATTCAAAAATACTTTCAATCTTGTTGTGCTTATTATTAGTGTGTAGTTTTGGCTTTGCTCAAGGAAGAACAGAAACAACTGTAGAAGAAGAATACTTAAGTACAGTTGAAGACATTATTATTCAAGAATTAACTGCAGCTCCTGATAGAGATAGTAAATTAGTTGCTCTTCAATATCTTGAATCAGCTATTGCAGGAGGTAGAGCAAGTCCTGATATGGCAGTAGCTCTCGACTCTTTAGCAGGAGAAGGAATTTATAACGAATCAAGAACGGATGGAAGAATTGCAAACAACTATCCTGATATCAGAAAAAAAGCTTGTGACCTTCTTGGTGAAATTAAAACTGAAGAATCAAAAAATTCTTTAATGAAAGTTGCACTTGCAGATAATGAACCAATGGTAACAACAGCTGCAATTAGAGCTTTAGGAAACGTTGGAATTAATGAAAATGATGAAGTTGTAAATACTATCGCTTGGGCACAGAAAAAATTTGCAAGAATTAACCCAACAAGTAGTTTAGCTTTAGAAGTTCTTAACGCATACGAAAAACTTGCTCCAACAGTAAAAGATAACTCAGATATGGTAAGATCAATTTCAGAAATTGCTGTAAACTATAACTATGTTACACCTGTTAGACAAAAAGCCTTGCAATTATTAAAGACACTTACAGGAAGATAAATTATATTTAAAGTATGGAACCAATAATATTAGCATCATCTTCTCAAAGAAGACAGGAAATTTTTAAGCAATTGGGTATACCTTATATGGTTGTAATGCCAGAAATAGATGAGGTATATCCTGAAGATTTGTCATTTGAGAAAGTTCCTGAATTTTTGGCTTCTAAGAAAATTAAAGCTGCAATGAAAATGCTTCCACAAGGACAAACAGTTCCTTGGATTTTCGCTGCAGATACTTTAATTTTCAAAGATAACAAAGTTTACGGAAAACCGGAATCAAAAGAACAAGCGATTGAATTTCTAAAAGAATTACAAAATGGAACTCACACTGTTATTACTGCGATAGCTTTATTTAACGGAAAAATAAATTATCTTTCTACAAGAACAAGTGTAAATAAAGTTACTTTCACTGCTCTATCAGAAAAAGAAATACAGTGGTACATCGAAACAGGTGAATGGCATGGAGTTGCTGGAGCATACCGCATTCAAGGTATGGCGTCTTGTTTTATAACTCACATAGAAGGTACACAAAGTTCGATTATAGGCTTGCCTATTTTTGAATTTTATGACATATTAAAAGAACAAGGATATTCATTGATAGATTAACTTTTATCAATGAACTTGTCGGATTTTATTGATTTGCTGTTGGCTATTGGTAAAATCTGTAATCTTCCGTATGTAAATTTGGCAATTATTTTGCTAAATTTACTATCGAGAAATAGAGTAAGGTGGAAAATTCTACTGAACTTTTATCATATACTTTATGATAAGGCTATTTTTGAAAAATAACAAAAATAGAAGAATTTTCCGATGAAGGAGAAACTCAATGGCAGTAGTAACCATGAAGAGTTTGCTTGAATCAGGTGTACACTTTGGTCACCAGGTTAAGCGCTGGGATCCTCGTATGAAAAAATACATTTTCGCAGAAAGAAACGGGATCCACATTATCGATTTGCAAAAAACAATCGTTGCAATCAAAGATGCCTATGAAGCAGTTAGAAAAGTAACTTCAAACGGTAAATCAGTTCTTTTCGTAGGAACAAAAAAACAAGCACAGCAAGCAATCGCAAAAGAAGCAGAACGCTGTGATATGTACTATGTAAACAACCGCTGGCTTGGTGGTATGCTTACAAACTTCTCAACAATCAAAAAATCACTTCTTCGCTTAAAGAAACTTGAAAAAATGGAAGTTGATGGAACTTTCGAAAGTTTAACTAAGAAAGAAATTTCTGGAATCCAAAAAGAAAAAGCTAAATTGGAAAAAAACCTCGGTGGTATTAAAGAAATGAAAGAACTCCCTGGAATTCTTTTCGTTATTGATACACACAAAGAAGCTATTGCAGTTGCAGAAGCTCGCAGAATGGGTATCCCAATCGTAGCTGTTGTAGATACAAACTGTAACCCAGAAGGAATTGACTACCCTATCCCAGGTAACGATGATGCTATCCGCGCTATCACATTATTCACATCAATTATTGCTAACGCTGTAGTAGATGCAGATAACGAAGCAGGACTTAAAATCATCGAACAAGATGAAGATGAAGAATCATTGTCAGACGCATCAACAAAATCAGATGACGAAGAAATTGTTGATTACAGCAACTATACTCCTACTGAACCAAAAGAAGAAGATATTATTGCTGACGAAGCAGATGACCTTGTAGACGAAGACAAATTATATAAATAATCGGAGATAAATATGGATATTAAGGCAGCTGACGTAAAAGCACTTCGCGAAGCAACTGGTGCTGGAATGATGGAATGTAAAAATGCTCTCGTTGAATGTAACGGTGATGCAGCAGCAGCAGCAAAACTTCTTAAAGAAAAAGGTCTTGCAGCAGTTGAAAAAAGATCTGGAAGAGCAACTTCAGAAGGAAAAATCTTTATCAAAACAGCTGGTTCAAAAGCTGTTATCTGTGAACTTACATGTGAAACAGACTTCGTTGCAAACAACGTTGATTTTATCAAAATTGGTGAAGATATTGCTCAAACAGCATTGGATAAAGGTTACACAGAACCATGTGAAGAACTTTCAAATATGTTGTTAGAATTAGCAACAAAAATCCGCGAAAACATGAGTCTTCGCAGATTAGAAGTTGTTGAAATCCCAGCTGGTGCTGTATTTGCAAAATACATCCACAGCGATGGAAAAACTGGTGTTATCACAGTAATCAACACAGAACCTGCTACAGATGCAGAAGCTGTAAAAGCATTTGCTTATGATTGCTGTTTGCACATTGCAGCATTTGCACCACAATACATCACACAAGCAGATGTAGATCCTGCATATATTGCAGAACAAACAGATATTTTCAAAAGTCAAGTTGAACAAGATGAAAAATCTGCTTCAAAACCACAAAACGTTAAAGATGGAATCGTTCAAGGAAAAATCAAAAAACACCTTGCTTCAATCTGTTTCGTTGATCAACCATTCGTTAAAGACGACAAAGTTACTGTTGCTGCAAAAATGGATGCTGTTGGAAAAGAATGTGGTTCAAAACTTACACTTGCAAAAGTTATTTCTTACCAACTTGGTGCATAAGTAAATAACTAAAATTTTTCTTCAAAAAATCATGTTTATACTATATAATAGTTATAGGCATGATTTTTTATTGAATAGGAGTTTTTATGAAAAGTGCAACACAGTTTGTGTTTCACTTTTCATATAAAGTTTGCTTTGCAAACTTTTAGATTTACTGCAATTTCTAATTTCATTGCGAAATTGCGCTAAGAACTTTGTTCAAAAAATTGATATTTTCTCTCAAAGTTCTTATAGGAGTTTTTATGGCAGAAGTATTAGATGTATGTGTTGAAAAAATGAATAAAAGCACTCAAGCTTTAAAAGATGAATACAACACAATTAGAACAGGACGAGCTTCAGCTTCTCTTTTTGATAAAGTTAGAGTTGATTACTATGGCGAAAAAACACCTTTAAGCCAAGTAGCTACTGTTTCAATTCCTGAAGCAAGAATGGTTGTTGTTCAACCTTGGGATAAAACTCTTATAACAGAAATTGAAAAAGCAATTCTAAAATCAGAATTGGGATTAAATCCTTCAAACGACGGAAAAGTTATCAGAATTTCAATTCCACCACTAACAGCTGATAGACGAAAAGAACTTGTAAAACAAGCAAAAAATATTGCTGAACAACACAGAGTTACTATCAGAAATATCAGACGAGATGGAAATGAAGAACTCAAAAAACTTCAAAAAGATGGATTAATTACTGAAGACGATTTAAAGACAAAAGAATATGAACTTCAAAAGTCAACAGATAAATTTATTTCAGAAATTAACAAAATCTTTGAAGACAAAGAAAAAGAGATAATGGACTGATGTCGTTGTTGTCTGAAATAAAATCAGCACAAATTCCCGCTCATATTGCTATCATTATGGACGGGAATGGACGCTGGGCAAAACAAAGAAATCTTCCTCGTACAAGTGGCCACAAAGAAGGTCTTGAAGTTGCAAAAAAAATAGTAAAAGCTGCAAAAGAAGTCGGTGTAAAATATATCACACTCTACACTTTTTCTACAGAAAACTGGAAACGTACCCAAGATGAAGTTGGATATCTAATGGGTTTGATAAAAAATCATCTTAGAGCAGAATTCAAGTTCTATAAAGAAAATGATATTCGTGTCAAACACATTGGAAATCTATCAGGCTTACCACAAGATATTCAAAATGAAATAAACTCTACTGTCGAAGAATGTAAAGATTTTAATTCATTAACTGTTGTCCTTGCTATCAATTATGGAGGAAAGGACGAAATTTCAAGAGCTATCAATAAAGCAAAATCAGAAAACAAAGAAATAAACGAAAATAATTTCACAGAATTTTTTGATTTACCAGAAATGCCAGATGTAGATTTAATTATCAGAACTGGTGGAGAAAAACGACTTAGTAATTTTTTACTTTGGCACGGTGCCTACGCGGAATTAGATTTTGTAGATACCTTGTGGCCAGATTATAACGAAGAATGTTTTTATCAATCAATTAAAGAATTTCAAAAACGAAATAGACGTTTTGGTGGATTATAAAATGAATTTTATAACAAAGAAGGTTTTTTATGAGTAAATTAGCACAACGACTTCTCATTTTTTTTATAGGAATCCCAGCGGTTTTATTGATAGTTTTGTTGTCTAAATTTAATCATCTCTTATTACATATTGCACTTTTAGGTGTTATTATAATTGCTCTTAACGAAATCTATGGTATTCTAAAAACAAAAGGACATTTACAACCAAAATTATTTTTGGCAATACTATCTTTAGTTCCAACTGTGGTTTCATATCTTTATATTTCGTTTAATTTTTCAAGTTTCTTTGTATATTTTTCTTTTGTAATTTGTTCACTATTGATTATGGCAAAAGAAGTTTTTTTTCCAACTGATAAAGGTGAAAATAACTTTGAAAAATCGATTTACAGTATAGTTTCAGGACTTTTTATCATTTTTTATGTTGGATTATTACCAAGTTTTATTTCAAGATTATCAGGTTTAACAAATTCTGTTTGGTATCTTTCGTTATATTTTATAATGACTTTTATTTGTGATAGTTTTGCATGGCTTTTTGGAATGACATTAGGAAGAGGAAATCGTGGCTTTATCAAAGTTTCGCCTAATAAAAGTATCGTTGGATTTATTGGCGGAATACTTGGTTCAATTTTGATTGCATTATTAACACAAAGATTTTTTCCAGAAATTTTACCAGGATCATATTACAAAGGTGTAATTTTAGGATTTGTAGTTTCAATTTTTGCAATTACCGGGGATTTAGTTGAATCATTATTAAAACGTTCCGCAGATTGTAAAGATTCTGGGAATGTTATTTTGGGGCGAGGAGGAATTTTAGATTCAATTGATTCGTTACTTTTTGTCGCTCCAGTGTTTTATATTATGTTGGAAATTTTATTTAAATAGAAATATATTTTAAGGAGTGGAAATTATGAAAAAACGAATTATTGTTTTAGGTTGTACAGGTTCAATTGGGCAAAGTACTTTGGAACTTGCAAGAGAATTTCCAGATTTGTTTGAGATTGTTGGTTTACAAGCAAACACAAACGAAACAAAACTTCTTGAACTTGGAAAAGAATTTAACTGTACACAACTTTGTTTAACAGGAAAAAATATCGGTGCAGATATTCTTAATAGCCGAATTATCTATTACGGAAAATCATCTTTAAATAATCTTATCAAATATACAGAGGCAGATATTGTTGTAAATGGAATTTCTGGTGCTGCAGGACTTTTACCATCTGTTGCTACTTTAGAATCAGGTAAAACACTAGCGCTTGCAAATAAAGAAACAATGGTTTTAGCAGGAAAAATTGTAAACAAAATTGCAAAAGAAAATAATGTTAAAATTATTCCTGTAGATTCCGAGCATTCTGCGATTTTTTCTTTAATCGAAAAATGTGGCATTGATAATATCGACAATATCACAATTACAGCATCTGGTGGAGCTTTCAAAAATCTTTCAAAAGAAGAATTAGAAAATGTAACAGTTGAAGATGCATTAAAACATCCAACTTGGAATATGGGACCTAAAATTACAATTGATTCAGCAAGTTTAGCAAATAAAGGACTTGAAGTAATTGAAGCAAATCAACTTTTTGGACTTCCAGCTGAAAAAATTAATGTTGTAATTCATCCACAAAGTTTTGTTCACTCTTTTGTGCAAACAAAAGATGGAGCTTTATATGCACAAATTTCAAAACCAGATATGAAACATCCTATTTTGAACGCACTCACCTATCCTGAAATTATCGAAAATTCACTTGAAAAAATTGATTTTTCAAAAGCATTTCAGATGGAATTTTTACCACCAAGATATGATGATTTTCCTATGTTGAAGTTGGCATACTCTGCATTAAATAAAGAAAAATCTTATCCAATAGTTTATAACGCTGTAAACGAAATTGCTGTAGCAGCATTTAGAAATAAACAAATCAAGTTTACTGATATTGCTAAAGTTACAGAAAAAGTTTTGTCTTACGATTGGTCTAAAGAATGTGAAACTATCGAAGAAGTTGTTCAAATTGACTATGAAGCAAGAAATAAAGCGATAGAAAGCATAAAGGAATTAAATTGTCAATAATTTATGGTTTGTTAGGTCTTGGTTTTATTGTTTTCATACATGAACTTGGACATTTTATAGCTGCAAAAATTTTTGGTGTAACAGTAGAATCTTTTTCTGTAGGAATGGGTCCTATACTTTTACACAAAACAATAAAAGAAACTGATTACAGACTTTCACTAATTCCACTCGGTGGATATTGCGGAATGAAGGGGCAAAAAGATTTTCAGGTTGCCTTGGATGAAAAATTAGATAGCATAAAAGGAGATAAAGATTCATTTTACGGAATTCATCCTGTAAAACGAGCTGTTATTGCTTTGGCTGGACCTTTTTTTAACTTTCTGTTTGCAGTTTTTGCATTTATGATAATTTCAATGGTGGGATATTCTTATTACACAAGCCAAAATAAAGTTATCTTAGCAAACGAAATTTATCCAGAAATGGAAAGTGTTGCTTCAGAAGCAGGTTTACAAACAGGTGATAAAATTATTGCTATCAATAACAAAGAAACACCATATTTTACAGATATTTACGAAGCAATTTCTGTTTCTGCAAATCAAGAAATTGATTTAACAATAGAACGAAATGAAGAAATTTTTGATGTAAAGATTACACCAAGTTTAAATAAGGAAACAGGTGCAGGAGTTTTAGGTATTATTTCTTGGACTGATCCACTAATTGACTTGATAGAAGAAAATTCCCCCGCTCAAAATGCTGGTCTTCAAGTTGGAGATTTGATTTTAAAGATAAATGATAGTTCTATAAAAAATACAGTTGATTATAATAAGGCAATTGAAGATTTAGATAAATTTTCAATGACTGTTTTACGAAATGGACAAGAATTTTTTATTCCAGAAGTTGAACCAAGAATCATAAAAGCCGATAAAGATGAAAATTCACAAAAAGCAACTATAGGAATAGGATTTCATGCAGAAAAAATAAAAACAAAAACATATTCATTTTTTCCTGCAATAGGAAATGGTTTTAAAGAAGCTGTAAACACAACTTGGCTTTCATTAAAAAGCTTAGCCTTACTTTTTCAGGGAGTAGATTTAACAAAAGCAGTTTCAGGACCATTGCGAATTACAGTAATGCTTGGTGATACTGCAAAAACAGGTTTTTCCGCAGGATTTTCAACTGGAATAGTAACAGTTTTTAACTTTTTAGCAATTATCAGTATTTCACTTTTTATAATGAATTTACTTCCAATTCCAATTCTTGATGGTGGATTGATTTTATTTGCTTTAATTGAAGCTATTACTAAAAAGCAAATTTCACCACGAATTCAATATTATGTTCAGTTTGTTGGAATTGCTTTTATCTTAATTTTGTTTACATTTGCCATGTTTGGCGACATATCTTATATAATAAATTTATTTAAATGATTTTAAGAGGATATATTTTATGAAACTAAAAAAACTTTTTTGTACTTTATTGATATTTATCATTCCAAATTTGATAATTTTTGCACAAACACAAAAATCCAAGCAACCTCACAATGGAAAAGTTCAATCTATTGTAGAATATGGCGAAAACTTTTTTACAGCTGGTGATGATGGATTTGTAATAAAATGGTTACCTGACGGAACAGGTGAACATTTTCAAATTTCTGATTTGGAAATAAAACTTATTGCAGTTTCTCCAAACGGAACTGATATTGCAGTTTACGAAACAGATGGATTTTCTATTCATAGAGTTTCTGAATGGAACTGGAAAACTTTAACTCGAAAAAGTGCAAAACGATTTACAGATTCAATTGTATCACTTGAATATTCAGCCAAAGGTACATATCTTATGGCAGGAACATCATCAATTGATGGAATGTTATTTTTAGACCCTAAAACAAAATTAACACCTCTCTCAGTTGTAAAAGATTCTACAGGAACAGTTACTATTGCAAAAACTGGTAAAACAGAAAAAACTGTTTTGATGTATAATCCAGAAGGAATTTTAAGTTATTATAATCTAGCTGACGGTTCAAAGGTTCAAGAATTTGAATGTGTTTCCTTGTTGGAACAACCTACTCTACTTTACAATAATGTTTATTTAGCTGGAGTAAAAAATAATTCAATTAATATTGTAAAAGCAACTACAGGTGAACTTACAACCACAATTCCAGCCCAAAATCCTATTATAATAAAATCTGATACAAGTGATTTGCATTATGTTGAATTTGATGAAGAAAATGATAGATTTATCTTAAAACAAGTTCCACTTAAAAAAAGCGATTTGCAATTTATTCCAGTTGAACTTCAATATTTTACAATGGGAGATATTGAAGAAATTTCTGTTGCAACATATTCTGATACTAATGGTTTGATTTACGGAACAAGTTCCGGAGCCTTGTATCAAAATGGAATTTATCCATCTACAGAAGCAATCGATATTACATTAACTCGAGTTACAGAACCTGCACATCATAGAATTTCTGACATTGTTTTTGTTGATACAAATTATTATTTTATCACAAATAATAACATTTATATTGGAAAAATTTTGGAAAAAGAAACTTCTCTCTTAGCAGAAAATATAAATTCAACTAATTTAATTTCTTTGGGAAATGATTTAATTTTATGGTCAGCAAATGAATCAAAGCCTGTTTACAAATTAGTTATAAATGAAGATGGAAGTACAGATTTTACACAATTATTTGAAATCGATAAACCTATCACATCTTTGACAGTAAGCGAAAAAGGAATTGTAACAATTACAGGAAATTCAAATGTTTACTTGTACGATTTTGAAAAAAATACAAATGAATCCATTTATACAAGTTCAGGTTTACAAGATGCAATTTTAGTTGATGATGAAAATATTTTCGTTGCAAAAACTGCTGTTACAAATCCAACATCAGCATTGATAAACATTAATATTACAACAAAAGAAACAGTACCACATCCAGTTAAGGGTGATATCATGTTTTCTCTTGAAAGCCAAGATAAATCAGGAACAAAACAGATTTATGGAGTAAGTATCATTAATTCAAATGGAAAGAAAACAACAGAAATATTTAGTTATGTTCCTACGACAAAAACATATTCACCTCTATTACAATGGGCTGATGAAGATACTAGCGCTTTTGTAAAAGTAATTAACGGAGTAATTTACACAAATATTGCAAAATCAGGTGCAAGATCTTTGAACTTATATACAAAGAAAAGTGCATCATTAAAACGTTCCGCCTCATTACCCAAAGATATTGCAGGAAACAAAACTTATATTGTAACTGTAAATCAAGATGGAAGTTTAACTTGGTATAACACAACATCAAGTGCAAAGCTTGAAAACTGGAACTTTACAGCAGAAGACTACATATCTTCTTTTTGACGAGAAATATTTTCGAACTTTGTAAAATAAGGTACGAACATAACTTTAACAACGCCAGTTGGACCGTTTCGTTGTTTAGCAACAATGAGTTCGGTTTCAATAATGGCGTTTTTGTCTTCTGCGGTTCGTTCCCTGTGCAAAAACATTACAACGTCTGCATCCTGTTCGATAGAACCAGATTCTCTAAGTTCGGCGAGGGTTGGAGCCTTACCTTCTGTACTACGAGCAACCTGAGAAAGAACAACAATAGGTATATTTAATTCGCGAGCAAGACTTTTTAGAGAACGAGAAATTTCTGCAACTTGTTCATGTCGTGGAATTGCAGTATTTTCACTACCAATGAGAGTAATATAGTCAATAAAAATAATTTCAATTTTTTCTTTAGAACGTAATCGTCGCGCAACAGATCGCAAATCCAACAACTTCATATTTGGAGTATCAACAATATATAAAGGCGCTTCATAAATTGTTGATGCAGCTGTCTGAAGTTTTGCAAAATCATCAGATCCTAAGAAACCAGTTCTTAATGTATCTGCACGAATTCTTGACA
The DNA here is from genome assembly GCA_036307825.1 of Treponemataceae bacterium. GTDB lineage: Bacteria > Spirochaetota > Spirochaetia > Treponematales > Treponemataceae > RGIG9060. Next base: position 7,449 of record JAXJWW010000058.1, on the reverse strand, counting down.
CTTGTGCAACTAAACGCTGCATAAGTTGAACATCAGACATTTCCAAGGAAAAAAATGCAGCTGGAATTCTTTTATCAATTACAATATGTTGTAACATTGATAAAGCCATAGCAGTTTTACCAATAGATGGTCTAGCTCCCAAAATAATCATTTCGGCAGGTTGAAAACCAGCAGTCATTTGATCTAAATCATGGAAACCAGATTCTACACCAGTAAAGGAATTTTTATTTGCATATCGATTTGAGATATTAGTTACAACTAAGTTAACTAAGTCTTTTGTAGTCTTATATTCTTGAGTAGAAGATGAATCTGTTAAATCAAAAATTTCTTTTTGAGCTTCTTCGAGAACTGTTCTGCTATCCATACTGTCGTTATGGGAATCAGATACAATTTTTGCAGCACTTTTAATTAAACTTCGTCGAATGGATTGATCTTTTACAATTTGAGCATAATATTCAACATTAGCACTTGTAGGAACTTTATCTGTGAGTTCAGAAATATAGGCAGCACCACCAGCTGCTTCAAGCTCACCTTTTTCTCGTAATTTTTCTTTTAATGAAAGAATATCGCATTGTTGTCCTTCATTATAAAGATCCAACATTGCAGTAAAAATTTTTTGATTTTGTAATGAATAAAACTTATCTGGTCTAAGATATTGTAAAACAATTGAAATTGAAGATTCCCAGTCAAGTAATAAAGCACCTAAAGTTGCTTGTTCTGCATCTAAATTATGAGGCGGAACTTTATCCTTTAACTGGGGACCATTCATAAATTATTCAGCATCCTTTTTTGCTTCTTCTGCTGATTTTCCATCTTGAGAAACAACATCAACTGTAACTTCAGCAACTGCTGATTCATAAAGGCGTACTGTAACAACATATTTACCAACGCTCTTAATTGTAAGACCAGGAACATCGATTCTTTTGCGTTCGATTTCAAATCCTTCTTTTTTAAGAACATCAGCGATTGTGTGGCTAGTAACAGCTCCATAAAGTTTTCCGTTTGCACCAGCTGGCATTGGAATAACAATATTTGCACTTGTTAATTTTTCTTTTAAGCTAGCAGCATCTTTTCGTTTTGCTTCTTTTTTAGCTTCAATTTCTTCTTTGCGGCTTTCAAAATAAGCAACTGTTAATTCATTGAAAGGAAGTGCTAAGTTTCTTGGGAAAAGATAGTTACGAGCGTATCCGTTTGCAACTACTTTTACATCACCTTCTTCTCCGAGGTGTTTTACATCTGCGTTTAAGATTACTTTCATAGTTTTCAAGCTCCTATAGAATTTAGTAGACGTTACCAGGAGTGGGATCGTCTACTTTAAAATATTTTGCAACTTTCCAAAGCAAGGGCTAAAGAAAGTTGCTTTTCAAAAATCACAAAGTGATTCTGATTTAAATATAAATTATTCTGTTACGAATGGCAAAAGACAAATTGCTCTAGCTCTTTTGATTTCGAGAGCAAGTCTTCTTTGGTGTTTTGCACAAGTACCAGTAATACGGCGTGGTAAAATCTTACCGCGTTCTGTTGTAAATCTGCGAAGACCATCAGCATCTTTGTAATCGATTTTTGCTTTGTTAGCACAGAAACGGCAAACCTTTTTTCTGAAGAAAGTTTTACCTTTTGATCTTTGTGCTTTATCGTCTGAATCACGAATAACATCTTGCATTTGAACATCTGGTGTTGTGTCGATATCTTTAATCATTTCGTCTGACATAAATTCAACTCCTAAAATTAAAATGGAATATCTTCTGGGAATGAAGAATCAGAACCGTATGAAGAACCTGGATCATATTGATCTTGTGGTGCGTCATATCGTGGCTGATAGGAATTTTGTGGTTGTGAATATCCCTGATTGTACCCCTGAGAATTATTGTTTGCAGGAGAAAATCCACCTGCATTAGAATAATTACTTGAACCAGTATTTCCACCAAGCAACTGAACATTATTAGCAGCAATATAAATTCTGCTATGATTTTGTCCGTCTTTTTCCCATCTGTCCTGTCTTAATTCACCATCAACGGCAACTTGTTTACCTTTTGTAAGGTATTGTTTTAGGCTTTCTGCAGGTTTGCCGTAAAGATTAATATCAAAATAACTAACCTCATCTACCCACTGATCACCATTCTTTCGTCTACGATTTACAGCTATGGAAAAACTGGAAATTGCCAATCCGCCTGGAGTATATTTCAACTCAGCATCTCTAGTTAACCTTCCAATAAGTGTTACATGATTTAAATCAGCCATAACTGTTCTCCTTTATAACAAAAGTTTATTTTTAGTCTTCTACGCGAACAAAAAGGAATTTAAGAAGATCTGCATTCAATTTGAATTGGCGATCAATCTCATCGATTTTTGCTGGGTTTGCAGTAATGTTAAGAAGTACGAAACGTCCTTTTTTGTGTTTTTTTACTTCGTAGCATAAATCACGGTCTCCGTAAGGTTCTTCACTTTGGATTTCTGCTCCAAATTGGGAAAGAACGTTTTTTACGTTTTCAAGACCAGCTTTGTACTTATCTTCCTCTAAAGGATAGATAGTCATCAATTCGTATTTTCTCATTTTTGACTCCTTATGGATTAGTAGAAACGCCATACGACGTTCCAAGGGGTTCTATAAGTCTACAGGAAAATAGGTTTTTCGTCAATAGACTACTTTATTTACTATATTATATTGTTTTAATTTAAAAGTTCATAATATATCAACAAAGTCTTTATCATTTTAAAATTTATAACAAAGTAGACGAGAAATCAAAACTTAGGTATAATGTAGAAATGAGAATTACAGGTGGTGTTTTAAAAGGTAGAAATATCAAGTGTCCAGATGGAATAATTAGACCAGCAATGGACAAAATGAAAGAGTCAGTTTTTTCAATTTTAAATGATATAACGGATTTATCATTTTTGGATTTATTTTCAGGCTCAGGCAGTATCGCTTTAGAAGCATCTTCTCGCGGTGCAAATCCAGTTACACTAGTTGAAAAAGATAGAATCAAAATTGATACTGTTTTAGAAAATGTTTCTATCGCTCCTAATAAAATTAATTGCAAATTTATGGCAGTTGAACTTTTCTTAAAGCGAAATAAAGAACAGTTTGACCTTATTTTTTGCGATCCTCCTTTTCCATATAACTTTCATGAAGATTTAGTTGGAATGTGTTACAAATACAACGCCTTAAAGCCAAATGGAACACTAATGATTCACCGACCAAGTGAAAAAAAACTTCCAGATAAAATTGAAGGTCTTACAAGAACCGACCAGAGAATCTTTGGACGCTCTATTGTAGACTTTTATAAAATAATTAACGAATAATAAAATTTACTTGACTATTTGCATTTTTATAGTAAAATTATAGTAGCGGTTAAAAAAATATGGATGAAAAATTAAAAGAACAAATGAACCAAGTAAATAAAAATCAAGGATTCATTAAAGTAACTGATGCTCCAGTAACAGGGCTTACATCAGAACAAAAAGCTATATTAAATCGCAAAGGTAACGTGCTATTCAACCAAGGTGAAGTTGAATCTGCCAGACGGTTATTCATTACAACCGGATATTCAGATGGACTTGCTAGAGTTGGTGATTACTACGCACAACAAAACAAAGAGTTACAGGCTTTAAAACTGTATTGGCTAGCACATAACAAAAGAAAATCAGAACCGATTATTCAAAAAGTGGCTACCCTTATCTCTACATTACTAAATAATAAGGAATGAAAAAATGGAAGAATTATTTTCAACACCAGATTTTGAAGACAAAATGTTCATGGGTAGTGATTTACCTGCAGAAATCGATCCAATAACTCAACAGATTTCAGAGTTATCTAAAAAAGGTTATCAACTTTTAAAAGAAAACGACATTGAAAACGCAGAAGCTGCATTTAGAGAAATCCTTACAATAGAAGATAATAACAACTATGCTCTCGTAGGTTTAGGTGACTCAGCTAGAAAACAAAATAATTTTAAAGCCGCTATTGATCATTATTCAAAATGTTTAGCATTCCATCCAGGAAATAATTATGCTCTTTTCGGTCTAGCAGACTGTTACAAAGCATTAAATCAATATCATCGCGCAATTGAAATTTGGGAACAATATCTTGTGCATGATGACAGAAATATTACAGTTTTAACTCGTGTTGCTGATGCTTATAGAAAAATCCGTGATTTTAGAAAATCAAAGCAAATTTATTTACGCGTTCTCGACATGGAAGAAAATAATGCTTATGCATTAATCGGATTAGGACATCTTCATTACGATTTCAAAGAATATCGTGATGCACTTTATTATTGGACAAGAATGTTAGATTTAACTGATATTCAAGTTGATATTCGTGTGCTTACTTCTATCGGAAACTGTCACAGAAAATTAAAAACATTTGATAAAGGTGTTCCTTATTTTGAAAGAGCTTTGGCAATGGATCCAAAAAACTTCTATGCACTTTTCGGTTTGGCAGACTGTTATCGTGGAATGAATCAACAATATCGTTCTGTAGAGTACTGGAATAAAATTTTGGATTTAGATCCAAATAATAAAGTTATTCTTACTCGTGCAGGTGATGCTTACCGAAATACAGGTGATTATGAATTAGCTCAAGAATATTACAATAAAGCATTAAATATCGAATTTGATATTTACGCAGTTTTAGGACTTGCATTGATTAGCAAAGGACAAGGTCGCTACGAAGAAGCTATTTCTAGTCTTACAAGATTAAAACAAGCAGATCCTAAAAACTATAGACTTTATATTGACTTAGCGGATTGTTATATGAAGCTTGATCAAAAACAAAGTGCTATTGATATTTTGCATGAATTCCAAAGATTAGGAATAAAATCACAAGCAATTAATGAAATGCTTGAAAAAATTCAAAATACTCAAAACACTACTCGTCCATTCGGTATGTAATCATATAAAAAGGACGGTTTATGCAAAATTCTGACTCATTAATTGCTATTGCGGGATTAAATTGCTCTGAATTGACAGAAGTTTTTGAATTAAAACAAAAATTTAGAGCAAAACAAATTTTCAAATGGATTGCTGACGGAGCAAAATCATTTGATGAAATGACAAATCTTCCTGAACAAATGAGAAAAGAACTTTCAGAAAAAGCCGTCCTTCGTTCTTCTACAATTACACAAAAATTAGTTGACCCAGACGGAACTGTAAAATTACAGTTGACATTGCAAGATGGTTCTTGCGTAGAAACAGTTTTACTTTTAGACGGTAAAGGCAGAAAAACCGCCTGTGTTTCTTGTCAAGTTGGATGCGCAATGGGTTGCGCATTTTGTAAAACAGGAACTTTAGGTTTTTCAAGAAATTTAACAGCAAGCGAAATCGTAGAACAATTTTTATATCTCGAAGATGAATGTGAAAAATTGGACAATATCGTTTTTATGGGAATGGGCGAACCAATGCTCAATTTACCATCAATCCGTAAAGCAATCGAAGTTTTAACTTCACCTGAAGGAAGAAATTTATCACCACGAAGAATAACACTTTCAACTTGTGGTGTTATTAAAGGAATTTACGATTTAGCAGATAATGGTCCAAAAATTCGTTTAGCAGTTTCTCTTACAACCGCAAATCCAGAACTAAGAGAAAAACTAATGCCAATTTCAAAAACAAATCCAATTGGTGAATTAAAAAAAGCCATAAATTATTTTATTGAAAAAACAGGTAAAAGATGTACTCTAGAAGCAGCTTTAATTGGAAAAACAAATACAGATAAAGAATCTGCAAAAAAATTAATTGATTTTGCAAAAAATATGGATGTACATATCAACTTAATTCCTTGGAATCCAATAAAAGAACTACCATTAGAAGAACCTTCTAAAAATGAATGTTATAGATTTTTCAAAACGCTAGAAGAAGCTGGTCTTAAAGTTACAATACGAACTAGAAAAGGTGAAAAAATTGGTGGAGCTTGTGGTCAACTTGGAAAAGTAAACACAAAATAAAACAAGAGTGAAATAAAAAAAGCCACACGGATTCGAAATGTCTAACGACATTTCTAGTTGGAGTAAGGTTTTGTTGTTTTTTGTCGGTCATTGGGCGAAGTCAAAATGGCCACACGGATTTGCTCAAGTCTAACGACTTTCGATTTTGGGGAAGGTTTGGGTTTGCAAAGGCAGTCTCTCATTGTGTGCTTGAAATTGCGTCATTCCGAACCACTTGCGTAGCATGTGATGGTTCGGAATCTTTTCAGTGTAGATGCTGAAACAAGTTCAGCATGACAGAAAAATAAATTCAATATGACAGAAAAATACGTTCAGCATGACAAGAAAATAAGGTTAGCGTGACATTAAAAAATTTTATTCAAAAAATTTTAGTAACTCGGAACTGATTTTATCTAAACATAAAACTTTACTTACACCACCAAATTCTAATGCAACTTTTGGTGTTCCAAAAACTTCCGAAGTATCATCAGATTCAGCGATTGTATATCCACCTTGAGAAAAAATATCAACACAACCTTGTGCACCATCTTTTCCAATTCCAGATAGAATGATACCTAAAGATTTATCTTTATAGACATTAGCTACAGAAGAAAAAAGTTTATCAACTGAAGGATAAAAAATATCAAGATCATCATCAACTAATCTTAAAACTGATTTTTTTCCAGCAATATAAGAAACTGTTAAATGTTTTTGAGCTGGTGAAACATAAGCTGTTCCTGGTAATGGGATAATTCCATCAGAGGCAAGTTGAATTTTTATTTTGCAACTTTCTTTTAACCATTGTACATAATGCACATCAAAACTTTTATCGATTTGTAAAGAAATCAAAACAGGTACAGGAAAATTTACTGGTAATTCTTGTAAAATTTTTTGTACTGCCATTGTTCCTCCAACAGCAGCACCGATACAAACCACATCATACTTGTAAGATTGATTTTTAGATTTATTTTCTAATGAAATATTTTTATTGTGGATTTTTGCATTAGCTGTTGATTCAATTTTTTGTAAAAATAAACTACTAAATCGAGCATCAATTTGTTCAATTTCTGGTTTTGCAAGAATATCAATTGCCCCTGCTTCAATTGCGCTATATGCAATTCTCGCAACATCAGCAGTTGTAAAAATTAAAATTCCTGTTGGACATTCTGCCATAATAACTTTGGTTGCTTCCAAACCATCTAAAATCGGTAAGTTAACATCCATAATGATAACATCTGGTAAATGTAGTTTAGCCATAGAAATTGCATCTTTTCCATTAAATGCCATTCCTACAACTTCAAAATTTGGATTTTTTTGCAAAATTTGAAGCAACAAATTTCGAGTAATTGGAGAACTATCAACTATAAGAATTCTTACTTTTTTCATTTTTTTGTATTTGCAACTCCAAAACGATTTAATGGCCAGAATCTTAAAGATGGAGAACCTAAGATTGCTTTTCTTACCACAAGTTGAGGTTCAAGATTACTCATATAAGTTACAGAAAATTCATCATCTTTCATAAGTT